>JBDHTJ010000173.1:0-10383 GCA_039808585.1 Hyphomicrobiaceae bacterium | reverse complement strand
GCGCGCAGGGCCGCCAGTGGATCGGCACGCACGACACGGGTGCGCAGGGGCACGTTGAGAGATTTCGCGAGCCGCTCCAACTCGCGGCGGGCTCCCTGGGCCGCCAGTCGGAGGGACTGTGCCACGCCTTCGGCCGAAAGCTGCTTATGGGTGCGCCCCGAAAGCGAGATCTCGCGTACGAAGCCGAAGGCTGCGCAGTCGAACAGCTGTGCATCCTCAATGAACAGGCTTTCGATCTCTGACTGAAAAGCCTGCGCGATCTTCACGGCGGCAAGAAGAGCCAGGGAATTGGGCTGCGGCGAGCAGACCTGCAGGACAACGCGTCCGCGGTCCTCGCCTGCCTCTGCCACATGCGCAATCATCGCTTCTGGTCCTCTCCGTTCTTCTTCGAGAAGTCGCGACCGCGTTCGGCGAAGGAACGCAGCTTGTCCTCCACCAGGCGGTACACGGTGCCGGGTGGGAAGCGCCCATCCGTGTCGCGTTCGCCCGCCTTCACGCCCGTGAGGATCTCGATGCCCTCTGTTATGGACGACACGGCATAGATCGCGAACTCGCCTTTCTTGACGGCATCCACGACGTCTTCGCGCAACATGAGATGCTGCACGTTGGCGCGCGGAATGAGCACGCCCTGCGTCTTGGTGAGCCCCTTCTGCTTGCAGACGTCGAAGAAGCCCTCGATCTTCTCGTTGACGCCGCCGATAGCCTGCACCTCACCCAACTGATTGACGGAACCGGTGACGGCGAACGACTGCTTGATCGGCACCTCGGACAATGCGGAAAGCAGGGCATAGAGCTCTGCCGACGAGGCGCTGTCGCCATCGACGCCGCCGTAGGATTGCTCGAACACGAGCGTGGCGGCCAACGCCAGGGGTACGTCGAGCGCGAACTGGCCTGCGAGGTAGCCCCAGAGGATCATCACGCCCTTTGAATGCAGCGGGCCGCCGAGCTTCACCTCGCGCTCGATGTCCGTCACGCGCCCCGATCCCAGGCGCACGCGGGCTGTGATGCGGCTTGGCCGTCCGAAGGCGAAGGAACCGAGCTGAAGAACGGAAAGCCCGTTGATCTGGCCCACTTTGGCACCGTCCACATCGACGAGCACCACCTTGTGCTCGAAGGTTTCCATGGACCTGTCGCGGAGGCGATCGGAGCGCTGCATGTGCTCGCTGATGGCCCGCTCGATGTCTTCACGGGTCGTCGTGCTGCGGCCTGCGGCCTTGGACCAGTGGTCGGCCTCGCGCACGATATCGGCGATGCGGCCGATCTCGATCGACAGCTTCTCGCGGTGGTCGGCAAGGCGTGCGCCTTCGTCGATGATGCGCGCCACGCCGCCGGCATCCACCGGCTGCAGGCTGTGCTCCTTGACGATGGAAGCCACGAGACGGGCGAAAGCCGTGTCGTTCTCCTTGGAGCGGGCGATGCTGTCGTCGAAATCTGCCTGTACCTTGAAGAGACGTGCGAAGTCCGGATCGTAGGCGACGAGCAGGTAGTACATCTCGCGGTCGCCGAAGAGGACGACGCGCACGTCGAGCGGAATGGGCTCTGGGTCGAGCGACTGGGTGGAAATGAGGCCCGCAGCCTCCATCGGCTGCTCGATGCGGATCTCCTGCGCCTTCAGCGCGCGCTTCAAGGCCTCCCAGGCGAAGGGCGAAAGCAGCAGCTTGCGCACGTCCAGCATCAGGAAGCCACCGTTGGCGCGGTGCAGGGCGCCAGGCTTGACGAGCAGGAAGTCGGTTACAAGAGTGCCCATCTGGGCGATGTGCTCGACGCGGCCGACGACGTTGCCATAGGTGGGGTTGATCTCTTCCACCACCGGCGAGCCAGTGTTGCCGCCATCCCCGTTCGAGGTGATGACGTTCACCATGTAGCGGCGGAAGCGGACATCGTGGGCAGTGTCGAGCGGCTGCCGCACCACCGCGTTCTCCTCGTCGCTGGCGAGAAAAAGGGCGATGTTCTGGATGAGGTCGGCCTCGGCAGCGTCGAGGTAGGCAAGCGCCGCCTTGACGTCCGAAAAGGCTGCGCGCAGCTCATCGAGGGCCTCGTGCACGGCGATGCGCGCAACCTCTTCGTTGAGCTCACTCAGCGCGCCGCGGCGCTTCTTATCGGCCTTCGGGACGCGCGCGAGGATATCGCCCAGCTCCTTCTGCAGCGCCTCGATCTTGTTCTCCACCTCGCGGCGCATGTTTTCGGGCAGCGCGTTGAACACCTCCGGCTTCACCACCTTGCCCTCGTGCATGGGCGCCATGGTGAACCCGGTGGGCGTGCGCAACAGCGCGATGTTCTGCTGCTGGGCACGTGTGTTCAGGGCATCGAAGGCCTGCTCCTGGCTGGAGCGGAACTCCTCGTCGATGGCCCGGCGGCGTGCCTGATAGTCATCACCTTCGAAGACGCCAGGCACGACGCTGCGCAGCTCGGTGAGGGCGCCAACCATGCCTTGAGCGAGCAGCTTGGCGCGTCCGTGCGGAAGGCGCAGCGCCTTGGGACGGTTGGGTGCCTCGAAATTGTAGACATAGGCCCAGTCGTCCGGCGTCGGGCCCTGAGCCGCCTTGGTCGAGAGCTGCTGGCGCACGGCGGTGGTCTTGCCGGATGCCGGGGGGCCGAGCACAAAAATATTGAAGTCGTGGCTCTTGATGCTGGTGCCGAACTCCAACGCCTTCAGGGCGCGATCCTGGCCGATCAGCCCGGTGATCGGCTCGAGGTCGGCCGTGCTTGCGAAACCCAGGGTTGCAGGGTCGACGACGCGGCGCAGCTCGCCTGCCGCCAGTGGCGTCGCATTGGCCGCGGCGGACCGTGCCGCCTCGACAGCTTTCACGGCGGGGATATCGTTTTGTGACCGCTTGAAAAACATGCGCTTCTTCTTCCACGGCTGCTTGTTGCGGCCGGACAATAGGCGGCAACAAACGGCAAGGAAAGGGCAGCAGGCGACCGATGTTGAGGCTATGCTAATGGGGCGCAGGCGAAGGCCCTTTGTCGTGGATCAAGGGAACTCTGCGCCAAGTGGCAAAGAGACGAGGTAGCGCGTGCCCGCCGACCCGAATTCCGCCAGTGTCTTGTCCAAGACGAACCTTGCCCGGTCGACAGTGGTCGAGGATGGCCGGCAATCGGACGCGGCATTCCGCATCTGCAGGGGCGTGGTCCGGCTGATCGCCGCACATGGCACGGCGGCTTTCACGGAGGTGGCGCTCGCGAACGGGCGACGGGCGGACGTGATGGGGCTGTCGCGCGAGGGGGAGATTTCGATCATCGAGATCAAATCGTGCCTGGAGGATTTCCGCTCCGATGCCAAATGGCCGGAGTACAGGCCGTTCTGTGACAAGCTCTATTTCGCCGTGGCGCCCGATTTCCCGCAGGAGGTCCTGCCCGAGGATACGGGCCTGATCATCGCCGATCGGTACGGCGGGGAGATCGTGAGGGCGGCTCCCGAGCACAAGCTGCCCGGAGCGCGGCGCAAGGCGCTTACACTGCAACTGGCGCGGCTCAGCGCTTTCCGGCTGCAGTCGGTGATCGATCCCGAAGCGCGGCTCGAGGCGCTCAATCGCGGCTGAGCCAGCGCAGCACGCCCTGCCCGGCGGCGAAGCCCGTGGCGAAGCAGGCCTGCAGCAGATAGCCACCGGTCGGCGCCTCCCAGTCGAGCATTTCGCCGGCAACGAAGACGCCCGGTAGCTTCTTCAACATGAACGCGTCGTCGATTTCATCGAAGGCGACGCCGCCCGCGGTGGAGATGGCCCTTGCCATGCCCGCCATGCCGGTCACCTGCAGGGGCAGGGCCTTGATCAGAGATGCAAGCGCATCCGGGGACAGCGCGCCAAGGTTCACGCCGTCACGGTGCGCCACCTCCTGCAGAAGCGCGACCGCCACGGGCGACAGATGGAGCTGACGACGCAGGTGCTCTTTGAGCGTGCGCTTGCCACGGGGTGTCGCGAGCCGCGCTGCAAGGCTCGAATTGGTCTCGTCGGGGCGCAGGTCGATCTCGATGGCGGCGATGCCGGCATGCGCAAGGGCCATGCGTACATGGCTTGCAATGGCATAGATGGCGCCACCTTCCAGGCCCGTGCGCGTGACGATGGCTTCGCCGCGCGCCTGATGCTCTGCGATGCGGATGGCGATGCGCTTCAGCGGTGCGCCTGCGTTTCTGCTGGCGAAGATTTCGGACCACGCCAGCGTCACGCCGCAGTTGGCGGGCGCAAGTGGGACGGCGTGAATACCTTTGGCCTCGAAGGGCGCGACCCAGGCGCCGTCGGCGCCAAGGTGAGGCCAGCTGGCGCCGCCCAGCGCCAGCACGACGGCGTCCGCGTCGAGCGTTTGGGTGCCTTCAGGGCCAGCGACGATAGCCCTGCCGTCCGCGCTCCAGCCCTGAAAGGTGTGCTTGAGCTTCACCTGCAGGCCCTGCTGCGCCAGGCGTCGCAGCCACGCGCGCAGGAGCGGCGACGTCTTCATTGCGACGGGAAACACACGACCACTGGTGCCGATGAATGTCGGCTGGCCCAGTTCCTCACACCACTGGCGCAGGGCCTCCGGGCCAAAAGCCTCGAGGGCGGCCTCAAGGCGGGGCCGCGCCGCTCCGTACCGGGCCAGGAACGCCTCGCGCGCCTCTGCGTGCGTGAGGTTCAAGCCGCCACGGCCCGCCAGCAGGAACTTGCGGCCAAGCGACGGCATGCGGTCGTAAACGGTGACGCTGGCACCTGCGCGCGCGGCGACCTCGGCTGCCATCAGTCCCGCAGGGCCACCGCCGATGACGGCGACCGACTTGTCTCGAAGTGCTTCACGGGCCAAGCGCAGTTCCCTCTGGGCGGGAGGGCACCTCGCCGCCCCAGCGGCGATTGATGTGCCAGCTGGCCGGCAGCATTACAAGTGCGCCTGCCGCCTGCACCAGGTACTCGGCGCCGCTGAATTTGACGGGTTGGGCGCCGCAGCTTAGACCTCGATGCGGAACAGCATCGAGGACCGGCATGAGCGCGAAGATCCATTACCACAAGAACGACCTGCCGGCGGGCACCAGTTTCGGGAAAGCGGTTGCAATCGACACCGAGACGCTGGGCCTGAAGCCGCACCGCGACCGGCTGTGCGTGGTGCAGCTATCGGCGGGCGATGGCAGTGCGCATCTCGTGCAGTTCGACGGCAGCACCTGGGCCGCGCCAAACCTGAAAAAGCTGCTGACCGACGAGGGCGTGCTGAAGATCTTCCACTTCGCGCGCTTCGACCTGGCGGTGCTGGCCAAGTACCTCGACGTCACCGTCAACCCTGTTTACTGCACCAAGATCGCCTCCAAGCTGGCCCGGACCTACACGGACCGGCACGGCCTGAAAGACCTCGTGAGCGAGCTCATCGGCGTCGAACTTTCCAAGCAGCAACAAAGCTCAGATTGGGCGGCAGAGCAGCTTTCCGACCAGCAGAAGCACTATGCGGCATCCGACGTGCTGCATCTCCACGCCGTGAAAGAGAAGCTGGACTTCATGCTGGCGCGCGTCGGCCGGCAAGGCTACGCCACCGACTGCTTCCGCTTCCTGCCGACACGGGCGGCACTCGATCTCGCGGGCTTCGACGACATGGATATGTTCGCGCACTAGCTTAAGAAGCGGGCGAGGATCAAGAACCGGCGCATGCCTGCAAGAACTCTCCGCCTCGTCTCTCCCCGCACCGGCTTCGGTAGCGTACGCGTGCGGATGCCGCATGCGGAGGCGGGCCAGCGCATCGGGCTTCTGGGCGGTTCGTTCAATCCACCGCATCCCGCGCACGTTCTGATTACGGAAATCGCGCTGAGACGCCTCGCTCTCGACGAGGTGTGGTGGCTGGTTTCGCCCGGCAATCCGCTGAAGAGCCGGACGGGTGAAGCGGCGCAGGCGCACCGCATGGAACAGGCGCGACGCATGGCAACGGATACGCGCATCAAGGTCACGGGGTTCGAATCGGACCTGCCGACGGCCTACACGGCTGCGACGCTTTCATTTCTGAAGCGACGGAAACCACACGTGCAGTTCGTGTGGCTGATGGGAGCGGACAACCTGGCGACCATCCATCGCTGGCGGGCCTGGCGCACCATTTTCGAGCTGATGCCGATCGCGGTGGCGGATCGGCCGCGCTGGCGGCTCAAGGCGCTCGCCTCACCCGCAGCGCGCGCGTTCTCGCGCTACCGGGTTGCGGAGGAAAAAGCGGTGACGCTGCCGGCTGCCCCTGC
Source organism: Hyphomicrobiaceae bacterium (assembly GCA_039808585.1). GTDB lineage: Bacteria > Pseudomonadota > Alphaproteobacteria > Rhizobiales > Hyphomicrobiaceae > AWTP1-13. Next base: position 4,211 of record JBDHTJ010000173.1, on the reverse strand, counting down.
GCCCGCCTGGACATTCCTGACCGGGCCGCTCTCGGACCTCTCCTCCACGGCAATCCGCGCCCGCCGCAGCAATACGGCCTGAGAACGCCGGACGGGGCTGCCGGTTGTCCACAATGGGCGGCGCCTGGGGCGCGGCCATCCACTGCCAATTGCAGATGCGGGCCCGCGGCAGCGCCGATGGCGGCGGGGAATCGGATATGCACCGGAAGTCCACAGCTTGTGGCTGCGGGAGCGCGCTTTACGGCGTGATCTCGGCGTCAGAGTTGTGTGCTCTGGAGGGGGACATGAGAAAGATCATCGCGAGCGCGATACTGGCCGCGTCGGTGACGATGCTCGGTGGCTGCTTTCCGTTCCGGAAGCCGGTCGAGCCGCAACAGCTCTCCCTCAAGGACGATATCGTCAAGACGCCGCCAAAGGCCGCCGATGCGCCGTTGAAACCCAAGCCGACCATCGCCGTGGAAGACCGAGCCCGCGCAGAGCAGTGGGAACGCTGCGCGCAGAGGCACGTGGACTATCAAGCGGGGCGTCTCAACGAGACGGTGGATCAGAAGCGCATCAGGGACGAGATCTGCGCGGAGCTGCACCGCACGGATCACGCGCGCGAGGGCGCCTCGCGCTGATCACGGTTTCTGCCCGCACCGCGACGCAACACCTGCGCGGCGCGCGGAGGTTTAGCGCATCAGCTGGCTTTGCGCAGGCGCGGCTTTGCCGGCGCGCTGGATAAGGGCATCGTCTCGCGCATCTGCGACAGGCGGAACTTGCCGAGTTCGGCTGCCATCTCCTCAGCCTTGCGCATGAGCGCGTGGCTTGCAGCCGTGGTCTGTTCCACCATGGCCGCATTCTGCTGCGTGACCTGATCCATCTGGTTCACAGCGCTGTTCACCTGCTGCAGGCCGGTCGCCTGCTCCTGCGCGCCCGAGGCGATGCTGGTCACAACGCCGTTGATCTCGGTGACCTGGGTTACGATGCGCTCCAGCGAGGAGCCGGTTTCAGCGACGAGTTGAACGCCACGTTCCACGAAGCCCGCGGACGTGGAGATGAGGCCTTTGATCTCCTTCGCGGCCTCGGCGGACCGCTGGGCAAGCGCGCGCACTTCCGATGCCACCACCGCGAAGCCGCGGCCGGCTTCGCCTGCACGCGCCGCCTCGACGCCGGCATTCAACGCCAGGAGATTGGTCTGGAAGGCGATCTCGTCGATGACGCCGATGATCTGGCTGATCTGGGCCGACGATTTCTCGATGCTGCTCATGGCCTCCACGGCTTGGCGCACGACAGCACCGCCCTTGCGGGCATCCTCGGTCGCAAGATCGACGACCTCTCGCGCGTGGTGTGCGCCTTCGGCGGCCTTGCGCACGGTCGCCGTGATCTCGTCGAGGGCAGCGGCGGTCTCCTCGAGGCTCGATGCCTGCTGCTCGGTGCGGCGAGAAAGGTCGTCGGCCGCAGAGGAGATTTCGCTGGTGCCGGCAGTGATCGCGCTGGCGTTGTCTTGCACGGCGAGCATCGCTTTCTGCAACTGCTCCACGGTGCGGTTGAAATCGTTCTTCACGGCTTCGAAGTCGGGCGCCACATCCTGGTCGATGCGCACGACAAGATCACCTTGCGCCAGGCGGGCCAGTCCGTCCGCCAGAAGTTTCATGGCTTGCGACTGGTTGTGCTCGGCCGCGGCGCGGGAAGCCTCTGCCTGCTGCCGTTGCGCCTCGAGGCTGTCGAGATACGTCGTGATAGCGAGATCCATGTCGAGCATCACGGCCTTGACGAGCACGGAGATGGAGCGCGCCATCGCATCCGGCTTGCTGGCCGCCAGCGACAACAGCGACGGCCAGGCCTTCGCAACCACGGCATGGATGAGCTGCTCGGCCGCGATGGAATAGCCGCCGATATAGAAGCGCGGCTCGAGCCCCAGGCGCGCGTGCGTCTGGCCGATGATGTTCACGCGCCGCTCGTAATCCGCGCCGAACTCGGCGCTGGCAATGGAGTCCCAGTGCTGCTGCTGCTTCGACTTGGCGTGGGCGATGTGGGTCTCGTCTTTGAAGAACGCGGAGAGGTGAGGATCCTTGCGCACCTTCTCATAAAAGACGTCGAGGGCGGGGCCGATGGACTTCGCGAGAAGCGGTTGCAGGGCGCGGAGTTCGGCACGCGCGGGGCCGTCGATGCCCATGAATGCCAGGCGCTCCTGGAGGAAAGACTTGCGGCTATTATTATCTGTCATTTTTCAGCCTCGGGAAAATAGCGGGAATCAACTGCACGAACCGAGGCAAAAAATACAGCCGATAGAGTTAATCAGATTTAAAATGGGCGGATCACAGAAATAAATCCTGCGAGGTGATCCAGCCCTGAAATCTATGCGTTCAGCTGGTCCTCGATCTCGTCGAGGGTGAACGTCGGCACCGTGGTGCCGCGCTTCCAGGGGCCCGCATCCTCCGGCTCCATATAGAAGCGGCCCTTTTCCCGGCCTTCGGCCACCTTGCGCAGGATGAGCCCTTTGCGCGTCGCCAAGCGCCGCAGCCGGCGCTCACGCGAGGCGGGCGAATTGGTCTGGCGCGGCATGCGTGCTTCCTCCTTGCTCTGCTTTCCTGCTGCGATGCCACCCAAGCCGCATGAAAAAGGCCGGCTGCGCTGGACGCAACCGGCCTGAATAACAGCGTGCAAGCCGACTTGCGTCAGGCTGCAGGCACTTCTGCCGCCGCAGCCTCTGCCACGAGAGCCTGGGCCTGCTCGACCCACTTGTCGCGCTCGATCCGGCCGTCGAGGGAAAGTGCCTCCTCGACGTTGGCGATATCCTCGTCGGAGAAGTTGGCGATCTGCTCGAACTTGATGACGCCGATGCCGTTGAGGCGGCCGGCAAGATCGGTCGGGATGCCGTTGATCTTCGTCAGATCGTCGGTTTCGCCCTTCGGCTTCTTGAAGCCCTTGAAGGCGGCGTTGAGGCGCTTGGCGCGCGCATCCGTGCGCTCAAAGATGCGGGCGGCCTTGCCGCGGCGTCCACGCAGGTAATAGAGCTTCGCGCGGCGCACCTTGCCGCGGCGCAGAACCTCGATCTCGGCGATGTAAGGCGAATAGATCGGGAAGACGCGCTCGACGCCCTCGCCATAGGAGATCTTCCGCACCGTGAAGCTCTCGTTGAGGCCGCCGCCGGAGCGAGCGATCACGAGACCCTCGTAGGCCTGGAGGCGGACGTTGACCTTAGGCTCCGCAGCCTTGGCCTTCTTCTTGTCCTTCGCGTCTTCGACGACCTCGATGACCTTCACCATCACCCGCACGGTGTCGCCCGGCCCGAACTCGGGTACGTTGCGCTGGCTCTTGATCTTCTCGATCTGGCGACGTTCGATATCCTGGATGATCGGTACAGCGGTCATGACGGCAGGTCCTTGGGTAACGGCAAATGCGCCCCGTTCTGGGCCCCGGGCTCCCAGATGCTTTGAGGCGTCCTATCTCGGGAATTTGCGGGCCTTCTAACGCAGGTTTCACCGTTTGTCGATGCCCTTTCGTTGAAGGCCTTGGCAGAGAGCGACGGCCATGTCGGCATTTGAGCCGACCCAACTGCAGGCAAAAAAATGCCTTTGCCGTCAGTGAACTGCGGAGATGGGGCGGACACAGCCCAAAGGGACCGGGCGCTGCCACGGCGCAGTTCTTTGTTGGATCGGCGCAAACTTTGCCTATAAATAGGCAAAGATTGAGGTTCGCCCCGGTTCGGGCTGCCGACCCAACGAGCCCCTGAATGCAGCTGAGACAACTGGAATACCTTGTCATTCTGGCCCGCGAACGACACTTCGGCAGGGCGGCGCAGGCATGTGCGATCAGCCAGTCCGCGTTGTCGCAGGCACTGCGGAACGTGGAGCAGGAGTTCGGGGTGCCGATCGTGGATCGGCGCAACCAGGGCTTTCGCGGCTTCACGCCCGAGGGCGCCCGCATCCTGGAATGGGCCCGCGGCGTCCTGGCCGAGCGCAAGACGCTTCTGGAGGAGATCGCGGGTTCCGACCCGCAAAAGCTGTCCGGGCACATTCGCATCGGCGTCATCCCGATGGCGACGCCGATGGTGTCGCTGATCACCACGCCGTTCCAGCGGCAGTTTCCCGGTGTCACGATTTCTCTGCAGTCGGAGACCAGCACCAGCATCGTGCGGCAACTGGAGCGCTTCGAACTGGAGGTCGGCATAACATACCTCGACCAAGAAAGCCGCGCGGGGCTGCGGCCTTACGATCTCTACGAGG
>JBDHTJ010000172.1:0-10539 GCA_039808585.1 Hyphomicrobiaceae bacterium | reverse complement strand
CGGTGCCCATCCACGGATCGTTGGTGATGTAGATATCGCCCTTCTTCATCGTCTCGACCGGGAAGCGGCGAATGAAGTGCTTCACGCTTTCGGCCATCGAATTGACGTGGCCCGGCGTGCCGGTCACGGCCTGTGCCAGCATGTTGCCGTGGCGGTCGAAAATGCCGGCGGAGAGATCACCTGCCTCGCGCACGATGGGCGAGAAAGCCGTGCGCAGCAGCACCTGCGCCTGCTCCTCCACCACGGCAATCAGGCGGTTCCACATCACCTGCAGGTCGATCTCGCTCAGGCGCGTCATGTGTCACTCCTTTGCGGTGAGGACGAGCGCGAGGCCGGCATCGAGCGTGGCCTCGAACGCGCTGCTGACGAAGGTGGATGTGCCGGCTTCGACCACGAGGGCCGGGCCGCTGATGCGCTGTCCGGGGCGCAGGGCCAGCCGGTCGAAAACGGGGAGCTGCAGGGGGCGCCCGGCCTTGCCGTCGTAGACTGAGCGGCCGGCCAAAGCCGCTGGAGACGGTGCTTCTGGCACCGGCGGCAGGGGTGGCGGTCGTTCCTCGGATGTGGTGACCAGCACGGCCCAGGATAGTGCCTCGATGGCAGCGCCTGGAATGTGCCTTGCGAAGTGCCGGCGGTATCCTTCCTCGAAGCGTTCGCGCATGAGTGCCAAGTCGTCCGCCGTCAGCGGCCGGTTGGGGAGCGGCACGGCGATCTCATGGCCCTGGCCGGCGTAGCGCATGAAGGCCTGCCGGGTTTCGTGCAGCGGCCGGTCACCCGCCGCGGCCTGCGCCAATGCCGTCGCCTGCGCGCTCATGGCCGTCAGCATGGTGGCAATCGCCTCCACGTTGAAGCGGTCCAGGCGCATGAAGCGGGATTGGACGAGTTCGTAGGCCGCCGGCGCGCGCAGAAAGCCGATGGCTGATCCCACTCCGGCATCCGGCGGCACGATGATGCGCTTGATGCCAAGCTTCTCGGCAAGGCGCGTGGCGTGCAAGGGCGCGGCTCCGCCAAATGCAACAAGCGTGTGGTCGGTGACGGATACGCCGCGTTCCACGGCGTGCACGCGCGCGGCATTGGCCATGTTCTCGTCGACAATCTCGCCGATGCCGAAGGCGGCCAGATCGCGCGTGAGCGAGAGGGGGCTTGCAATGGCGGCGTCAATGGCGGCTTCGGCCTTGGCGACATCCAGCCTGATCTTGCCGCCCGCGAAGTGTGCCGGATCGACCTTGCCCAGCACGACGTCGGCATCCGTGACGGTCGGTGCCCGGCCGCCGCGGTCGTAGCATGCGGGGCCCGGCTGGGAGCCCGCAGAGTCCGGCCCGACGGTGATGCGCTTCAACGGATCGACGCGCGCGATGGAGCCACCGCCGGCGCCGATCTCGACCATCTCGATTACAGGGATGCGAACTGGAAGGCCCGACCCCTTCATGAAGCGCGACTGGCGGTCCACCTCGAAGGTGCGGGCCTTGTAGGGATCGAAATTGTGGATGAGGCAGATCTTGGCGGTGGTGCCGCCCATGTCGAAGGAGAGCACCTTGGGCGCGCTGCGTTCGGCGGCGACGTGCGCGGCCAGGATGGCGCCGCCGGCCGGACCGGATTCGACAAGGCGGATGGGAAAGCGGGCTGCCGTGTGCAAGCTGGCGAGCGAGCCGCCCGAAGTCATGAGGTGGATCGGCCTGCGATAGCCTTCCTCGGCAAAGCGCTTCTCCAGGCGGCGGAGATAGCCCGACATGAGGGGCTGCACGTAGGCATTGGCGATGGCCGTGGAGGTGCGCTCATACTCGCGCATCTCGGGGCAGACCTCGCTCGAGAGCGTGACGGAAACGTCGGGCAGCATCTCCGACACGATCTCGGCGGCGCGCTGCTCGTGCGCCGGATTGGCGTAGGCGTGCAGGAAGGCGATGGCGACGGCCTCGATCTGCCGGTGTTGCAGGTTGCTGCAGAGGGCGCGAAGCGCGGGTTCGTCGAGGGGGATCTGCACCTTGCCCGTGACGTCGACACGCTCGGCCACGGTGAACCGCATCTCGCGGGTAACCAGCTGGCGCGGCCGCTCGATGAAGATGTCGTACTGGTCGTAGCGGCCTTCGTCGGCGATCTCGATGACGTCGCGGAAGCCCGCGGTTGCGATCAGCGCGGTGCGCGCGCCCTTGCGCTCGATGATGGCGTTGGTGGCGAGCGTCGTGCCGTGAACGAACACAGCGATGTCGGCGAACGAGAGCCCGGCCTCGTCCAGCACCTGGCGTGTCCCTTCGACCACCGCATCCTCGGGTCGATCGGGCGTGGTCAGTAGCTTGGTGGCCAGGCGGCGGTTGCCGAACTCGAGCACGATATCCGTGAAGGTGCCGCCGATATCGGTTGCGAGGCGTGCAGATGCAGATGCGGTCACGGAAGCCTATCGGGGTGCGCTTAGAGGGAAGAAGTGCGAGACGTCGTCATGGTGTAGGCAACATTCTGGCATCGCAACCGGGCGTCGACAACAGGCCTGGCATCGGGAATGCGCTTCACGTGCCGCCGGGAAGGTGCTGCCCCTCGTCTCCCGGGTCAGGGGTTGTTTCCTTCCAGCGTACCGAGCCTATCGGGCGCTCGAGCATGCGGCGGATGCGGATCGGTTCTGGGCCCTTGTGGAATTCGATGGCGCGCAGATGCAGCTCTCGTTCGGCCTGCGTCGGCCGGTTGCGCTGGCGGAGATAGTCGTGCCAGGTGGGGCAGTGGTAGCGTTCGGTCCAGAGTTCGGGATCGGCGATGTCGCGGGCGATGGACCAGCCATAGGCGCCATTGCGCATGCGGCTCGAGCGGACCTGCTGCATCACGGCATAGAAAAGGCGGGCGCGGTTGGGGTCTACCCGATATTCGATCTCGACCACGATGGGGCCGCTGCGCGCGGTCAGAGGCAAGCGCATCTCCGGATCGGCCAGCTCATCGGAGGCGCCCACGATGCCATCCTCGATTGCGGGTATTCGGATCCAGCGGCCGAGCAAAGGCGAGGCGACAAGTGCCGCTGCGGAGACGAGAAGCGCGGTCTCCACGCCATGGGCACTGGCCAGAACGCCCCAGCCCCAGCCGCCGATCGCTACGCCTGCCGCCACAGCCGCCTGATAGCTCGCAAGTGTGCGCGCCGAAACCCAGCGAGGCACGGATATCTGCACGCTGACGTTGAAGATCATCATGCTCACGGTCCATGCCGCGCCGAACATTAGCAGTGCCATTGCCGTCAGCACCGAGAACGGGCTTGTTGCGACAATGAGCACGGCCACGCCCATGGCCAGGGCGCCCAGCCTGGCGCACACCTCACCACTGAACAGGGTGCGCAGGCGCGCGACGTTGAGGGCGCCGAGGATGGAGCCGATGCCGAACGAGCCGAGCAGCAGGCCGAACAGCTGCGCCCCGCCTCCCAGCAGGTCGCGCGCGATGAGGGGCAAAAGTGCTGCAACGGACCCGCCTGCGAGGGACACAACCAGTGTCCGCGAGATCACCATTCGGATGGGCGGCGCGTTGAGGACGTAGCGGAAGCCCGAGATGATGGCTCGCCCAAGGTTCTCCGGGGGAAGCCGCGACGGTTCTGCGACGCGCTTCCAAAGGTAGAGCACGGCCAGCAGGGGTATGTAGAAGAATGCCGCGGTGGCGAATGCGGCAAGTCCGCCGGCCGCGGCAACAATGACGCCGCCGATGGCGGGGCCGAAGCTGCGCGCGACATTGTAGCTGATGCCGTTGAGGGCTACGGCAGAAGGCAGCACCTCGTTCGGTACCTGCTCTGCGACGGAGGCGCCCCAGGCGGGCCAGAGCAGGGCGGTGCCGGTGCCCACCACGAAGCAGAGCAGCAGCAACAAGGTCGCGCTGAGGTGGCCGGTTGCGGCGACGAGTGTGAGCGCGGCGGCACCGGCGATGGAGATGGTCAGGGCTACGAGGGCAACCTTGCGACGGTCGAACATGTCGGCGAGCGCGCCGGATGCCACCGAAAAGAGGGCAACGGGCAGCATCAACGCAGTTTGCACCAGGGCAACCATCGTTGCCGAGCCGCTGAGCTTGGTCATGTCCCAGGCGGCGCCGACGCCCATGATGAAGAGGCCGAGATTCGAGAACAGGCTTGCCAGCCACATGTCCCGGAACAGGCGGTGATGGAGTGGCGCAAACGTCCCGGGCCTGCTGCTTGCCGACATTCTTTCCTTCCGGTTTTGCCGTCGCTTGCCGATTGTGCCCGGCCGAGCCCGTGGTGGGATTGTCGACGCGGAACCGCTTCACGGCAACAGCAAGTTCGGCATGGCGCAGACCTGGCTAGCGGCTGGCCGGCGCCTTTCGCCATGCGCCCCGCATCCTTGCCGCGAGGTCGACAGTGGCAGTCGTGATGGAGGCTGGAGCGGCGGCATGCCTTGCGGGGCGGGGCCACATCGTTTCCTCGAAAGCGGCGCAGATGCCTCTGGGGATGAAGCGGCTGCGCGAGGCGAATACGTTCCTGTCGCCGTTGCGCGGCTGTCCGTGCACGTAGAAGCGGTGCGGCACCACGAGGGAGAGATGATCCTTGGCGCGCGTCATCGCAACGTACAGCAGCCGCCGCTCCTCCTCGATCTCGGCGCTCGTTCCCGTCGACATGTCGGAGGGTATGCAGCCGTCCACCACGTTCAGCACGTAGACGGCCTTCCACTCCTGGCCTTTCGCCGAGTGAATGGTGGACAAGATCAGGTAGTCCTCGTCCTTCAGCGGCTTGCCGGCCTCCTGCGAGGTTGCATCCGGCGGATCAAGCGTGAGGTCCGTCAGAAAATGCGTGCGCGACTTTGCCGTGGAGGCGATGAGCTGCAATTGGTCGAGATCGCCGACGCGCACGAGGGCATCCTCGAAGCGCTGCGCCATGTGCGGCTCGTACCACTGGCGGACGGTGTCGAACTCGGAAGGCCACTCGGGCCGGGCAAGCAACACCTGCATCAGCCCGACCAGATCGCGCCAGGGCGTGCGCGCCTTCGCCGGAGGGACGTAGGTGGCGAGCGCATCGTGTGCGTCGCGCCCCGTCATGCGATCCATCACCTTGCCCGCTACGCCGGGCCCGATGCCATCGAGCATCTGCAGCACGCGAAAACCGGCAACGCGATCGGCAGGATTTTCGGCCCAGCGCAGGATGGCGAGTATGTCCTTCACGTGCGCGGCCTCGGCGAACTTGAGACCGCCGAACTTGACGAAAGGCACATTGCGGCGGGCCAGTTCCACTTCCAGCATGGCGCTGTGGTGGCCGGTGCGCACGAGCACTGCCTGGTCCTTGAGGCGCAGGCCTTCCTCGCGATGACGCAGCACGCTTTCGACGACGTAATTGGCCTGGCCGATGTCGTCGGCAACGGTCACCAGCGCAGGTTTCTGATCGCCCGCGCGGCTCGAGTATAGGTTCTTGGTGAAGCGCTCGGCGGCGAGCCCGATGACGGCATTCGAAGCGGCGAGGATGGGCTCGGTCGAGCGGTAGTTTTCCTCCAGCGTCACGAGACGCGCTGCCGGCTGGAACAGGCGGGGGAAGTCGAGGATATTGCGCACGTCGGCGGCGCGGAAGCCGTAGATGGCCTGCGCATCATCGCCGACAACTGTCAGCCCTCGGCCGTCCGGCTTGAGGCCCAGGAGAATGCGCGCCTGGAGTGCGTTCGTATCCTGGTATTCGTCGACGAGGACGTGATCGAAAAGCGCGCGCACATCGGAAGCCAGCTCAGGCACCGACATCAGCTCGGCCCAGTAAAGGAGCAGATCGTCGTAGTCGAGCACCTGCTGGTTCTGTTTGGCCGTGACGTAGGCTTCGAACAGGTCGCGCAGCTCGTTCTGCCACTCCGCGCACCAGGGGAAGTGGCGCAGAAGCACGGTCTCCAGGGGCTCGCCGCTGTTGACGGCGCGCGAGTAGATGGAGATGCACGTGCCCTTCTGCGGGAAGCGCTTGTCCTTCTCCGAAAGACCCTGTTCGTGCCGCACGAGATTGATGAGGTCGGCCGAATCCTCGCGGTCGTGCACGCTGAAGGAGGGGTCGAGGCCGATCGCATGGGCGTACATGCGCAGGATGCGCGCGCCGACGGCGTGGAACGTGCCGGACCACTGCAGGCGGCCCACCACGGCCTGGCCCATCGCGGTGGTGACAATGCGCTCGGCGCGTCGTTCCATTTCGGCGGCCGCCCGACGCGAGAAGGTGAGCAGCAAGATGCGCCCTGCGTCGGCGCCGTTGACGAGGAGATGCGCCACCCGGTGCGCCAAGGTGTTGGTCTTGCCAGAACCCGCGCCCGCAATCACCAGCAGGGGAGGTCCGAGATGATCGTCCTTGCCGCGCACGCCATGCTCGACCGCCTGGCGCTGTGCCGCATTCAGCTGTGACAGATAGGCGGACATTTGAGCTTCCGATGGCACTGATCCTTCGATCCTTGACCACGATTCGTTCCGCGGAGCCAATTTGGCCTGTGGACGCCCGAACCGGGGCTCCCAAGACTGTTGCGCGCGCCGCATCGGCTTGGAAGGGCAACCGTTTTTGCCGCGGGTCTTGTCGTTTTGGCGCTGCCGCCAAATTCCGGCCTTGCCGCTCGCCCAAAGACCCGCCACAAGACCGGTGGCGTCCGAGCTCGGACCGGTGGGGATCGTCAATCGGGGAATGGAGTTGCCCTCGACATGTTCTGGGTCGTGCGTATTTTTCTGATCATTGCCTGCCTGATTGCGGTCTCACTATCGGCGGCGCAGGCGCAGACACCTCCCTCGCCCCCTCCCGCGCCCCCTGCGGCTCCTCCCCCCGCTCCCGCAGCGGCTCCGCCGGCAGCGACGCCGCCTGCGCCTCTCCTTCCGCCGGAAGTCACCAGCCCGATCGAGAAGCTGGCCAAGAGCATCGAGAGCGCCGAGAAATCCATTTCCCAGCTGAAGGAGCTGGAAACCGAGCTGCAACAGTTGCGTGGCAACGTCGAGAGCATCATCTACGATTCGACATCAACGGCCGAAGCCCTGCGTCCGCAACTTGCGGAAGTGCGCAGCCAGATTGAGCGCCTCGGCCCGCCGCCGAAGGACGGGCCGGAGTCGGCTACAATCGCGGCGGAGCGGGCGCGACTGAACGCGCTTGCGGCAGCGCTCGACGGGGCCATCAAGACGACAGAGCTTGCCTGGGTCCGGGCCAAGCAGCTGATCGATCGCATCACCGTGATGCGCTACCAGATCTTTTCGCGAAACCTCTTCGAGCGGCGCCCGAGTCCGCTTACTCCGGCGGTATGGAACGACGTGACGGACCGCATGCCGAGCGTGATCGGCCGTGCCAAATACTATGGCGGCGACTGGTTCCAGAACGGAATCCAGAAGGGCGGCGCGTTCTCGGCGCTGATTGCCGGTGCGCTCGGCGGCGGGCTGCTTGTGGCGGTGTTCATGCACCGATGGATCAACCGCCGCAGGTCGCGCATCGATGGCATTCCGACGTTCTTCGATCGCATTGGGTCCGCGGCACTCGCTGCGCCTGCCTTCATGTTCGGGCCGATGCTGGCAACCGGTGCCATCTATGCAGGGTTCGACAGTCTCGGGCTCATCTACGCACCGTGGGAAAGACCCGCGGAAATGGCGCTGCACGGCCTGCTGCTCTACATCGCCGGCTCGACGATCGCGCAAGTGGCGCTCGCCCCGCGTGAACCACAATGGCGCCTGATCCCGGTCGATGACAGCACGGCCGCGTACATCCTGCTCTTCATTCGCGGGATCTTTGCCGTCTACATCCTCGATACCGTGCTCGTCGAATTCGGCCGCGCGATCTACGTGCCGCTGCTCGTCACCGTGGCGCAGACGTTCATCACCAACATTCTCACGGCGCTGTTGCTCGCGCTCATGCTGTTCACGCGCTTTGTGCCGCAGACGGGGCCGTTGCGGCCGGTAAACGGCCTCGACAAGCTCAGCAGCAGACCGAGCCGCCTGTGGCCGCTGTGGATCAAGCTGCCGTTATGGCTGATCGTGATCGCAATCGTCGTCGTGTCGTGCTTGGGCTATGTGGCGCTCGGCCGATACATCGCCCAGCAGGTGGTGCTTACTGGCACCATCTTGGCCATCACGGGGCTCTTGTATCTCGGTGTGCGGGCGGCGACGCGCCAGCGCCCGGGAGATGCCAACAGGCTCGGCGCCGTTCTCGAAACACGCTTCGGCATCGATCGCGACCGGCAGGGGCAGCTCATCAAGCTCGCCGAGACGGCTGCGGTGCTTGCGATCATCATGGTCGCAGTGCCGCTCCTGATGCTGCAGTGGGGCTTTGCCGGAGAGGATATCCGCGACTGGGCGAAGGCCCTGTTCTTCGGGTTCGAGATCGGGCAGTTCCGCATTTCTCTGATGCGCATCCTAATCGGTATCGTGATGTTCATCGCGCTTCTGTTCATGACGCGCATGATCCAGCATTGGTTGCGCGAGCGGGTGCTAGCGCAGGGCCGCCTCGATGTGGGCGTGGCCCACTCGGTGGACATGGCCGCGGGGTACGTGGGTGTGGGCCTCGCCGCGCTGGTGTCGGTGTCCTATGCCGGCTTCGACGTGACGAACCTTGCGATCGTTGCCGGCGCGCTTTCGGTGGGCATCGGCTTTGGCCTGCAGTCCATCGTCAACAACTTCGTGTCCGGCCTCATCCTTCTGGTGGAGCGGCCGATCAAGGTCGGCGACTGGATCGTGGTGGGTGACCAGCAGGGCAACGTGCGCCGCATCTCGGTGCGCTCGACGGAGATCGAGACCTTCGATCGGGCAAGCCTGATCGTGCCCAACTCCGAGCTGATCTCGGGGCGCGTGCTGAACTGGACGCATCGCAACGTGCTCGGTCGCCTGATCATTCGCATCACGACCGACATCAAGGCTGATCCGCGCAAAGTATTGCCGATCCTGGAGCAGGCAGCGCGGGCGCAGCCGCTGGTGCAGCAGACGCCGCCACCGGAGGCGACGCTCGACCTGTTCGCGCCCGATCGAATCGAGTTCACGCTAGGGGTGACGCTGGCAGACGTGACGGCTGGATCGAAGGTGCGGACCGAACTGCACATCGCGATCCTGGAGCTGCTGCGCCAGGCCGACATCTACGCCAAGACCAGCTGACGCTCGACATCGAGGCTTTGTCGCAACACACTGCGGTTGGCCCAAAACTTCCGACAGGATTTCCATGAGCCAAGCTTCCGGACTTGCCGCGCAAACAGCCGTGCTGCTGCTGAAGATGGGCGTGGCGCTGCCTCAGGCGTCGACGGTGGCGCGCTCCGTCATCTCGCCGATCGACGGCAGTGTGCTGGCGCTGGTCATGGATTCCTCACCGCAGCAGGTGGGTGAGGGCATCGGGCAGGCCCACAATGCCTATCTGAGCTGGCGCGCTGTGCCCGCTCCCCGTCGAGGCGAATTGGTGCGGCTGCTCGGCGAGGAGCTACGGGCGCATAAGCGCGAGCTGGGGCTGCTGGTGTCGCTTGAAGTGGGCAAATCCCTCTCGGAAGGGCAGGGCGAAGTCCAGGAGATGGTCGATATCTGCGACTTTGCCGTGGGCCTCTCGCGCCAGCTTTATGGCCTCACCATGCCGTCCGAGCGCGGCGATCACAAGCTGACGGAGACGTGGCGTCCCATGGGCGTAGTCGGCGTCATCTCGGCCTTCAACTTTCCGGTGGCGGTGTGGTCGTGGAATGCGGCGCTGGCACTCGTGTGCGGTAACGCGGTGGTGTGGAAGCCGTCCGAGAAGGCGCCGCTGACAGCCTTGGCAACGCAGGCACTTTTCGCAAGAGCGGCTGCCCGATTCGGTGACGAAGCACCTGCCTGTTTGTCGACGGTGCTCACCGGCGGGCGTGACGTCGGCGAGGCGCTGGTGGATGATCCGCGCGTGCCCGTCGTTTCGGCGACAGGTTCAACCCGCATGGGCCGCGTCGTTGGTGAACGGCTTGCGCGCCGTTTCGGAAGGGGCATCCTGGAGCTTGGCGGCAATAACGCCTCGATCGTGACGCCGTCCGCCGATCTCGATCTCACGGTGCGCGCGGTCGCCTTCGGCGCCATGGGCACGGCCGGGCAGCGCTGCACGACGCTCAGGCGTCTGCTGGTGCACGAGAGCGTGTATGACGCCCTGGTGCCAAAGCTCGTCCGCGTCTACGAGACGGTGTCCGTAGGCGACCCGGTCACAACCGGCGCACTGGTTGGGCCCCTGATCGATGGTGCTGCATTTGCGCGCATGCAGGGTGCGCTGGATGCCGCGCGTGGCGTGGGGGGCATTGTCCACGGCGGCGCCCGTGTGGACGTCAACGGCCCTGCATCGTTCTACGCCCGGCCGGCGCTTGTGGAGATGCCGCGCCAAGAAGGGCCGATGCTCGAGGAAACATTCGCGCCCATTCTCTATGTCATGCGCTACCGCACGCTGGACGAGGCGATCGCGTTGCAGAATGCCGTGCCGCAGGGCCTTTCGTCGTCGATCTTCTCCAACGATTTGCGGGAAGTGGAGACCTTCCTTTCTGAGCGCGGATCGGATTGCGGCATCGCCAACGTCAACATGGGAACGTCGGGGGCGGAGATCGGTGGTGCGTTCGGGGGCGAGAAGGAAACGGGCGGCGGGCGCGAGAGCGGGTCGGATGCCTGGAAGGC
>JBDHTJ010000171.1:0-10685 GCA_039808585.1 Hyphomicrobiaceae bacterium | reverse complement strand
GGCGGGCGTAGAAGCCCATGCGCAGGTTCTCCTCCACCGTCATGCGCCGCAGAATGCCGCGCCCTTCCGGCACCAGCACAAGGCCGCGCGCGACGTTGCGCTCGGCGGCGTTGGGCGTGAGAGCCTCGCCGGCATAGCGTATGGTGCCGGTGTACGGCAGCAGGCCGGCGATGGCCTTCACCGTCGTGGTCTTGCCGGCGCCGTTGGCGCCGATGAGCGCCACGATCTCGCCCTCGCCCACCTTGACGTCGAGGCCGCGCACCGCGCGCACTGGGCCGTAGGAGACATGCAGATCGCTGACGTGAAGGATCATGCGTCCTGCCCCAGGTAGGCATCGAGCACCGCCGGATTGGCGCGCACCTGCTCCGGCGTGCCCTCGGCGATGAGCTGGCCGAAATCCAGGACGTAGAGGTGGTCGCACAGACCCATGACGAACGTCATGTCGTGCTCGATGAGAAGCATGGCGACGCCGCGCGCCTTGAGGCGCCGCAACAGATCGGCAACCTCCGCGGTTTCCTCGTGCGTCATGCCCGCCACCGGTTCATCGAGCAGCAGCAGCCGCGGCTCCATGCTGAGCGCGCGCGCCATCTCCACCTTGCGCTGGAGGCCGTAGGGCAGCTCGCGGGCGAGGCGATTGCGATGCGCCTCGAGCCCGAAGAAGGCGAGCACCTCCTCCGCCTTCGCGAGGTTGGCCCGCGCCCCGACCTGAACGGGGAGAAGCGAGGCGAGACCCCGCGAGCCCTTCTGCGCGACGATCAGGTGCTCGAGCACCGTCATGCTGGGGAAGAGGCGCAGGTTCTGGAATGTGCGCGCGATGCCGCCCTTGGCGATGCGATGCGAGGGCCGGCCGCGCAGCGATTGGCCTAGGAAACGCACCTCGCCGCTGCTGGGCGGATAGGCGCCGGTGACGACGTTGAACACCGTGGTCTTGCCGGCGCCGTTCGGGCCGATGACGCCGATGATGCGGTTCTCGGGCACGGCAATGGAAACGTCGAGCAGCGCCGTGACGCCACCGAAGCGGCGCGTGACGCGGTCGACCTCGAGAAGCGGGGCGTCGGTCATGGCGTCAGGCCCGCTGCCAAGGCAGGAAGCGCCGCAACAGCGCACGATCGAGCAGACCCTGCCGTCGCGTGAGCAGCACCAGGATCAGCAGCGTGCCGAACGCGGCGAGCCGCCATTGCGCCAGGAAGCGCAGGTTCTCCGGCAGCAGCACGACGATGGCGCCGCCGAGCAGCGCGCCCGGCGCCACCGTCGAGCCGCCAAGTATCACCGCGATCACCATCTCGATCGATCGCTCGAAGCCGAAGTTGCCGGGCTCGATGTAGATATGATGATGCGCAAACAGCCCGCCCGACACCGCGGCGATCGCAGCGCCGACGCCGAAGGCCCCGACCTTGAGCGCGGTGACGTCAAGGCCCAGCAGACTGGCGGCCCCCTCGTCGTCGTGCACCGCGCGCAGCTTCAGCCAGAAGCGCGAGCCTTCCAGCAGAGCGACGAGCAGTACGAGGCCTGCTGTCCATGCCCACATGTAGCCGACGGAGACGAGCTGCATGCCGTGCAGACCGCCGGAGCCGCCGGTATAGGGCAGGTTGAGGAAGAAGCTGCGCACCATTTCGCCGAAGCCGAGCGTGGCCATGGCGAGGTAGATGCCCTTGAGCCGCAAAGCCGGGAAGCCGACGAGCACGCCGATGAGGCCGGTGGCGGCTGCGGCGAGGACCAGCGCCGCCGTGATCGGCAGGCCGACGTTCACGGTGAGCACCGAGGACAAGTAGGCGCCGATGCCCATGAAGGCGCCGTTGCCGAGCGACAGCTGCCCCGTGGACAGGATCACGTAGACGCTGAGTGCGCCGAGCCCGAGGATGGCGATGTCGGCTGCAAGGGCAGCCTGATAGGTCGACATCATGAGCGCTGTCCGTCTTCGACGCCGCGCTGGCCCAAAAGCCCTGCTGGCCGCACGAGCAGGATGACGATCATGAAGCCGTAGACGATGAAGTCCCTCAGCGCCGCGCCGCCATAGGCAACCGTCATCACCTCGGCCATGCCGATGAGCGGACCGGCGAGCAGCGCGCCCCAGATGCGGGTCACGCCGCCCACCACCATCACCGCGATGGCCTTGAGCCCCGTCTCCACGCCAATGTAGGGCGTGACGGCGGCGTAGTGCAGCGCGATGAGCAAGCCTGCGGCGCCGGCGAGCGCGCCCGAGATGAGAAAGGCTACCAGCGTGAGCCGCGTGGCCGAGACGCCGAGCAGGCGCGCCACGTCGCGGTTTTCCGCCACGGCGCGCAAAGCGCGTCCGATCGTGGTGCGTTCGACAACGAAGCCCAGCAGCGCCACCAGGGCGATGGAGGCGCCGATCACCACGATTTGCATCTCGCCGATCGCGAACCAGCCGAAGTCGATGCGCTGGCCGAGATACTCGTCGGGAAGCTGGTAGGGATCCGAGCCCCACAGGTTGGTGGCGATGTTCTGCAGGATGATCGAGACGCCCACGGTGGAGAGCATAGGCGTCACAAGCGGCGAGTTGCGCAACGGCTCGTAGGCGATCTTCTCGATGAGGAACGACAAGGCCGCCGCGACAGCCATGGCCGCCAGCAGAGCGACGGGGATCGAATAGCCCGCGATCAGCATGGAGAGGCCGACATAGGCGCCGATCATGAACAACTCGGCCACGGCGAGGTTGAGGATGCCGAGCACCCCCATCACGAGCGAGAACGCGAGCGCCACGAGTGTATAGGCGGCGCCGAGCGTCAGTCCGTTCACGAGCTGCTGCAGAAGCATGGGCGCCATCAGGGCAAGAGGACATGGAGATAGGGCCCTCCGAGATGGAGAGCCCTATGCATTTCGTTCCGGATCAGCAGCCCTTGCCGTCGGGTGAGCTGCAGCCGCGCGTCTTCTGCGTCCAGGCCCCCTTCTCGCCCTGCACGACGTAGAAGGCCTTGATGGCATCGCCGTCCTTGTTGAAGGAGATGGGACCGCCCCAGCCCTGGAAGCCCTTCAGCGTGGTGACGTAGTCGCGGATCTTCTCGCGATCCGCCTCGAGCGTATCGGGCTTGTTGGTGATGCCGGCCTTCTTCGCGGCCTCGATGTACATCTGCACGATCTCGGTGATGTTCGCGTCGTACATGCTGGGCTCGATCTCGGCGGGCAGGCCCGACGTCTTGCGCAGGATCGGCGTGAGCTTGGCGGTGAACGGCTCCACCCGCTCGCCCTTCATGCCGGCATAGTAGGTGGCGGGCGCCACGAGTGGCACTTCCGGCGCGGCCTTCAGGATGGCAGAGGAGATGAGCGGCGTGCCGCCAATCACCGGCTTCAGGAAGCCCTGGCGCTTCATCTCGCGGAGGACCGTGACGGCCTGGCTGTAGTCGGCGCCGATCACCACGCCCTGGACGTTGAGCGCCTTCAGTGCGGTGACCTGGGCGCTGACATCGAGCTCACCCGTGTTGAACGACAGCGGCTTGTCCTTGTTGGCGACGGCGATGCCGTTCGCCTCCATGATGCCCGGGAAGATGCGCGTGGCGATGGCGGTGGAGACTGCATCCTTCGCGTCGTAGATGATGCCGACGGAGCCGACCTTGAAGGTCTCCTTGTAGTAGGGCACCGACACTTTCGCGAGCACGGACTCGTCGATGGTGTTGCGGAAGGCCCAGGGGCGGTTGGCGGCGGCGACGCCCGGCTTCGAGGACGCCTGCGACATGACCGAGATCTTCAGCTGGTTGGCGACCGGGAATGTCACCTCGCAGGCGCTCGACGTGAGCGGGCCTGCAACGGCGAGCACCTTGTCGTCGCCCGCAAGCTTACGCAGCGCATTGGCAGCCTGCGCCGGTTGCGCGGCATCGTCGTAGATGACGATCTTGAGTTTGGCGCCATTGACGCCGCCGGACGCGTTCACGTCGTCCTCGAGCATTTTCAGCGCCGCAGTGTTGGTGCGCCCCCACTCGGCGAACGGGCCGCTGCTCGGCACGATGGCGCCGAACTTCAACTCCTGTGCCGAGGCCGCCGCGGACATAAGCCCGAGCGCGAGTGCGAATGTGCTGATCAATCGGCCCATGCGGCCGCATGCGGGAGATGCCAGGGCTGTCACGGTGCGCTCCTCGAAAGTGTGGTTCTCGCGGGCCTGCGACAGTGCCGTGGCACCATCCGGCTCGTGCGACGATAACAAAATGAAGTTTCGGTGCAAAGCTACTTTACTTAGGCATTTTGCATTGATTATGGTCATGCGCACGACGTCTCCCGCCGAAGGAAGACGCTGATTTTTCTTGCGATGAAGGAGGCCCCGATGGCCGTCAACAAGGCCCACCTGGAGTTTCACGCCGTCGACATGACGAAGGGCTGGGAGGTACCGGCGGGCTATCCTGCGGGCATCGAGCAGAAGATCCTGACGGGCGCCCTCGACGAGGCGAACAAGCGCGGCACGCGCTCGCGCCTCTTACGCTTCAAGCCGGGCGTCTACACCACGAAGCCGTTCGTGCACGATTACTGGGAGGAGGTGTATCTCGTTTCGGGCGACCTCACGGTTGGCAACGACGAGAACGGCAAGGGCGGCGAGAGCTTCGCACCTAACACTTATGCCTGCCGCCCGCCGGGCGCCTATCACGGCCCCTTCAAGTCCGAGAAGGGTTGCCTGCTGTTCGAGTTGCACTACTACGATCCGGCGTGAGTGTCGGACTGCGCAGCGCAACATGCGTCAGGGCATAGGCTGGGTTGGAAACGAAGCTGCGTGACCCAGCAGATGCGGCCGGAAAACGTTGTGCCCGGGGCGTCGGGACATGCATTCGCAAGCTCGCGTGGATGCCCGCCTGCGCGGGCATCACGCTATTTAGGGAACGCCTCCCGTCCCCCCACCCGTCGTCCCCGCGCAGGCGGAGATCCACGCCAGCCTGCCGAAGTCCACATCGCTCTCCTCTTTGCCTTCCCGGGCGAGCGCAGCGAGACCCGGGATCATTCCCGGTGCGGAAGACGGAGATGGGAAAGATCCGGCGTGCCGCGCCTTCGGCCCGGCATCCGAAAAGGCAAGAGGAGAGGGGGTTAATAGCGCCGCGAGGCGCGTAGTTCAGCGGTGCGGGGATATCGGGGGAACGATGCTGGGTTACGCAGCTTTCGCAGCTGACCCCGCCGCAAGGAGCGCCAGCGGCGCGATCAGCCCCAGCCGGGGGCGCGGCGATGCAGGTCGGCCTCGAGTTCGTCGCTGGAGGCGTCGCGCAGCTTCACCCAGCTTGCGACCCGGCCATAGGAGCCGCCGAAATAGACGAGCGGTGCATGATCGCCCGTCGCACACTCGAGCACCTCGCCGTACATGACCGTGTGATCGCCGATCTCGCTCGACTGCAGCAGGCGGCAGACGAGATGCCCCGTGGTGCCCGAGATCACCGGCAGATCATCGTTGCGCGCGGCGACGGGTATCCCTTCGAACCTGTCCGCGACCTTGGACACGAAACGGCGCGACAGCTCCTCCTGATGCTCCCCCAGAAGGTTCACTGTGAAGGCGCCGCGCCCCAGGATCATGCGGCCCGTGAGGCTGCCCGTATCGAGGGAGACCAGCACGATCATCGGCGCGAGCGAGATGGAGGTGAGCGAGTTGATGGTCACGCCGTAGCGCCTGCCCTCGTGCACGGTGGCGACCACGGCGACGCCCGTCGGGAACGAGCCCATGACGGTTCGGAATTCACGCGGTGACGGCGGTCTTGCGCTCATCGGCAGGGCCTTCTCGGATTTCATACGGACACTGCTTAATGTGCCGCAGCGCCGCTGAAATCCTGTAGCACGCGATTGTGCGCCACGCGAACCTTGCGCGTGGTGGCCGGCGTGTTGCGGCTGCGACCCACGAAGCGCGGCACGCCGTCGGAAACGACGGCACCGATGGCGGCGATGTCACCATGCTTGATGGCCGCCAGCGCCGTCGCCTGCGTGCCTCCGTCCGGCGCATCGATGAGGACCACGTCGGCGGCCTTGCCGGGTTCCAGCCGGCCGCTGTCGAGCCGGTAGACGCTGGCGTTGTTGCCCGTGGCCGCGCAGATGAATTCCTCTGGCGCCCCGTCCGTGAGACTGGCGCAGTGGGCGATGGTGTAGAGCATGCCCAACGGCATGATGCCGCTGCCCGTCGGCGTGTCGGTGGCGATGATGAAGCGGTCGAAGGCCTGCATCTTGCGGGCGAGGTTGGCGCACAGCAGCGTCGTGCGCAGGTTGCCGGCGGTGCACACCTGCAGCGCGATGTCGCTTTCCGCAATGACGCGTTCGAAATCGGCATCGGGCATGGCGGTCGGCCCGCCGTTCACGTGGAACGACACGTGCGGCCGCATGGCAAGCAGATGATCACCCGTGATAGCGCCGGAGCCCGGAATGGATGAGCCGCCGGTGTGGCAGGTGGTGATCATGCCGGCCTCCTTCGCCGCGGCGACGAGGGGCACGTAGTCGTAGGCGGTCTGCATGGCGCCGAAGCCGGCCTTTGCGAGCCATACGCCCTTGCCCGAGATCTCCTGCAGGTCGGCCGCCGTGAGCCCCGGCTCGAGAATGACGGAGCCTGCGCACACACGCATGCCGCCGGGGCGATAGGTGGCAAAGCAGCGTTGCGCGGCCACCGCCAGCGCCTTCACGCCTTCGGGATCCTTCGGCCGGCCGGGCGTGTGCACTTCCGATGCCGAGATGGACGTGGTGACGCCGCCATGCAGGTAGCTTTCGAGATAACCGACGGTGCGTTGCCGGGGCGTGTAGTCGCCGAAGGTGATGTGCACGTGGCTGTCGATGAGACCGGGAATGGCCGTGGTGCCACCGGCATCGATCACGACATCGCAAGCCTCCACCTCGGCGGCAGGCGCCGTGCCGACACGGGTGATGCGGCCAGCGTCCATGAGGATGGTGTCGCCCGAAGCAAAGGGCGTGCGCCAGTTGCCCGAGACGATGGTGCCGATGTTGGTGATGGCGATGCGCATTGCCACGCTTGCCCTATTCAGCCGCGAGCTTCGATGAGGAAGTCAGGTCGTAGCCCGACAGGAGATCCTCGACCATGCCCGAGGCATCCGCCCAGTCAAAGGTGCGGAACGAGTGCCCGGTGGTGACGAAGCGGGCGCCCGCGTAGAACATCTCGTACTGCACGTGGCGCGAGGCGAACTCCGAGCCGATCGCGTCCCATGCCGCCTTGAGCAGCTTCACCTTCTTCTCCGGGCTCATGCCGGCGGAGCGCTGCGTCTTGCGAATGATGGGGACGAGCTCGGGATTCTCCCAATCCTTGTAGGACGAGGGCAACATGATGAGCGCGCCGCCCGAAAGGTCGCGGATCAGCGTTATCAGCTGGGGGTAGAAGTCCTGCGTGAGCACCTGCGCGGAGTAGAGCAGATGCCGGTTGGGCACCCACCACTCGCCCTTCTTGGCGCCGCTGGCCTCGATGCCCGACAGCATCGCCTCGACCATGCCTGCCCGCGCGGCGAGATAGCCGAGCTGCTCGCGCACCTGCGGCATGTCGGTGGTGCCGATCGTCTCGGTGATGCGCCGCGCCAGACCGACGAGGAAGCGCGTCTTCACCGACAGCCGGATCTGCGCCTGGTAGTTCTGGTAGACGTGGCCCGGCGTGTCGTGGAACTGGGCGCGGCACAGGTCGGGGTTGCGGTGCACGAAGACGCGGTCCCAAGGCACCTTCACGTCCTCGAAGTACATGAGCGCGTCGTTCTCGTCGAAGCGCGAGGAGATGGGATTGTCGTAGATGGAGACGGCTGAGGCCTCGAAGCTCTTGCGCGAGAGAACCTTCAGGCCCTTGGCGTTCATCGGCAGGGCGCAGCAGAAGGCGAGATCCTCCTCGCCGGGCTTCAGGGGCTGCAGGCTGGCGATGAACACCTCGTTTGCCATGATGGAGCTGGTGCCCATCATCTTGGCGCCACGGATGGTGATGCCCTCGGCATCCTCGTCGACGATGCGGGCGACGAGATCTTCCGCCTGGTTGCCCCAGTCCTTGCCGCGTTCGGCCTGCGGATTGATGATCACGTAGGTGAGGAACAGGTCCTCGCGGGTGGCGAAGTCAACGTAATCGGAGAACGCCTTGGCGCGCGCCGGCGAATGCTTCTCGAAGACTTCGAGACCCATCTTCTGCCCAATCAGCGCGGACGCGAGATGGTCGGGCGAGCGCCCCATGAAACCATAGCTGATGCGCGCCCAGCGCTGCAGCGCCTTGCGCCGCGCCACCGTTTCATCCAGCGAGCGCGGCATCTGCCAGGCACGGCTCACGCGGCGACCGCCGGAACCCGGCAGTTCGAAGGTCATGGCCTCCAGGTTCTCGGGCCGGGCCTGATAGTCGTAAAGCGCCGCGGCCGAGGCGACGGAGCGGGCGAAAGCCGGATGCGTCGTGACATCGGCGACGAGTTCGCCGTCGATGTAGGTGCTGCGCCCGTCCTTCAGCGATGCAATGTGATCGGCGCCGGTCTTGCAGATGCCCATGAACCTGATCCTCCGTCAGCCAACAACGATTGAGTGTGCGCGCGCATCGATCCCACGATCGATCGCAGGGAGCGCTTGCCAGGATCACTTGCCAGGATCACTTGCCTGGATCGGTTGTGGCCCCGAGACCCGGCAGCACTTGCAGCGCGCGGCACAACGGCTTTAAGGTAGCTTACAAAGTTAGCTATGTAAACGACGCGTGGCCTCCCTCTCGAGGCGCTGCACAGCATTTGTGCCGTTGCTTCCCAGGAGCGCGCGGGCAGGACCGATTTCGAGCATGGCAAAGGTTTCGAAGAAGACGCCGCAGGCGGCAGGACCGGGGGCACATCCCGGCCGCATGCCGCTCACCGTATCGCGACCGGAATTGCTTTCCGGCGGGAGCGACGCGGATTTCAGGCGGCTCGTGCATGGCCTGTTCGGCTTCCTGGCCCGCCACGAAGCCATCCGCGAAGGGCATGCAGCGCGCATCGGGCTCGCCGGCATCGAATACACGGTGCTGATTGCGATCGCGCACCTTGGTGTCGAAGGCGAAGTGAATGTGAAGACGATCGCCGATCATCTGCGGGTGAGCGGTGCCTTCGTCACCACCGTGACGCGCAAGCTGCAGTCGCTGGGCCTGGTGGAGAAGACGCCGGGCGACATCGATCGTCGCCGCATCGTGCTCACCGTCACCGAGAAGGGCTTCCGCCTGCTTGCCGAGTTGGCGCCGGCACAACGCGCCGTCAACGATGTGGAATTCGCGTGCCTGACGCGGGAGAAGTTCCAGCTTCTGCTCGAGATCGTCGATGAGCTGGTCGCGTGCGGGGACCGGGCGGTTGCGCTGCAGAGATACCTCGCCACCAATGGAACCGACGCGACGGACGCAAAGGCCTTGTGAACCCCACCCTTTCGATGGACTCGAGGGCGCGTCCATCGCATCGAAGCAGGCTCCAACGGAGGTGACAGTCATGAAGCTCGACGTGCGCCGGATACTCTCGTTCTGCGATCACAAGGAGGTCGAAGCGGGCAAGCGCCACGCCGAGCCGCTGATGCGCGTGACGGCCGTGGCGGTCGTCGCCAACCCCTACGCCGGCCGCTACGTGGAGGACTTGAGCGAGGCGATCGCCGCCAGCGAAGCCATCGGCAAGCTGCTGGCGGACACGGCCGTTGCCGCCATGGGGCGCTACAAGCCCGTCAGCTACGGCAAGGGTGGCATCGTGGGCCTCGGCGGTGAACTCGAGCATGCCAATGCGATGCTAACGACGACGTTTGCCACGCCGCTGCGCGAGGCCATGGGCGGGGCGCAGGCGTGGATCCCGTCGTTCACGAAGCTTGCGGCGCCAGGTGCCACCATCGACGTGCCGCTTGCCCACAAGGATGCGCTGTATGTGCGCTCCCACTATGATGGCGTGACGGTCACGATGCCGCCCGAGGCGCCAGCTGCCGACGAGATCGCGCTGATCGTCTGCCTCGCCAACAGAGGCCGTCTCAACGCCCGGGTCGGCGGATTGGCCGCGCGCGACGTCGTCGGCAAGGACGGCCTGCGCTGACAGGGCGGGCGTTGCGCAGGGCCTGGGCAATCTGCACAGGGCGTGATCGCGCCGGCTGCGCGGTCAGCGGTTCGTGTGGTGCAGGAGATCAGGCCGGTGTGCACGCACCGCTGACAGGAACGTCTCGGCGTTGGCTTCCACCAGCCACAGGCTGAGCGTGATCGCCGGCACGTTCAGCGCGTGCTGGCACCACGCGCCGAAGCGGACGGAGAGGCTTTCGTGGCGGGCGAAAGAGCGGGGCCACCTGAGTTCCACGTCGATCGCCTTCGCGGATCGGCTGCACACCGGGTGAATGCGGGCTATGTCCTGCCAGCGCAGCTGCAGGCCGGTCGCGGCCCACGTGATGCCCCATGCACTCACGATGACGGCGCAGGTCCTGGCTTCCGCCCGCCTTCTCAGCCGTTCCAGAAGCAGCACGCACAGGAGCAGCAGGCCAATTCCCACCAGCCGCATCGCGAAGCTCTGGGCGAAGGCGAAGAGGAACAGGGGCAGCGCCAGGACTGCGACGGCAAGGCTCGCCGATCGCAGTTTGCGGGAGCTGTACGCGAGCGCCGCGGAAGACTGCGTATAGGCGACCGCCTCGTGGTGTCCGACCTCTGCCTCGACCGTCTCGGTATGCAAAGCCCGCATGCTGCACCTCGTCGTCTGCGAACAAGCACTTTCGAAGCGCCGGCTGAAACCGGCACATGATTGCGTCGGGTCGGGGTGTGCGTCCCCTCCGGAGCGGCTTGCCGC
>JBDHTJ010000170.1:0-10820 GCA_039808585.1 Hyphomicrobiaceae bacterium | reverse complement strand
GTTCAGGATGGTATTTGGGGCGGGCAGGGCCCCATGCCGGGTCTCGGTGTCACCTTGTCACCGGGGATCTTGCGGGCTCCTGCCCGCTATTCTTTTCGCACAAATCCGAATGACAGGGATCCATCCCACGCGCGGGGAAGGATCCCGGATAGCCGCGCCTCGGCGCGTCTTCCGGGAAGGCATCTGCGGGGCGGGCAGGCGTTCCCCGCCGACTTGCGATTGCGCCGGCCTTCAGGAAGTGGGTGGGGCGCGCCGGGCAGAGGGCTCCGTCAGGCGTTGCCACGGTCTTCGCGCCAGACGCCGATTTTTTCCTGGACCGGGCGGTCGGAGAAGCTGAACAGCACGGCTTCGCCATCGAGCGCTTCGTGCTCGGCATAATGCCAGCTCGGCACCACGAACAGGTCCTTCGCCTCCCACTCGAATGTCTGGCCGGCCACGTGCGTGCGGCCGCGCCCTTCCGCGGCGCAGAACACGGTCGCGTCCGTGGCGCGGTAGCGTTGCGTGCGGAAGCCCTTCGGCAACAGCTGGATGAAGGTGCCCATGGTGGGCATGGCGTGATCGCCCGTGGCGGGGTTGGTGTAGCGCAGCTTGATGCCGTGACA
Source organism: Hyphomicrobiaceae bacterium (assembly GCA_039808585.1). GTDB lineage: Bacteria > Pseudomonadota > Alphaproteobacteria > Rhizobiales > Hyphomicrobiaceae > AWTP1-13. The sequence continues at coordinate 10,218 of JBDHTJ010000170.1, read as the reverse complement.
GGGATCGATCTCGCTGCTGATGGCGAGCTTCGCCAGCGCCTCCCGCGTGCGATCGTAGGGGTAGTTGAAGACGGGCGAGGTTGGCCCCTTGCCCTTCCAGTCCACCGGCAGGAGATTGCTGCCGTAGCGCGCCTCGGCGTAACCGTCGGGCTTGCCGATTGGCTGCTCATCATCGGCCAGACGCTCGACAAAGGAAGCGTCGAGAAACTGGATGAGGGGGATGTCGAGGCCATCGAGCCAGAACATCGGCTCGTCCGTGTCGTTGCCGTGGTCGTGCCAGGTCATGTAGGGCGTGATGATGAAATCGCCGGGATGCATGATGGTGCGCTCGCCATCGACGGAGGTGTGCGCGCCCTTCCCTTCGAGGATAAAGCGCAGCGCCGATTGCGAATGGCGGTGTGCGGGCGCCACCTCGTGCGGCACCACGAGCTGCACGCCGGCATAAAGCGACGTCGTGATCTTGGATTGCCCGCGCAGCCCGGGGTTCTCCAGAATGAGCACGCGGCGCTCGGCCTCCTTGGCAGTGATGAGCTTGCCGGCTTCCAGCATGGCGGTGCGGATGTCGTCGAAGTTCCAGAAGGCCGGCACGCAGGGGCTCTTGGGCTCGGGCGTGATGAGCGCACCCATGACGGTCCACAGTGCGGTCATGTTCTTCTTGTCGATGCGATCGTAGAAGGCGCGTCGTTCGGGCGTGTCGACGGGGGCGTGGTCCATATCGTTCCTCCTCCGCTGCGTAGCGGCTGCGCTGGGCGGCCTTGGGCCGCGGCTTTGCCGCCAAGTCTAGCGCAAGTCGGGGTGTGAATAGAAAGCGGCTTCGGAGGGCAGGCCGCTATTGGCAGTAGTTCGAGGTCTTGCGCGGATACAAGTCGAGGTGGAAATGCTCGCGGTGGGCCTCGTTGGCCTCGGGGCCCAGCACCGTGCCGAAAGTCTGGCAGGCGCCCGTATGGAGGCGGCGAAGGAACTGGCCTTCCTTGCCGGCAGGTTCGGCCGGCGCCGGTGCCTTCACTGGTTCAGGTGCAGGCGCTGCCTGCGCCGATCCGCGTCTAGGACGCGACTTGTCCGCGGCCACATTGGGTGCGGCAGCCGGTGACGGCGGGGTGCCAGGCGCCGCACTTTGTCGGTCGCGGTGGGTCGGGCCCCAATGTTTGCCGACATCGATGACGCGGCCGTCGCTCAGCGTGAAGCTTGCAACGTCGAGCGCGTTGGCCAGCGCGTGCTCGCTGATCTTGCCGTTGGCCATGGTATCGCCGTTGCGGCCGCGGCAGACATAACCCGACGTGCTGTTGAGGCGGATGACACTGACGCCGAAGGCCTCGCGGGCGGCTGGCTGCAGCACCTTCTCCACCCAGCCCGCGATGCGCGCCACCATCGGGCAATTGAGAACGGCGGGCGGCGAAAGCTCCACGGAGGAGGCTCCGGCGCCGATGCGCCGGAGAGAGACGGGCGCGGGCGTGCCGCACTTGTCCTGGCGAATGGGCGGCAAGGCTTCGAGCTCTGCCGAGACGGGGGCGAGAAGCTGCACACAGGCCTTGAGGGCAAGGGTGATATCGGCATCGCTCCACGCCTCGCTCGAAAGAGCCTGCGGGGGCGGGGCAGGGGGGGCGGCGACAGGTGGTTCCGCCGATGGCTTGGCCGGCGGGGGATTGCTCTCCGCCTTGCCGGCCTTGCGGCGAGCTTGATAGGTGGCGAGCATGCTGTCCGTGGCAGGCAAGCTATCACGCGCGGGCTCTGTCTCGGGCTCGGTAACGAGCGGACGCGTGCGCACGACCTCGATGGTGTCCCGCGGCGCCACTGCGGCTCCTGCCGAAGCAAGCGGGGCAACCTCGCGGGCGCCCCAGTGCGCGGCCACATAGGGCAGCCCCGGAAGGCTCAAGACCGCCATGACCGCAACCAGCGTCAGCTTGCTCGAGACATGATCGACCGTGCGCGCGGCGGCGCGATGCGTACGGGTGCGCACGGCTGCCGCCCATGTCGCGATCGCATTCAAGCTCGTGCGTGCCCGTTCCATGCCCCTACAACGCACGAGCAGAATGATTTGATGCTGTGGTGGAACTGTGATCGTGCCTCAGGTGTCTGCCAGAAATTCCGCCCGGACCGCTGCCGTGTGCGCGCCAAGGGCGGGAAGGTCACCGAAATCAACGGGTTCCTCGCCCATGAAGCGGGCAGGGGGTGCGGGCAGCGCAATCGGGCCTGCCACAGAGTCCACGCTCACGCGTCGCAGGTGCGGATGGCGGAGCACGGCGTGGGTGTCGTTGACGCGCGCAAAGGCGATATCTGCGGCGTCGAGAAGGGCTTCGAGTTCCGCAATCGGCGTGGCCTTGAAGGCGGCGGCGACGATGCCGTCCGTCTCGCGGCGGTTGGCAATCCTGGCGGGGTTGGTGGCAAACTTGGCATCCTCCACCATGTCGGGGCGCTTCAGCACGCGGTGGCAGAGGGAGACCCACTCACGATCGTTTTGAACGGAGATGAGGATGGGCAGGCCTTCCCGGCTCTCGAACACGCCATAGGGCGCGACAGAGGGGTGCACCAGGCCGCGGCGCTTCGGGGCCTCGCCGTATTCAGTGAAGAGAAGCGGCACGCTCATCCATTCCATCATGGCGTCGAACATCGACACGCGGATGTCGGCGCCTTGGCCGGTGTTGCCGCGCCGGATCAGCGCTTCCAGGATGGCCTCGTAGGCGTGGAGCCCCGTGCCGATGTCGACCAGCGACACGCCGATGCGCGCCGGTGCCTCCGGTCCGCCGGTGATCGAGGCGAGGCCGCTCTCGGCCTGGATCAGCAGGTCGTAAGCCTTGCGGTTACGGAAGGGGCCGTCGTCGCCGTAGCCGGAGATGGAGCAGCAGATGAGACGGGGATGACGCTGGCGCAGCGTCTCGATGCCAAGGCCCAGCTTGTCGAGCGCGCCCGGTTTCAGGTTCTGCAGGAACACGTCGGCCTTGGCGAGCATCGCCTCGACGAGGCGCCGGTCGTCGGGCTTGGTGAGATCAGCCACCACCGATTGCTTGCCGCGATTAAGCCAGACGTAGTGGGTGCACTCGCCCTTCACGACGCGGTCGTAGGCGCGGGCGAAATCGCCCTCCGGACGCTCGATCTTGATCACGCGCGCGCCGGCATCGGCAAGACGTCGGGCGGCCATTGGGGCTGCCACCGCCTGGTCCATCGAAACGACGAGCACACCTTCGAGAGGGCGCATGAGGAGCAATCTCCAATCGGCGGCCGCGCCGTCCGTGCTACTTTAACTGACCCCAAAAAAGCAGGCTTCCGTTCGTCCTTGCAAGGGCCGGTGGCCACCAAAGATCGAGGGAGAGGAAACATGCCCGTGCGCATCGAGAAAGCCGATCACCTATGGACCGTGGTGATGGCGAGGCCGCAGGTGCGCAACGCCGTCGACCGGGTGCACGCAGAAGCGCTGTGCGAGGCGTTCCTGGCCTTCGAGGCCGATGCTGAGGCGCGGGTCGCCGTGTTCTGGGGCGAGGGGGGCGCCTTCTGCGCGGGCTGGGACCTGAAGTCTGCGGCCGGGCTCGATGCGGCAAATCCCGTTGGCGACATCGACATGCCGGACGACCCCGAGGCACCACTTCCGCGCGGACCGATGGGGCCGACACGGCTGGAGCTTTCCAAGCCCGTGATCGCGGCGGTGGAGGGCCCGGCCGTGGCTGGCGGCATGGAACTCGCCATGTGGGCCGACGTGCGGGTGATGGCGGAGGACGCCTATTTCGGCGTCTATTGCCGGCGATGGGGCGTGCCGCTGATCGACGGGGGCACCGTGCGCCTGCCGCGCCTGGTCGGTCTCGGCAAGGCGCTCGACATCATCATGACGGGCCGCAAGGTGGAGGCGGAGGAAGCCTATCGCATCGGGCTTGCGGAGCGCGTGGTGAAGCCCGGCACGGCGCGCGCTGGGGCGGAGGCGATGGCCGCCGAGATCGCGCGTTTTCCGCAGGCCTGCATGCGGGCAGATCGGCAATCGGCCTATGCCGCCTGGGGCAAAGGGATGCGGGAGGGGTTGGCGCTGGAGTGGGCCTCGAGCGCGGCGATCCTGAAGGCGGAGGGCATTGCGGGGGCCGCCCGCTTCGCCTCCGGCAAGGGCAGGGGCGGGGACTTCGGCAACATCTAGCCTATGGCCAAGCCCGTGGTTGCGATCCCTAAGCGCGACTACATCGCGCAGATGGAGCCCGCCAAAACCCGATTATGAGTGCCGCCATGGCCAATATCAGCGCACTTCAAGCACATGAAGGGGCTTCGGCCCGCTCGAGCCGCCCCGTCCGCATCTGGCTTTTCGCCGTGGCGGCGCTCGTCATCGCCATGGTGTCGGTGGGGGGCGCCACGCGGCTTACGGGGTCGGGCCTCTCGATCACGGAATGGAAGCCGATCATGGGCGCCATCCCCCCGCTCACGGATGCCGACTGGCATGAAGCTTTCGAGAAATATCGGCAGATCCCCCAGTACCAGCAGGTCAACAGGGGGATGTCGCTGGAGGCCTTCAAGACGATTTTCTGGTGGGAGTGGGGACACCGCTTTCTGGCCCGCTTGGTAGGCTTCGCCTTCTTCGTGCCGTTCGTGGCGTTCCTGGCGCTGGGCTACATCAAGCGGGCGCTGGTGCCGCGCATGGTCGGCCTGTTCGCGCTGGGTGGCCTGCAGGGCTTCATCGGCTGGTACATGGTGGCGTCCGGCCTGTCGGAGCGCGTGTCGGTGAGCCAGTATCGGCTGGCGCTGCATCTCGGGCTTGCGTTCGTGATCCTGGGTGCGCTGGTGTGGACGGCCTTGAGCCTCGACGACGAGGATGAGCCGCGGCTCGCCTCCCGCGCCTACAAGGGTGCGCTGTTGCTTCTCGGGCTAACCTTCATTCAGGTGGAACTGGGCGCGCTAGTGGCCGGCATGAAGGCTGGTCTTGCATACAACACATGGCCGTTGATGGATGGACAGCTGGTGCCGAAGGGGCTGTTCGTGATGCAGCCTTGGTTCCTCAATCCCTTCGAGAATGCCATGACGGTGCAGTTCAACCACCGCATCGTGGCCTACGTGCTGGCAGGCTTTGCGGCGTGGCACGTGTGGCGGGTGTTGGCGGCTCACGACGACGGACGCGTGCGGACCTCGGCGATGGTGCTGGGCTTCCTCGTTGCGCTGCAGATCCTGATCGGCATCTGGACGCTGCTGGCGCAGGTGCCCTTGAGCCTGGGGCTGCTGCATCAGCTGGTGGCGGCCATTCTCTTTGCCGTCGCAGTCTGGCATGCTCACGCGCTGAAAACGGCGCGCTGAGGCTTCAGATGTCCACCGTCCTGGTGTTCGACCTCGACGACACGCTCTATCCCGAGCGCGATTTCGCGTTGTCGGGCTTCAAGGCCGCGGAGCGCTGGGCCAGCGCCGAGCTTGGCCTTGCGCCCGGATTGGCGCGCGAGATGACGCGGCTCCTCGACGAGGGACATCTGGGCACGCTGTTTCCGATCGCGCTCAAGGCGCATCATCCCGAGCATACGCCCGAGCAGCTTGCCAAGTTCGTTGCGATCTACCGCGACCACGATCCCGACATCGCGCTCTTCAAGGACGCGCACTGGGCGCTTGCGCGTTATGCCGGTAAAGCCCGCCTCGGCCTGATCACGGACGGCACGCACGGCATGCAGCGGCGCAAGGTGGAGGCTCTCGGCATCGCGCCGCATTTCGGCGAGATGGTTTTCACGGGCGGGCTGGGAAAGGGACGCGAGTTCCACAAGCCGCACCCGTTGTCCTACGAGCGGATCGAGGCGGCGCTGGGCGAGGGGGCGACGCGCTTCGTCTATGTGGGCGACAATCCGGCCAAGGACTTCGTCGTGCCCAATGCGCGCGGCTGGATCAGCGTGATGGTGCACCGGCCCGAGCACGCGCGCATCCACACCAAGGCGGAAGTTGCAGCAGGCGGCGCGCCGCAGCACACGATCGCTTCGCTGCAGGAATTGCCGGACGTGCTGGGCGAATAGGGGCAAGGCCGATGCAACCTTCCTCACGCTCGACTTCAAGTCCAAAGCGCGTGGCCGATGCAGCGCAGGGGAACTGGGCCGACAGGCTGGCTCCGCCGGCGCTGCTGCCCTACGTGCGGCTGGCACGCTTCGACAGGCCCGCGGGCGCGTGGTTGCTGCTGTTTCCCTGCTGGTGGTCGATGCTGCTGGCGCAGGACGCTTCGGGGCACACCTTCCCCAATCTCTGGTACATGGCGCTGTTTGCCATCGGCGCCTTCGTCATGCGCGGGGCTGGCTGCACCTATAACGACATCGTGGATGCAGACTTCGATGCGAGGGTGGCGCGCACCGCGTCGCGACCGATTCCATCGGGGCAGGTGACGAAGCGGCAGGCCTTCGCCTTCGCGCTGCTCTTGTGCCTCGTGGGCCTGCTCGTGCTGCTCCAGTTCAACTGGTTCACGGTGGCGCTGGGGGCCTCCTCGCTGCTGCTCGTCTCCGTGTATCCCTTCGCCAAGCGCTATACGAACTGGCCCCAGCTGGTGCTGGGGCTGACGTTCAAGTGGGGCGCGTTGGTGGGTTGGACTGCGATCACGGGGCGTGCGGGCTGGCCGATGCTGGCGCTCTATGCGGGATCGATCTGCTGGACGATCGCCTACGACACCATCTACGCGCACCAGGACAAGGAGGACGACGCGATGATCGGCCTCAAGTCGACGGCGCTGCACTTCGGCGCGGCAACGCCCCGCTGGCTGGCGCTGTTCTACGCGGCGGCCCTCGTGCTGTGGCTGGTGGCGGGGCTCGGCGCCGGCGTGCAGGCGGGATTCTACGTCGCGCTGGCGCTGGCGGCGGTGCACTTCGTCTGGCAGGTCGCGACGCTCGATACGAGCAATCCCGGCAACTGCCTCGTGCGCTTCAAGGCGAACATGCATGTGGGATGGCTGCTCACCCTCGGGCTCGTCGCCGACCTTTTGCTGATGGCCGCCGCCTCGGGCAGCTTCCGCTAGCTTTTGCGAAAAACGGCAACCCCCGGCAGCGGAGAACTGCCGGGGGGCCGAACACTCCCGGAGACACTCGGGAGGGCGAACAGTACGCTCGATCGCGCCTGTTACTGCTTCTTCGTCTCAGCGGGCTTCTCGCTGGTCTTCTCGCTGGTCTTCTGGCCGTTGGCCGGGGTGGCCTGGCCCGTTGCCGGGGTGGCCGCCTTCGCGTCGCCCTTCATGTCGGACTTCTTGGCGTCCTTCTTCACTTCGTCCTTTTTGACCTCGGCCGGCTTCTGGGTGTTGGTGGTGGCAGCCGGCGTCGGCTTTGCCACGTCACCCGGCTTCGCAGCCGGCGTGGTGACGGCCGGGGTGTTGGCTGCAGCAGGGTTCGCGGGCTTCTTGACGTCCTGGGCGAAAGCAGGGGTCGCAACGGCAAGAGCGACAGCGAACGCGATGAGCTTGTTCATTGGCATTGATCCTTCGTTTTTCCGTTCAGCCTCACGTCGGAGGCGATGGAAAGGAAGATGCCCTGCGTTTGCGGCCCAGGTTCGTTCAGCAGTTAAAACCTCTATGAACCCGGCATTTAGCGCGCATTCAGGAAGCAAGATCTGAGCCGTGGCATGCCTGTAGCAAGACCAAGAAAGGCTTGTGGAATTGCGCCTCGATGAGGCTTTCGCGCCCTAGCCTGCGCGCGCGCGAGCCCGCATACTTCGCCTCGAGATCACACATTTTGCGAAGGAGCACGGCATGCGAGTGAGCGCACGATTCTTCCGGTCTGCGGCTGCCATCGTCCTCGGCGCGGGATTGATGCTGGGCGGTATCTCCGTCTCTACAACCGATGCCTTCGCGCAAAGCTCCAAGAAGGAAGCCGCGCCCAAAGCCGGCAAGGGCGAGAAGGTGTGCCGCTATCGCTTCCCGACGGGCGAGCGTCGCGCCTGGGTGTGCAAGAAGGAAGAGCCGTGCTGCGCCTGGGACGCGATCAAATACGTGAAGTGCGGCAGCACCATCACCGGCTGCTTGTAGGCTGGGGTTGGATGACCTTTGACGTCATCCTCGCGAAGGCGAGGGTTCACGTTGGTCTCGTCGTGGTGGGCACCGTCACGGTGATACGGACCCTTGCGTGGATGCCCGCCTTCGCGGGCATGACGGTGGGAGGGAGTTGGCTGGCTTCCCATACAAGGTCCGTCGCCGCTTTGCGCGCGTAGGGGCACATGCGGGGGGGGTAGCAACGAGGCTACCTATCGCAGCGCTTTGCGGTCGTGCGGAACGGGCTGTTGGGTAACGCGCCGGCTGCGGCGCGTTGCTGACGGAGCCTGCGGGCCAGGCCTTCGCGGCCATTCTGGGGGTCAACGCGCGCGATCCTCAATACACTCAAGACATTCGCATAATATATATTATGGAAAATAACGGATGGAATGGGCCGAGGCACAGACCCTTGCCGATCCGGGATGCCAATTCATCGTCGTTTGTGATCGGGTCGCGTGTGTGCCCGTGGGATGCGTCCGTCAAGCTTGCGTAGATGCCCGCCTTCGCGGGCATGACGGCGGGGTGCGGTGCAACGCGAGGCATGCTTGCATGCCGTCGCGGGCAGACGGTGGCATCTGGCGCCTCGTTACTTCTCCGGCTTCTCGTAGTGGTCGGCGACGAGGCGATCGAGAAGGCGCACGCCCCAGCCGGAGGCCCAGCCCTGGCTGATGTCGCTCTTCACCGAATCCATGGCGGTGCCTGCAACGTCGAGGTGGGCCCAGGGCGTGTCCTTGACGAAACGTTGTAGGAACTGGGCGGCCGTGATGGCGCCGCCGTTGCGCCCGCCGATGTTCTTCATGTCGGCGGTCTTACTGTCGATCATCTTGTCGTAGGCCTTGCCGAGGGGCATCCGCCAGACCTTCTCGCCGGTGGCCTCGCCGGCCTTGGAAAGTTCCTCCGCGAGCTTGTCGTCGTTGGAGAACAGGCCCGCATATTCCTTGCCGAGCGCCACGATGATGGCGCCAGTGAGCGTGGCGAGATCGATCATGAAGCGCGGCTTGAAGCGCTCCTGCGCGTACCACATGACGTCAGCCAGCACGAGGCGGCCTTCGGCATCCGTGTTGAGCACCTCGATGGTCTGCCCCGACATGCTGGTGACGATGTCGCCGGGGCGCTGCGCATTGCCCGAGGGCATGTTCTCGACGAGACCCACGAGGCCCACGGCGTTGACGGCGGCCTTGCGTCCGGCGAGCGCCAGCATCAGGCCGGCGACACACGCCGCACCTCCCATGTCGCCCTTCATGTCCTCCATGCCGGCCGCAGGCTTCATCGAGATGCCGCCGGTGTCGAACACCACGCCCTTGCCGATGAAGCACACACTCTTGGCGCGCTTCGACTTGGCGCCGTTCCACTGCATGACGACGACACGCGGCGGCCGCACGCTGCCCTGTGCCACGCCCAGGAGTGCGCCCATCTTGAGATCCTCGAGTTGTGCCTGCTCCAGCACTTCCACTTCGAGGCCGGCCTCGGTCAGGGCCTTGAGGCGCTCGGCGAACTCGACTGGGCCCAGCGCGTTGGCAGGCTCGTTGACGAGATCGCGCGCCAGGAACACCCCTTCAACCACCGCCTTGCGTGCAGCGAAAAGCCTGGCTGCCGCCTCGGGCTTGGCGCAGGCGATGGCAAGACGCGTGAGGCCGTTGCGCGGGGCGCCAGCACCCTCGCCTTCGCCGGCTTCCTCGGGCTTTTTCGTGCGGTATTTCTTGAAGCTGTAGCTGCGCAGCATGGCGCCCATGGCGATGTCGACCGCAAGGGCTTCGCCGCCGGCTGCTGCGGCGTCGGCAAGCTCGGCCACGATGGTGGCCGTTTCGCCCTTGCGGGCGGAAGCCTGCGCGAAGACGTAGCCGCCGAGCATGAGGCGGTCGAGTTCCTTGGCCACGGTCGAAGCCGCCACCACGACGATGCGCGGCACCTCGACGCCGGCCGGCGCCAGCACTTCCAAGGCGCCCTTGCCCTTGCCGGTGAACTCGGCGGCGTGCGCGGCACGGGTGAGCATGCCGCGTGTCTTCTCATCATAGCCCCGCGCCGTGGCCCCAAGCGTGAATTCTGCGCCTGAAAGGACGATCAGGGCGCCCTGCGGCGCTGCAGCCAGCGGCACGAAATGGACCTCGAGTTGCTGCGACATGGGGCGCTTCCTTGACAGAGAGGGGCGGGGTGGCGGACGAGAGGGAGCCGGCCAGGCGGGAGCCCGGCGAAGGCCGTCAGCCGAACGGGATGGAACTGGGCAAGCATAGCCGCCCGCCCGAGCGCTGTGCAAGGCGGCAGGGCGAGGCCCGTCAGGTGCG
>JBDHTJ010000169.1:0-10827 GCA_039808585.1 Hyphomicrobiaceae bacterium | reverse complement strand
TGCGTGGCGAAACGCGCGCGTCTAGGGCCATCGGGTCATGCTTCAGCCAGCTTGCGTGGATGCCTGCGAGGGCATGACGCCATTTGGGGGAGCCGTTCCCGTACCCCCACACCGCACCGTCATCTCCGCGAAGGCGGAGATCCACGCCACCCTGCGAGAAGCCGTGCCCTCTCCTCTCTGCCTTCCCGGGCGAGCGGAGCGAGACCCGGGATCTATCCCGGTGCGAAGGATCCCGGATAGCCGCGGCATGCGCCGCGTCTTCCGGGAAGGCATAGAAAGGGAGGTAGGCACCCGGGGACAGAGCGAAAGGCGAGATCTCAGGCGCCGAAAGCTCAGGCCAATTCCTCGCGGGCGCGCCATTCGGGCGTGACGAAGTTGATGATCACAGACTTGCGGACGCCCTTGATGGGCCGCGGCGTGAAGCCATGCCAGGTATCCTTGCCCGGGATGAAGATCAGTCCCTTGTTCTTCTCGTAAGGGGCGCTGGCGACGAGCTTGTGCTCGGGGCTGGCGTCGTAGATGTCGGTGCCGGCGTTGCGCAGGGCCGGATCATCGCTCAGGTACACGAGCATGGTGAAGAGCTTCACCGAGATGTCGAGATGCGGCTCCAGCCAGAAGCCGTCGACGTCCTGGCAGTATTCGATGCGCAGGCTGCCTTTGGAAAGGTCCTGCCCCGTCAGCGTCTCGAGCGTGCGCTTGGTCTCGGGCGCGCGGAAGGCATCCGCGAGATCCTGCATGACGGTGAATTTCTTCTGGTTCTCGGGCGAGAAATAGACCCGCGTGGAGTTGTTGGCCTCGCGCCGGCCATCGAACACAGAGCCCGAGGGAGGTGCGTAAGGGAGATTGGCGATCGCATCGCACACTGGCGTGGGCAGCACGTCCTCCAAGAGCCAATAGTTGAACGGCTCCTTCACGTGCCTGGCGGAACGCAACGCAGCCAACAGCTTGGTCTTGGTCGGAGTTTCCATGGCGAAGCACCTCCTCTGAGTTTCGAGGAAAGGACGCCGCGCCGGCACCGCCAGCGTTGATCTTGATCAATGCCGCCAATGGGCCGCATGGACGAGGGGGCGCTATGGCAAGGGCGTCCACAGCACCTGCTCGATGTGGGTCGCACCCGAGGCCAGCATGACGAGGCGGTCAAAGCCGAGTGCGGCGCCCGAGGCCGGCGGCATCCGGGCGAGTGCCGCAATGAAGTCGTCGTCGACGGGATAGCGCTCTCCATAGATGCGCTGGCGCTCATCCATCTCGACGTCGAGGCGGGCGCGCTGGAGCATGGCGTCGGTGAGTTCGCCGAACGCGTTGGCGAGTTCGACGCCACAGGCATAGAGCTCGAAGCGTTGCGCCACGCGCGGGTCGCGCGGCTCGGGCCGGGCGAGGGCGGCAAGTGCGGCCGGGTATTGCATCAAGATCGTCGCAGCGCCCTTGCTGATCGCCGGCTCGACCCTCTCGACGAGCACACGCGTGAAGATGTCGCCCCAGGTCTCGTCGTCGGCAAAGCGGATACCGGCAGCACGCGCGGCGGCAGCGAGCTTTTCGCGCACGGGCCCGCCGGCATCGATGGTGGCGAGCAGGTCGATGCCGGCGTGTCGGGCAAAAGCCTCGGCGAGAGAAAGGCGGTCCGGCACCAGGCGGGGATCGACCTCACGCCCGCGGAAGCTGAACCGCGTGCTTCCCGCAGCCTCTGCGGCGAGGCGCATGAGGGTGGCGCAGTCCTCCATCAGGACGTCATAGGGTTCGTTGACGCGATACCACTCCAGCATCGTGAAGGCGGGATGATGCAATGGCCCACGCTCGCGGTTCCGGAACGCAGGCTGGAAGGCGAAGATGCGTGTTTCGCCCGCGGCCAGCAGCTTCTTCATGGCGAACTCGGGCGAAGTATTGAGATACAACTTGCGGGCTATGCTATCCGGCCCAGTCAGTTCCGTTGCGAAGGCGTGGAGATGCACCTCGTTGCCGGGCGAGACCTGCAGCACCGAAGGCTCCACCTCCAGGAAGCCTTGCCCTTCGAACCAGGTCCGCAGCGCCTTCTTGATACGGTCGCGGGCGAGGAGAAAGGGCCGCCGGTCGGCGTGACGGTCGTGGTCCCACCACGGCGTGAGCGAGGGCGCGGACATGGATTTCAGCAATCAACCCAGAACGTTGCGATGAAGGAGGGCGTGACGCGCTTCCCTCGGTGGAGAGTTTGCTCTAAACAAGCGCCACCAGAGCGGGCCCCGTGAGCGGCCTGCCCCTTCCGGCACTTTCGATGCGGCGCTTCCCCTGGCGCCCGGCGCGCGCCCGGACGGTCCATCCAGAGGCATTCGGCGGAGAAGCTAAAGTGACGAAAATTATCGCAAGCTCGGTGCGCAAAGGCAACGTGCTGGAGATCGGCGGCAAGCTGTGCGTGGTCATGAAGGCCGAGAACATCCATCCCGGCAAGGGCACGCCCGTCACCCACCTCGACATGCGCCGCATCTCCGACGGTGTGAAGATCACCGAGCGCTACCGCACGACCGACCAGGTGGAGCGCGCCTACCTCGAGGACAAGACCTTCAACTACCTCTACGAAGACGACATGGGCTACAACTTCATGGAGCCCGAGACGTTCGAGCAGATCTCGGTGCCGAAGGAGATCCTGGGCGACCAGGCCGTGTATCTGCAGGAGAACATGGCCGTGACGCTGAGCCTGCACGAGGGTGTGCCCGTGGCCATCGAGCTGCCGCAGCGCGTGACCTTCGAGATCGTGGAGGCCGAGCCCGTGGTGAAGGGGCAGACGGCCTCGTCGTCATTCAAGCCCGCTGTTCTCTCCAACGGCCTGCGCGTGATGGTGCCGCCGCACATCCAGAGCGGCACGCGGATCGTGATCATGACGGAAGACGGCTCCTATGTGGAGCGCGCCAAGGATTGACCGCCGCAGGGGCCTTCTTCGCCCGACTGGCGAAGGGGGGTCGAGGCGCTTGTCGGTGGACGCGTTGGACCAGGCGGGCCAGGAGCGCGGCGGGCAGATCGCTCGCTCGATGGACCGCGAAGTGGGCGTCGCGGGCCGCGACCGCAACCTGAAAACTGTTGCCCACCAACCTAGTTTGATATGTCAGTATCAGTCTGCTCGGACCGGCCATTGGCGTAGGATCGGCACCGCGCTCTGTCATCACGCCTGCCGACCGGCTGCTATTTCGCGCACCTTGGCTACCCCGCGCCCGTAATGCTTCCCTTATGGGACCGAGGCAGCTTTGGGGTAGAGGGCGGGTGCCTGCTGCGGCGTGGGGCTGCACGGGGCTGGGGGTGCATGCGTGGTGCTGTTCGTGGGTGCGCGGGGCGGCTATAAGGTGCGCCGGCTGCGACCGGCGCACTTGGGCAGCCTACTCCTGGAAAGGCTTGGAACGCATGGCGAACGTGGTGGTTGTCGGCGCTCAGTGGGGCGACGAGGGCAAAGGCAAGATCGTGGACTGGCTGTCCGAGCGCGCCGACGTGGTGGTGCGCTTCCAGGGCGGCCACAACGCCGGCCATACGCTCGTCATCGGCGATAAGACGTTCAAGCTCTCGCTTCTGCCCTCGGGTGTGGTGCGGCCGGGCAAGCTGTCGGTGATCGGCAACGGCGTCGTGGTGGACCCCTGGGCGCTGACGGACGAGATCACGCGCATCGAGGCACAGGGCGTGGCCGTGAACCACACCAACCTGCGCATCGCGGAGAACGCAACGCTGATCCTGCCGCTGCATCGGGAACTCGACCAGCTGCGCGAGAAAGCTGCAGGCGAAGGCCGTATCGGCACCACTGGGCGCGGCATCGGTCCGGCCTACGAGGACAAGGTGGGGCGCCGCGCCATTCGCGCGCAGGACCTGAAGAACCTCGGCACGCTGGGCCCCAAGGTCGAGCGGCTGCTGGTGCATCACAATGCCTTGCGCCGCGGGCTCGGCGAGCCCGAGATCTCGCCCGAGGCGGTGCTTTCCGACCTTGCCGCCATCGCGCCCAAGATCCTGCCGTTCGTCGATAAGGTCTGGCAGCTGCTCGATGAGAAACGCCGGTCTGGCAGCCGCATCCTGTTCGAGGGCGCGCAAGGCGCGCTGCTCGATGTCGACCACGGCACCTATCCGTTCGTGACATCCTCCAACACTGTGGCGGCGGCCGCAGCGACGGGATCGGGCGTGGGGCCTTCGGGCATCGGCTATGTGCTGGGGCTCGCGAAGGCCTACACGACGCGGGTCGGCTCAGGCCCCTTCCCGACGGAGTTGACGGATGCAACAGGCGAGCTGCTCGGCCAGCGTGGCCAGGAGTTCGGCGTCGTCACGGGACGCAAGCGGCGCTGCGGCTGGTTCGATGCCTGCCTCACGCGGCAGGTGGCGAAGGTCGGGGGCATCGACGGTATCGCACTGACCAAGCTCGACGTGCTCGATGGTTTCAAGGAGATCAAGGTCTGCGTCGGCTACGAACTCGACGGGGAGCGTATCGACAGCCTGCCCGCCGGCACCAACGCACAGATGCGGGTGAAGCCCATCTACGAGACCTTCGAAGGCTGGAGCCAGTCGACGCGCGGTGCGCGCACCTGGGCGCAGCTGCCCGCGCAGGCGGTGAAATATGTCCGCCATATCGAGGAGCTGATCGAGCGGCCGGTGACGCTGCTTTCGACCAGCCCGGAGCGCGATGACACCATCTTGATGCGGGACCCTTTCGAAGACTGACTTTCGGTTCGCAACTGCACACGCTAAGCTGCCGGCGCGCCAACGACGGCGCGCAGCTTCGAAAGTACGCACCATGCGCAGCATCGTCCGCCTGATCGCCTGCCTTGCGCTGTGCTACGGCATCGCCGGCATTGGGGCGGTGTATACGGCGGACGCCATCCCGACCTGGTACAAGGCGCTCGCAAAGCCCTCCTGGACCCCCCCGAACTACGTCTTTCCCATCGCCTGGAACATCCTCTATGCGATGATCTCGGTGTCGCTCTGGCTGCTGTGGGACAAGACCGCGGAAGGTCGTGAAAGATCCTCTGCTATCAAGCTGTTCCTGTTGCAGCTTCTGCTCAACGGCATCTGGACGCCGGTGTTCTTCGGGGCGCATCTGGTGTGGCCGGCACTCGCCATCATGCTCGGCCTGTGGGTGGCGCTGGTGCTGACCATCAAGGCGGCATGGCCGATCAATCGCCCTGCGGCCCTCTTGCTCGTGCCCTATCTCCTCTGGATAACGTACGCGGCGACGCTGAACGCCGGCATCGGGGTGCTCAACCGGGGCTGACAGCGGCTGCAGCAAGAGGAGGCAGGGCGGATGCCGCGGCATGGCAGGCTGGCGCGAGCGTTGGCGGTGCTGATGATGTCGATGATCGCCTCTGGCGCGGGGGCTGCGCCGATCAAGAAGGCGCTGCGGGCCTATGTGCCGTTCCAGCAATCGCCGTTTCCCTTCGAGGGCACTGTGCCGGGGAAGGAAGAACCGTTCCTCGATGTGGAAAAGGATGGCCGGCGCGGCCATACCTCGCCGCGCGGCGGCGTCTACTGGCAGGACGAGACGTATTCCGACCGGCGGGTTCTGCTCGATATCCCGCGCGGATTCGATCCGGCCAAGCCAGGTGTGCTCGTGGTCTACTTCCACGGCAACAAGTCGGTGCTGGAACGCGACGTGGTGCGCCGCCATCAGATACCGCGACAGGTGGCGCGGGCGGGCCTGAACGCGGTGCTGGTGGCGCCGCAGTTCGCCGTCGATGCCCTCGATTCTACCGCCGGGCGCTTTTATCATCCCGGGCACTTCGCCAAATTCATGGACGAGGCCGCGCGCGAGCTTGCCAAGCTCGCTGGGGACCAGAAGCTGCGGCCCGCTTTCGAGGCCATGCCGATCGTCATCGTCGCCTATAGCGGCGGCTATACGCCCGCCGCCTACGCGGCCCATCATGGCGGGGCGGGCGATCGAATCA
The DNA here is from genome assembly GCA_039808585.1 of Hyphomicrobiaceae bacterium. GTDB lineage: Bacteria > Pseudomonadota > Alphaproteobacteria > Rhizobiales > Hyphomicrobiaceae > AWTP1-13. The sequence goes on along the minus strand of JBDHTJ010000169.1, from coordinate 4,951 downwards.
AGGGCATCCTGCTGTTCGATGCGCTCTACGGCGACCTCGACAAGTTCGCGCAATGGGTCGAGCGGCGCGGGTCCGGCGTGTTCTTTTCCGCGCACGGCAAGTCCTCGCGCGAACCCAACGGCAATCTGCAGACGCGGCTTACCTCGGCTGGTCTCAACGTCGGGACGGAGCTGCCGAAGGCGTTCGCGCCGGGAAGCGTGGTGTTCTATGCGGCAAGCGAGGAGCTGCCGCACGCCGACTTCCTCACCAAGGCTTGGGTCGACGATCCCGTGGAGAGCGTGCTGGCGAAGATGCGCCCGCTGCTGCGCCCGCCGCAACAGATCGCCAAGGCCAAGGGCAAGAAGAAGCGGGAGGCAGAGTAGCGGCCTGTGCTGATGGTCGGCGCGGGCTCGTCCCGATCACAGCGCCCATCGACAGCAGCCGGTGCCAATGCTTACCCTGCGGCCAGGCAGATTCCCTTCGCGCAGGAGCCACCGATGATCTTTCTCGACGCTGTCGTCGCCGGCTTTGCCAACTACCTGAACTTCAGCGCACGCGCCAACCGATCGGAGTACTGGTACTTCACGCTGTTCACGATGCTTGGCAGCGCCGCGGCCTTCGTCCTCGACCGCGGGCTGTTCGATCTGGCCGGCGGCGGGCCGGTCGGCCTTGTCTGGGGTTTGGCGACGATCCTGCCGGGGCTTGGTGTGAGCGTGCGACGCCTGCACGACATTGGCCGCTCGGGGTGGATGCTGCTGCTGCTTTTCATCCCGCTCGTCGGCGCAATCATCCTGCTGATCTGGATGTGCAAGAAGGGCGACGAGGCCGCGAACGGCTATGGGCCGCCCTCCACTTTCGGTTCGTGAACGACGCCGGCTGACTGGGACGGAGGCCGCTCCCCCACCTTTGCCCTCGCGCGCGCATGCCGGGCTGGCAGCGTAAGCTGCGTAACCCAGGGCGCATCCGGGTGTTGGGGCCCACGCCGTTGGCGCTCACCCAACCTTGCTATTGTGCGAAGGCCGATGTCGCGGAAGCGGCATGAGGCAGGGCCAGGAGGCGGGAGAAGCTTGCCTATTGAAATGATCTTGCGCCGGAAGCGCCAAAATAGTTGCGGGCGGCCAAGCGAGAGCGTTTCTCAATCCTCGCTGCGGACCTTATACTCGCCGTAAAGACTTCGATGTTTCGGGAGGTTCGGGCATGCAGGATCAGCGCGACGACGGCTTCGATGCGGCCCGCGAATGGAACGATGCCATCGAATCCGTGATCGCCTTCGAAGGCACGGCCGAGGCCGACCGGCTGCTCACCAGCGCGGTGGACACGGCAAGAAGGTCCGGCGCCCGGCTGCCCTTCGCCGCCAACACCGCCTACATCAACACCATCCCGCCTTCTGATGAACCCGCACATCCGGGCAACCGCGAGATCGAGCATCGCATTCGCTCGGCCATCCGCTGGAATGCACTCGCCATCGTTCTCAAGGCCAACAAGACGTCCTCGGAACTCGGCGGCCACATTGCAAGCTTCCAGTCGGCCGCAACGCTTTACGATACGGGCTTCAATCATTTCTGGCATGCGGCCTCCGACGATCACGGCGGCGACCTGGTGTTCGTGCAAGGGCACTCCTCGCCCGGCATCTACGCGCGCGCCTTCCTGGAAGGGCGGCTGTCGGAGGCACAGCTGCTGAACTTCCGGCAGGAGGTGGAGGGCAAGGGCCTCTCGTCCTATCCGCATCCCTGGCTGATGCCGGACTTCTGGCAGTTCCCCACGGTGTCCATGGGCCTTGGACCGCTCATGGGCATCTACAATGCCCGCTTCCTGAAATACCTGCATCACCGAGGCCTCGCCGATACGTCGCGGCGCAAGGTGTGGGTGTTCTGCGGCGACGGCGAGATGGACGAGCCTGAAAGCCTCGGCGCGATTTCCCTCGCAGGCCGCGAGAAGCTCGACAACCTCGTGTTCGTCATCAATTGCAACCTGCAGCGCCTCGACGGCCCCGTGCGCGGCAACGGCAAGATCATCCAGGAACTCGAGGGCGATTTCCGCGGCGCAGGCTGGAACGTCATCAAGGTGATCTGGGGCTCGGGCTGGGACGAGCTTCTGGCACGCGACACGCACGGCATGCTGCGTAAGCGCATGGAAGAGTGCGTCGATGGCGAGTACCAGGACTTCAAGTCGAAGAACGGCGCCTACGTGCGCGAGAAATTCTTCGGCAAGTACCCCGAGACGGCCGCCATGGTGGCCGACTGGTCGGACGATCGCATCTGGAAGCTGACGCGCGGCGGGCATGATCCGCAGAAGGTGTTCGCCGCCTACAAGGCCGCCAGCGAACACAAGGGCCAGCCGAGCCTGATCCTCGCCAAGACCGTGAAGGGCTACGGCATGGGCGAGGCGGGTGAAGGGCAGATGATCGCCCACCAGCAGAAGAAGCTCGGCATGCAGCAGCTGAAGGAGTTCCGCGACCGCTTCTCCCTGCCGCTCTCGGACAAGGACCTCGACAAGCTGCCCTTCCTCAAGTTCGAGGAGGGCAGCGAGGAAATCGCCTACCTCAAGGCACGGCGGGCAGCGCTGGGCGGCTATCTGCCGTCGCGGCGACAGAAGTCTGAAACACTGAAGGCGCCACCGCTGTCGTCGTTCGATGCGCTGTTGAAGAGCAGTGGTGATCGCGAGATCTCCACCACCATGGCCTTCGTGCGCGTCCTCAACACGCTGCTGCGCGACAAGACCCTAGGCAAGCGCATCGTGCCCATCGTGCCCGACGAAAGCCGTACCTTCGGCATGGAAGGCATGTTCCGCCAGTTCGGCATCTTCAGCCAGGTGGGGCAGCTCTACCGGCCGCAGGATGCCGACCAACTGATGTTCTACAAGGAGGACAAGACCGGTCAGATCCTGCAGGAGGGCATCAACGAGGCGGGTGCCATGGCCTCGTGGATCTCGGCCGCCACCAGCTACTCCACCTCAAACGTGCCGATGGTGCCTTTCTACATCTACTATTCGATGTTCGGCTTCCAGCGCGTGGGCGATCTCGCCTGGCTCGCCGGCGATATGCGGGCGCGCGGCTTCCTCGTCGGCGGCACCTCCGGCCGCACGACGCTCAACGGCGAGGGGCTGCAACACGAGGATGGCCACAGCCACATCCTCTCGGCCACGATTCCGAACTGCGTGTCGTACGACCCGACCTTCGCCTACGAGCTTGCCGTCATCATCCAGGATGGCCTGCGCCGCATGCTTACCGAGCAGGAGGACGTGTTCTACTACCTCACCACTCTCAACGAGAACTACGCCCATCCCGAGATGCCGGCGGGCGCCGAGGAAGGCATCGTCAAGGGGATGTACCTGCTGCGGCCGGCACCTGCCGAACTCAAGGGGCACAAGGTGCACCTGATGGGCTCGGGCGCCATCCTGCGCGAGGTGCTGGCGGGGGCGGATCTCCTCGAGAAGGACTTCGGCATCGGCTGCAACGTGTTCTCGGTGACGAGCTTCACGGAGCTGCGCCGCGAGGCGCTGGAGGTAGAGCGCTGGAACATGCTGCATCCGCTGGAGCAGCCGCGCGTGCCCTACGTCACGCAGGTGCTCGACAAGGCGGGTGAGGCGCCCGTCATCGCGTCGACCGACTACATGAAGCTGTTCGCTGACCAGGTGCGGCCGTTCGTGCCGGGGCACTACATGGTGCTCGGCACCGACGGTTTCGGCCGCTCCGACTATCGCCGCAAGCTGCGCCCCCCCTTCGAGGTGGACCGGCATTTCGTGGCGGTCGCCGCGCTCAAGACGCTCGCCGACGAAAACAAGATCCCCTCCACCAAGGTGGCGGAGGCAATCGCCAGGTACGGCATCAATCCGGACAAGCCCAGCCCCGCGCGCGCCTAGACGCTGCGGGCCAGAGAACAAGACACAGGGGAGAGACGAGACACATGTCCCTCATGGAAGTGAAGGTGCCCGACATCGGCGACTACAAGAACGTGCCGGTGATCGAAGTGCAGGTGAAGCCCGGCGACGTCGTGAAGCCCGACGATCCGCTCGTTACGCTCGAAAGCGACAAGGCCACGATGGAGGTGCCAGCGCCCGCAGCCGGCAAAATCGTCGACGTGGTGGTGAAGGTGGGCGACAAGGTGAGCGAGGGTTCGCTGATCATCCACATGGAAAGCGGGTCAGCTTCCGCGGGCGCAGCCCCAGCAGCACCCGCTGCCGCCGCGAGCGCATCGCCAGCCGCGGCCAAAGCTGCTGCGACATCGCCTGAGGCGACCGCCACTTCTCCAAAAAGCGCGTTGCCCGCTCCAGGGCCGGCAGACTTCGGGAACGTCCACGCCAGCCCCGCGGTGCGACGGCTCGCCCGTGAACTGGAGCTCGACCTCACCAAAATCAAGGGCACGGGCGACAAGGGCCGCATCACCAAGGACGACGTGAAGACCGCCCTGCGTGGCCCGGGCGGCGGTGGAGCCTCCTCCGGCGCTGGCATTCCCGAGATCCCGGCGCAGGACTTCGCCAAGTTCGGGCCCGTGGAGGTGAAGCCGCTTTCGCGCATCAAGAAGCTGTCGGGGCCGTTCCTGCACCGCTCGTGGCTGAACGTGCCGCACGTCACGCACACTGACGAAGCCGACATCACCGAACTCGAGAGCTATCGCAAGACGCTCGATGCGGCTGCCAAGGAGAAGGGCTATCGCGTCACGATGCTGTCCTTCCTGCTCAAGGCAAGCGTGGTGGCGTTGCGCGAGCATCCCGAGTTCAACGCCTCGCTGGCGCCATCCAAGGACGCGCTGATCTACAAGAAATACTTCCACATCGGCGTTGCCGTGGACACGCCCGACGGCCTGGTGGTGCCGGTGATCCAGAATGTCGATCACAAGGGCATTCTGGAATTGTCGCAGGAACTGGCCGCCACTTCCAAGCGCATGCGCGACGGCAAGATCGCGCCCACCGACATCCAGGGCGCCACCTTCACCATCTCGAGCCTCGGCGGCATCGGCGGCACGAACTTCAC
>JBDHTJ010000168.1:0-11044 GCA_039808585.1 Hyphomicrobiaceae bacterium | reverse complement strand
TCGCGGGATGCGATCCAGGAGCTGACAGACGCGGGAGTGCTGGCATGAGCGGCAAGGCACTGCAGGGCGTTCGCGTCATCGACCTCACGGTCTGGTTCCAGGGGCCGGTCTGCGCCCAGTATCTCGCCGACTTCGGCGCGGATGTCATCAAGGTGGAGCGCCCGCAGGGGGGCGATCAGGCTCGCGGCGTGCGCAGCATCAAGTCGCTCGAGATCGGCGATTGGAACCAGTATTTTCTCGTCATCAACCGCAACAAGCAGAGCATGGCGATCGATCTCAAGAAGCCGGAGGGGCAGGAGATCCTGTACCGGCTGGTCGGGAAGTCGGACGTGTTTCTGTCCAACCTCTCACCAGAGATGCTTGCCGGGTGGAACCTGTCGTACGAGAAACTGTCGGCGATCAACCCGAAGCTCGTGTATGCCACGAACACCGGCTACGGCCGGTTCAGCAAGGTCACGAAGCCCTCGTTCGATATGACGGTGCAGGCGCTCACCGGAATCATGGCGCGCCTCGGTGAGCCGGGCGAGCCACCGATCTACCTGGGCATGGGCTCGGGCGATGCCTATGGCGGCATCATGTCGGCGCTGGGGATTGCGCTGGCGCTTTATGAGTGCCGGCGCACCGGCAAGGGGCAGCGCCTCGATGCCTCGCTCTACGGCGCGCAGCTGTATCTCGCCGCGCCGCAGTTGCAGGCTTATCTCGCCGGCAACAGGGAGAGCGCCCTGCAGCACTCGCGCCGGCAGGTGGCGAACCCGCTCTGGAACCTGTATCCGACGAGCGGCAAGTGGGTCTACATCTGCGAGCGCAATGAAGACAGTCGCTACGCCGCGTTGTGTCGTGCCCTGGGCCAGCCCGCGGCGCTGCTCGCCGCACATTTTGCGAGCGCGACAAAGCGCCGGGACAACAGCGAGGCACTGATCGCCGCCCTCGAAGCGGAAACGCTCAGGCACGACCACGAGAGGCTCATGGCGGCATTTCGCAGCGGCGGCATCACCGCGAGCCCGATCAACAACTTTGCCGATGTGGTGCGAGACCAGCAGGCCTGGCAGAACCGGTACTTCATGAAGACCTTCTGCGAGGAAGTGCAACGTGAAGTCGACATCCGCGGCCTGCCGGTCAGATTGTCGAAGACGCCAGGAGAGGTGCACAGCCTCGGCCCGCAGCTCGGCCAGCACACCGAACTCCTGATGATGGATCTGCTGGGTTACGAATGGGAGCAGATCGAGGCCCTCAAGGCGAAGGGCGCGATTCCGTGAGGTGGAAACAATGAGTGATTCGAAATTCAGCGATTGGTCCGCCGTCACGGGCGACGGCCTCGACGACTTCCAGGAAATCGTCTACGAGAAGAGGCACCACCGCACGCTCGGTGGCGGTGTTGCGCGCGTCACGATGAACAAGCCGGACAAGATGAACGCGATGACTCTCGCTACGGTCGACGAGATGTTCCGCGCGTTCTACGACGCGAACCACGACCCGAGGATCGGCGTGATCGTGGTCGCCGGTCGTGGCAAGCATTTCGGCGCGGGCGGGGATGTCAAATGGGAGCGGTGGGGCCTGCGCGAAGCCTTCTACAACCGCTATCCGCACAATCGCCTGATCCGCATGTCACGCAAGCCGGTGATCGCGCAGGTGCAGGGCTATTGCATCGGCGGGCACCATCACATGGCGTACTGCTGCGATTTCACGATCGCGGCGGACAATGCCGTGTTCGGACAGGCGGGCCCGCGCGTGTCCTCGCCGGCCGACGGCTATTTCGTGCCCTACCTCACCAAGGTCGTCGGCGCCAAGAAGGCGCGCGAGATCTGGATGCTGTGCCGCAAGTACAAGGCCGATGAGGCGCTGCAGATGGGCCTGGCCAACTCGGTGGTGCCGCTCGCGGAGCTCGAATCGGAAGTCGAGAAGTGGTGCGATGAACTGCTGTCGAAAAGCCCGGGCTGTCTCGAGATCCTGAAGGCCGCCTTCGACCAGGAAATGGACGGCTACAAGGAGCCTTGCGCCATCTCTGCCGCCATGTATCCGGACTGGTTCGACATGCCGGAAGGCAAGGAGGGCGGCGCCGCCTTCGTCGAGAAGCGTCCGCCGCGCTTCTGGGATATCCGCCTGCGCGAGGCGGAAATGCGTCAGACACTGCTGGAAGAGTACGAAGCGCTCCAGCAGAAGGGCAAGGGCGCCGGGTGATCAGCGTGGCAGTCACCGGGGCGGGCATGCTCAAGGATGCGGCCTGCATCGTCGGCATCGGCGAGACGGCGGTCTGCCGCAAGCCGGGCTCGGGCGTGAGCGAGATGGCGCTCCAGCTGAAGGCCATTGCATCGGCTCTCGACGACGCGGGTCTCAAGGCGCGGGAGATCGACGGCATCATGCCGTTCCCGAATCTCGGCCGGGCGGAGGCCTTTGCCGCCACACTCGGCTGCGAGAACCTGCGCTTCGCCGCCACGCTGAATCTCGGTGGTGCGGCGCCGGTCGCGGCCCTGCGCGTCGCTGCCATGGCCGTCGCGACCGGTTGCGCGAACTACGTGCTGGTGCCCGGAGGCTGGAACGGCTATTCCGGTGCGCGCACCCGCGAGATCGCCGCCACCGACGTCAACTCCATCCCTGGCGCGGCGATTGCGCGCGACTACTACCTCCCTTACGGCCTGTCGGCGCCACCGCAGTGGTATGCGCTCATGGCGCAGCGTCACATGCACGAATACGGCACGCGCGAGGAGCAGCTGGGTGCGGTGGCGCTCGCGATGCGCAAGCACGCGCAGTTGAATCCCAACGCGCTGATGCGCGGCAAGCCGATGACGATGAGCGACTACCTCGCCTCGCCGATGATCACTTCGCCGTACCGCCTCCTCGATTGCTGCCTCGAAACCGACGGAGCCGCCGCGTACATCGTCACCTCGACGGCGCGGGCGCGCGATCTGCGCCAGCGGCCCGTATCGATCATGGGCGCGGCATCCGGCCAGCCTTACCCGGCCGACGACATCATCAACCGCAAGGATTTCCACCGCATCGGCCTCACGAACGCGGCACCTGAAGCGTTCGCGATGGCGGGAGTCACACCAAGGGATGCCGACTTCGCGCAGATCTACGACTGCTTCACGTTCGAGGTGCTCCAGCAGCTCGAAGAGGTGGGGTTCTGCCGGCGCGGTGAAGGTGGCTCGTTCGTCGAGAACGGTGGCATCGAGCTCGGTGGAAGGCTGCCGGTGAATACCCACGGCGGGCTCCTCTCCCAGGCTCATCTGCTCGGCATCGGGCATGTGGTCGAGGCGGTACGTCAGCTTCGCGGTGAGGCAGGCGAGCGCCAGGTGAAGGACGCGAAGCTCGGTGTCGTGACCGGCTGGGGCGATTTCGGTGACGGCAGTGTCGCGATACTTCGCCGTGGGGATTGAGCACTCATGAACAACACCAAACCGCAGCTGGCGAGGCCGCTGCCCTTGATGGAAGGCCTGACGAAGCAGTTCTACGAATGGTGCAGCCGCGGCGAGCTCCGTTTCCAGCGCTGCAGCGGGTGCAGTACCTTTCGGCACGTGCCGCGGGAGTTGTGCGCGGAGTGCGGCTCATTCGACTGGGAGTGGGCGCGATCGAGCGGCAAAGGCACGCTCTTCAGCTTCACCCTCGTCGCGCGCGCGCTGAATCCTGTCTTTGCCAGCGCAGTACCGTATGCGGCTGCCATCATCGAGCTGGAAGAGGGCGTGCGCATCCTCGCCAATGTCGTCGACTGCCCGCCTGATCAGCTGCGCATCGGCATGGCGCTGCGTGTCGATCTCGAGAGGCAGACGGACACGATCACGTTGCCGGTGTTTCGCAGCCGCTGACCCGACGCGCCGCCGGAGGCGGGACTGCGCTTTCGTGCACCATATCCGGTGGCGTCCGTGTGGCTCTTCTGAAAACCGGACTCTGCTCGCTCTGCCGGGTCGGGGTATCGGATTGGCCAGATTTGGCATCGCCAAGATGGCACCATTACACATCGTGAGAGACAGGGTCGCGCAGATGTTTGAGCGGGAGCTCGAGACTGTGGTGGTACTGAACGCGGCAGCATTTCAGTCATTTTATGTTCCGCTGCCGATGGGCCAAGAGACCCGTCAGAGTTTTATTGCCGGCACGCGCTCTCGCGTTTCGCCAGCGCAGCATCAATCATGAGCTGGGCAGACTGGATCATCGTAACAGGCGAGGGCATGGACGGTTTCAAGGAGATCGTCTACGAGAAGAGACACCATCGGCCGCTGGGCGGCGGAGTTGCGCGCATCAGCCTTAACAAGCCCGAGAAGATGAATGTCCTTACCCTCGCTACGGTGGAGGAGATGTTCCGCGCGTTCTACGATGCAAACCATGACACTTCGATTGGCGTGATCGTCGTGGCGGCCCGCGGGAAGCATTTCGGCGCGGGCGGGGACGTCGAGTGGGAGCGCTGGGGATTGCGCGAGGCAATCTACAACCGCTACCCACACAACCGATTGATGCGCCTTTCGCGCAAGCCCATCATCGCGCAAGTGCAGGGCTATTGCATTGCGGGCCACAATCATATGGCCTACTGCTGCGATTTCACGATTGCTGCCGACAACGCGGTATTCGGGCAGGCGGGCCCGCGGGTTTCCTCGCCAGCCGACGGGTTCTTCGTACCGTATCTCACCAAAGTGGTTGGGGCAAAGAAGGCGCGCGAAATATGGATGCTCTGCCGCAAGTACAAGGCGCCCGAGGCGCTCGCCATGGGACTCGTCAATTCCGTTGTGCCACTCGAGAGGCTGGAGGCTGAAGTCGAACAGTGGTGCGAGGAACTGCTCTCGGTCAGTCCGGGTTGCCTTGAAATACTCAAAGCCGCATTCGATCAGGAAATGGACGGCTATCGTGAGCTGGGAGTTACCTCCTCCCTGATGTACCCGGACTGGTTCGACATGCCGGAGGGCAAGGAGGGCGGGGCGGCCTTTCTTGCGAAGCGCAAGGCGCAGTTCTGGGCGATTCGCGCACGTGAGGCCGGGATGCACACGGGGCTCCTCGAGGAATACGAAGCACAGCAGCAGCAGGAGAAGAAGTCCGAATGACACCGCAGTTGCCAAGTGCCAGCAATCCGCATGCGGGTTTTGCCGATGGCCCGTGCACTTGATGATCTCATCGTAGTGGATCTGACCCGCCACTTCTTTGGCGGGCTTTCGGCAATGTTCCTGGCGGATTTCGGCGCCAGGGTGATCAGGCTCGGGCTGCTGCAAGGATTCGCAGCCGATCAGCCATCGTTGGCGCCAAACGCAGCCAGCGCGTCCTGGAATCAGGAGGCAGATCTCATTCATCGCAACAAGGAGAGCATCGCGCTCGATGCGCACAGCGAGCGTGGCCGCGCACTGCTGCGCGAACTCCTGGGGAAGGTGGATGCGATCGTCACCGATTGGCAGCGCGACGAACTCGCGGCAATCGGACTGGACTACGCAAGCGTGTGTGCAGTGCGCCCGGACGTTGTCTTCGGCCGCATCTCGGGTTTCGGCCCCACTGGTCCCGATGCCGACCTGCCGCCGATCGACGAGCTGGCCGCGGCACGAACCGGGATGATGCCGATTCTTCCGCAGCCCGGACAGCCACCCGTCTACACCGGTGCGGGAGCCATGCATTCTGCGGTCATGCTGGCCTTCGGCGTTGTCACGGCGCTCCTGCACCGCGCGGAGTCGCGCGAGGGCCAGGAGGTGGACGTCTCGCTTTTTGGCGCCAACATGTACGGCGCGGCGCTCGACCTACAGGCGTTTCTCGCCATCGGCTCGGGCCAACGGCTGCTGAACCCCATCTCGCGGCTCGACGTCTCCAATCCCATGTCGGGATCGCTCTATCCGAGCGCCGACGGGCGCTGGGTGACGCTCACCATGCCGGACACTGATCGCTGGTGGCCAGTGTTCTCGACGGTGCTCGGCATCCCGCGCGACGATCCGCGCTTCGATACCCATGAGAAGCGCACCGCGATCAACCGCCTCGAGCTCATTCATGAGCTCGAGGCGCGCTTTCAGCGCCAGCCTTCGAGCCACTGGCGCGGGGTCTTCATGGAAAATCAGATGTCGGCGGACATCATTGAGCAGTTCGACTTTCCGACAAACGATCCGCGGGTGCGGGCGAACCGCTACATCATCGATCTCGACCATCCGAGTTTCGGGCGGGTGAAGAGCCTCGGATTTCCGATCTTCATGAGCGACAGTCCAGCGCGGCTCGAACGTCTTGCGCCCTGCGTCGGACAGCACACCGGGCAGCTGCTCGGTGATCTGCTCGGCTACCGCGAGGAGGCCATTGCCGAGCTGGCGACCGCAGGCGTCATCGCCGCCTGAACCAGAGGATACACATGCCAAACGCGCTCGAAGGCATCCGTGTCATCGATCTCACCGTCTGGTTCCAGGGGCCGGTGTCAACGCAGTATCTCGCCGATTTCGGCGCCGAGGTCATCAAGGTTGAGCGGCCGCTGGTTGGGGATCAGGCGCGCGGCGTGCGCAGCATCAAGGCGCTCGAGATTGGCGACTGGAACCACTACTTCCTGGTCAACAACCGCAACAAGAAGAGCATCGCGATCGATCTGCGCAAGCCCGAGGGGCAGGAGATTCTGTCCCGGCTGGCCGCAAAGTCTGACGTATTCCTCTCGAACCTCGCGCCGGAGATGCTCACTGGCTGGAATCTCGGCTACGAGAAGCTTGCGAGCATAAATCCGCGGCTCGTGTACGCGACCAACTCGGGCTACGGACGCTTTTCCGGGGACTCCCGACCCTCCTACGATATGACGGTGCAGGCGCTCACGGGGATCATGGCACGACTCGGCGAACCCGGGCAGCCGCCAATTTATCTTGGCATGGGCTCGGGCGATGCGTATGGCGGCATCATGTCAGCCCTCGGTGTCGTGCTTGCACTTTATCAGCGGCGCCGTACAGGCCGGGGGCAGTGCCTGGATGCCTCGCTCTACGGCGCGCAGCTCTATCTCGCGGCACCCTTCCTGCAGGCATTTCTCGCGGGGCACAAGGGAAGCGCGCTGCAGCGCTCGCGGCGAGACGTTGAGAATCCGCTCTGGAATCTTTATCCCACGAAGGGCAAGTGGGTTTATCTGTGCGAGCCGAACGACGATTCGCGTTTCGCGGCGCTGTGCCGGGCGCTCGCCGTGCCGACGCTCGCATCCGAACCGCGCTTTGCGAGTGCCGCCGGGCGAGCCAGCGGGAAGCGTGCACTCATCGAGGCGATCGAGGCGGCCACACTGAAGCAAGACCATCCTGAGCTCGTCGCAGCACTGAAGGCTGAAGGGCTGATGGCGAGCCCCATCAACAGTTTCACCGAGGTAATTCGCGACGAACAGGCTTGGCAGAATCGCTACTTCATGAAGGCCTACTGTGAGGAAGTGCAGCGTGAAGTGGACATCCGGGGACTTCCGGTGACGCTATCGAAGACACCCGGCGATGTGCATACCCTGGGGCCACACCTCGGGCAGGACACAGAGACCCTGATGATGGAGCACCTTGGCTACGAGTGGGGCGAAATCGAAGCACTGAAGGCCAAGGGCGCCATTCCGTAAGCATGAATCGCAGTCTTGCGCCAACGCACGCACTGACCTATCGCTGAGCATCTGATCGGAGGGCACGACATGGGAACCCACAATCGCGACAAGATGGTGAAGCCGGATTTCATGACCGACGAGCAGTTTCAGTGGCTGAAGGACGCATCCGCATCGCTGGACCGCATCCACAACGATGCCAAGGCGGATGTGGAGAGTTATCTGGCGAATCCCGATGGGCGGGCGTCGGGCAAGGCATCGCCCTCCGGGCTGCCGACATTGCTCCTGACGGTCATCGGCCGCAAGTCGGGCGAAAAGCGCACGACACCGCTCGTCTTCCTGCAGAAGGGCGAGAGCATGTTGGTAGTAGGTTCCCTCGGCGGCTACGACGAGCATCCAGCCTGGTATCTCAATCTCGCGGTGAATCCGAACTGCTGGGTACAGCTCGATCGCCGGAGGATGACGGCCGTAGCACGTGACGCTACCGGGGCGGAGCGGCAGGTATGCTGGCCCGAGCTCGAGAGGATGTTCCCGGCCTGGGGGTACTTCCAGAAGCAGACCGATCGTCCCTTCCCCATAGTCTTTCTCACGCCGACAGGATCGGCATGACAGGCACCGTGCATTTCGAGCATCTCTTCTCACCCATCCAGGTCGGACCGATGCGAGTCCGGAATCGCATCTGCGAGACCACGAACACCATCAATTCGTCCATGACACCGGGGCTGATCGACGAGCACTTCATGGCTCATCACGGTGCGAAGGCCCGCGGCGGCACGGGCTGGATAGGCGGCGAAACCTGGCTTCTCGATGTGCCGATGCCTGTGGGCTCCTTCAATGAGGTGTCACTGCGCGGTGGTTTCAGCTCGTGCTTCGCCGCTTATCAGAACCCGGCCTTCGGCGAGGGCTGGAAGAAGTTCGTCGACGAGATACACGACAGCGGCTCGGTCGTGATCGCGCAGCTGGCGCACCTCAATGCGGTTTGGTCGCCGTCGGCGCTGCCCGTGGTTGGCGCCCAGGACTACACCCCGCACGTGCTCGGTGAGGCCGAGATCGATTTTCTGCTCAATAGCTACGCCAAGGCGGCAGCGATTGCGAAGAACTCGGGTTCGGACGGGGTGGAGATCCACTGCGCGCACGAGACCATGGGTCATAACTTCCTTTCGCCTGCCACCAATCGGCGCACGGATCGCTGGGGCGGCGGCCCGAAAGAGCGTGTGCGTTTCGTTGTGGAGGCACTGAGGCGCGTTCGCGATGTCATCGGCGAATCAATGGCGCTCGGCATACGCGTCAACGGTCAGGAATCACGCAAGGGCGGGTACGACAACCTCGAGCTGCGCGAGATGGTCTACTACATCGCGGAGACCGGGTTTCTTGATTTCGTCGACCTCGATGTCGGACATTGCTGGGGCGCGCCGTCCTATGTGCCATCGTCTTATCACCCCCACGCCGAGTTCCGGGAATTTGGCAAGGCGGCGTGCGCTGATCTTTCCGGGCTGGATCGGAAAATCGCCGTGCTTTTCACCGGGCGCATCAACGATCCGGTGCTGGCCGAGGAACTCCTGCAGGGCGGCTATTGCGATCTCGTCGGCATGGTACGCGCAGGCATCTCGGATCCCGAGTTCGCGAACAAGGCTCGCGAGGGTCGCCTGAGCGAGATTCGTCGCTGCATCGCCTGTACGCGCTGCATCGATGAGGCTTCGGAGCCCACTACCATTCCTTATGCTCCAGTCTGCTCGATCAATCCGATGATCGGCCAGGAACTGCGCTGGAAGGCTGAGTGCAAACCGGCCGCGAAGCCAAAGCACGTCGTGGTCGTCGGCGGCGGAGCGGCCGGCTGCGAGACGGCGCGTGTGGCGGCCATGCGCGGCCACAAGGTGACGCTGCTGGAGCAGGGAAAGCGTCTGGGAGGGCAGCTACTCATTGCGCTCAAGGCGCCTGGGCGCGACTCATTCGAGGATCAGGTGTACTACGAAGAGAATGAGCTGGCGCGTCTGGGCGTCGAGGTGCGGCTCGAGACACGCGCGGATGTCGCCGCCATCAAGGCGCTGTCGCCCCAATCAGTGGTTATTGCGACGGGCTCAGTTCCACGCGTGCCCGACGACGTGCCTGGCATCGACCTGCCCCACGTGGTGCAGGGGTGGGACGTACTGCTGGACATGGTATCCACCGGCAAGCGCGTGGCGGTTGTCTCCCAGGAAGACTACTACCAGACACCCTGCGTGGCCGAATACCTCGCGATGCAAGGCAAGCAGGTCGAGGTGTTTCACAAGTCCGTACATCTCGGCACAGAGATCGCCCGCTACTCGATCGGCATGGTGCTGAAACGAATGGAAGACTGCGGGGTGAAGATCCATCCGAACCGGCTGCTCTCGGCAGTCCGGACAGATGGCGTCGACCTCATCTCTTCATGGAGCGGCAACCGCTATCGCGTGGACGGCTTCGACAGCGTTGTATTGGTGTATGGCTCCGTGCCGCAATCCGGACTCTTTGATGAGCTGAAGGCAGGCAGCAGCGTGGCAGAGTTGTTCCTCACCGGAGCAGCCTGGGTACCGCGCCGCCTGGCAGAAGCTGTACGCCACGGCGCCAATATCGGACTGATGATCTGATGCGGCGACGATCATCGATTTGTCTGCGGCAGTGCGAAGGCCACGACGTAGTCGCCCATCCTCGTCTTGAACGAGGCCATGCCGCCCGCGGCGATGACCACCATCTGGCGACCGCTGTCGGACATGTAAGTCATGGGAGTGGCTTGGCCACCCGCCGGGAGGCGGCCCTCCCAAAGTAGCGCGCCGCTACGGGTGTCGAATGCGCGCAGATACGCATCCTGCGAGGCCGCGACGAAAGTCAGTCCACCAGCCGTCGTGATCGCGCCGCCGGCGCTCGGCGGGCCGAAGGGGATCTTCAGTCCGAGGCGAACGCCACGCGGGCCGATGTCCTGGGCGGTGCCAAGAGGCTTGTGCCAGATGAGCCGCCCGGTGAGGAGGTCCACACCAGACAAGAACCCGTATGGCGGTTGCTGGCACGGTACTTCGAGCGGCGAGAAGAACACCCGCACATCAGCGCCGTAAGGCGTGTTCTCCTGCGGCACGGCGCCGCCGACAAATTCGGTGCTCCCGGGGCGTCGGGCTTTCAGGCCGCGTGCCTCGACCTCCTTGCGTGTCAGCAGGCGGTTGTAGTTCGCCATCCGGTTGGATGTGGCCACCATGATGTGCCGCTCCGGATCGACGCTGACACCGCCCCAGTTGTGGCCACCAAAGAAGCCTGGAAACATGACAGTCGACTGCTGTCCGATCGGCGTGAAAGGGCCCTCATAGCGCGCTTCCCGGAAGCGGATGCGACACCACAACTGATCGAACGGTGTCAGCCCCCACATGCTGCGTTCCGTGAGGTCGGGACCACGGAATGAGGGCATGGCCACGGAGTAGGGCTGGGTCTTCGAGTGCGTATTCCACGCGAACGTGAACGGGGTTTCCACGGGATGGTGAACAGCCAATCCACGGCAACGTGAACACGCTTCCACGGGATCGTGAACACTTGGACGGGGTCTGTGGAAAGGTGTTC
>JBDHTJ010000167.1:0-11124 GCA_039808585.1 Hyphomicrobiaceae bacterium | reverse complement strand
CAGCGGCCGCACCCAGCGCGCAGGCGAGCCATACGCCTTGGAATAGGGCGAACTTCACATACGCCATTCGTCCGTCTCCCGGCATGTCCAGCTGCCTCCGGCAACATTCCGAGGCAGCAGAAAACACCAAAAAATCCCTGCAATCGCAGAGTGATCTGCCAGCAGAGAATCTATTCAAAGGCGCCGCCACGATCATGGCAAAACCTTGTCCACAGCGTCCAGCGGCGTCACTGGCGGCGTGATCACCGGCCCCTTATTGTCGTTGTTGCCGGTGCAGCTTGGGTTGGCGGGAATTTTGTGGCGGCGTTCGTTCCCGTTTCAAATCAGCTGAAGGCTGATCACCTTCACCCGGCAATGGGGAAGGCAGCAAGAGGGGGCAGGCCAGGGCTGGGCGGCTTTGGCGACGAGAGTGGGGCTCATTTTCAGGCCAGTGCGCGTCCGTGGTTGCTGCTCCAGGCGGCATGCCGCGTTGTGTATTGAGTACACGTGCAAAGGTGCTCGGACGATCTGTCCGTATTGCGTTCCATGATGTCGTGCCAGCGCCATCCAACCCGAGAAACGTTTTCCAGACGGCATTGCTGCATGGAGAGCGGCGGCTTCGCGCCTGCTGCAGAGGGCCGGCGTGTTCGCCGGGCGGGGCTCGTGCCTCGTGCATGGAGTGAGGAGGCAAGGAATGAAACGCTTGGTTCTGGCCGCATTGGTGCTACTCGTGGTGCCGCAGGCAAGCTTCGCGCAGGACGATGTGAAATGGATTCGCAAATCGATCCGCGAGTCGTGCGGCGCCTGGGGCTTCTGCCCGGAACGCTACGAGTGGGTGCGCTACGAGCGCAAACGCCATCACCGGCCAGTGGTCGTGGCCAACAACAACGCCGTACTCCCGACGATCGCCGATCAGGGCCCGCTTTGCCTGAATGCGCCCGTGCGTGAACGCGGCGAAGAGCGCGCCACCATCAACGGCGCCAAGATCGACGCGGTGCGCCGCTGGGAGGCCACCGTACGCGCCGACTTCGGCGAGCGCTTCATGGACATCTCGTCCTCACGTAACATCGTCTACGACTGCCACCGCTCATCAACCAATGAGTCCTTCGCCGGCAAGGCCGCAGCCTTCATCGGCCGCCAGGTGGAGAAGCTGACGGGTGACGAGGAAGATGCCTACAAGAAGCGCTGCGTCGTGGTGGCTACGCCCTGCCGCGAGCCGCTGCGTCCCGTGTCGCACGAGCCCAAGGCCGGCGATGCTATGAGCACGCAAGAGATGATCCAGGAACTGGAGCGGCAAGGCTACAGGGTGAGCACGGCTGGTGTCAGCACGCCGCCGTCAGCCAACGTCTACCAGCCGAAGAAGCGCTGGTACTATCGCTATATCGGCAAGGAACGCGTCCGCAACTGACGCATGCACCAATCAAGTTCGAAAGGGCGGGGCGAAGGCCGCGCCCTTTTTCGTTGCCACGTTAAATCCTGCCCTGCCGCCAATGGCGGCTTGACGTGCAGGCCGCGTTCGTCAGCCCTTCACACGATGCCGGCCTTTTTCAGCTCGGCGATTTCCTTCTTGGAAAGACCGGCTTCGCGAAGCACTTCTTCGTTGTGCTGTCCGCGCTCGGGCGGAGGAGCCACGAGCTTGCTGGGCGTACGCGAAAGATGCACGGGCTGCGCCAGCACATGCACCGTGCCGCGGCTGTCGCCCGTCTCGATGTGCTGCACGACGTCCAGATGCTGGACCTGCGGATCGGCGAACACCTTGTCGATGGTGTTGATCGGCCCGCACGGCACGCCGGCCGCGTTGAGCCGGTCCACCCATTCGGCCGTGGACGCCTTCTTGAAGTGCTTGGCAAGATCCGCGTTGAGCTTGTCGCGATGCTGTGAACGCAACTTGCCTGAGGCGTAGTTCGGGTTCTTGCGCAGGCTCTCGCTGCCCAGCACGTCGCACAGCCGATCCCACATTGCCCCGCCCGTGGCCGCGAGGTTGAGATAGCCGTCGCTGGTCGGAAACACGCCCGTGGGGATCGACGTTGGATGGTTGTTGCCGGCCTGCCCCGGCACCTCGCCCTCGTTGAGCCATCGCGCGGCCTGAAAGTCGAGCATGAAGATCTGCGCCTGTAGCAGCGAGGTTGCCACCTCCTGCCCCTTGCCGGACGTCTCGCGCTCGAGCAGCGCCACGAGAATGCCCTGCGCGGCAAATACGCCCGCGGAAAGATCGGCCACCGCGATACCGACGCGCATGGGGCCCCGCCCCGGCTCGCCGGTGATCGACATCAAGCCGCCGAGGCCCTGCGCGATCTGATCGAAGCCAGGCCGCTTGGAATAGGGTCCATCCTGCCCGAAGCCGGAGATCGAGGCATAGATCAGCCTCGGATTGATTTTTTTCAGCGACGCGTAATCGATACCGAGCCGCTTCTTCACATCGGGCCGAAAGTTCTCCAGGATCACATCGGCCTTCGCCGCGAGCCGCTTGAAAAGCTCGCGCCCCTTGTCGGACTTCAGGTCGATGGTGATCGCCCGCTTGTTGCGGTGCAGGTTCTGGAAATCCGAACCGTGGCGCGGCCCGCCCATGCCTTCGCCCGCTTCGAGGTGCTCGGGCATCTCCACCTTGATCACGTTGGCGCCCCAGTCGGCGAGTTGCCGGGCAGCCGTCGGACCCGCGCGCACGCGCGTCAGGTCGAGGACGGTGAAGCGCTCGAGGGCACGCGAGGCTTTGGGTGCTGGCATTTGGGGCTCGGCTGAAACGACTGCGGGAGGACGTCGATTACGCCTGAGCGGAGGGGTAGATGGCAAGGCCCTCGCGCGCGGAAAAAGACTTGCACGCGACTACGGCCAAGCTGCCAGAGGGGCCGTACCCAAATGCGCACCACGGTCTTTGCAGAAACGAAAAAGCCCTGGCGCCCGAGGCCAGGGCTTCGTCCTTCACCGCGTATGGGGGGACCGCGGCGAGGGGGGGGGATGCAAGGGACGCCTGTTTCTGCGTATCGGGCTTTGCTGGCGTCAAACGTAGTCTGTGCCAAGCGGCCCGCTGCAACAAGACGCAGGGTTTCGCCCTGTGGATAATTGCTCTGCGCGCGTACGCGCGCCTTGCGCTGAGCGACGGCGCATCAAGCCCTCAGGCCCGGCCCCGCGCATCCTTTTGCGCCTTCCCCAGCGTCGTGAGCACGGTGGCCACGATACCCGAGGCGTTGAGCCCGGCCGCCTCGTACATCTTCTCGGGCTTGTCATGCTCGATGAAGATATCGGGCAGCACCATCGGGCGCACCTTCAAGCCACCATCCAGCAGGCCGCTCGATGCCAGGTACTGCAGCACCTGGGCGGAGAAGCCGCCGGAGGATCCCTCCTCGACCGTAATCAGCATCTCGTGGTGCCGCGCGAGCTGGGTGATCAAGGCCTCGTCGAGCGGCTTGGCAAAACGCGCATCCGCAACCGTCGCCGGCAATCCGAGGGCGGCCAGTTGGTCGGCCGCCTTCAGGCATTCCGCCAGGCGCGTGCCGAGAGACAGGATCGCAACGGCCGAGCCTTCGCGCACGATGCGGCCCTTACCGATCTCGAGTGCAACACCCTTGGCCGGGAGTTCCACGCCCACACCTTCCCCGCGGGGATAGCGGAAAGCGGAAGGCCGGTCGTCGATGGCGACGGCTGTCGCCACCATGTGCTTGAGTTCGGCCTCGTCGGCTGCCGCCATCACCACGAAGCCCGGCAGGCAGCACAGGTAGGCGAGATCGAAAGAACCCGCATGTGTGGGCCCATCCGCGCCGACGAGCCCTGCGCGATCGAGCGCGAAGCGTACCGGCAGGCTCTGGATCGCCACATCGTGCACCACCTGGTCATAGGCGCGCTGCAGGAACGTGGAATAGATGGCAGCGAACGGCTTGAAGCCCTCCGTCGCGAGCCCCGCCGCGAACGTCACGGCGTGCTGCTCGGCGATGCCGACGTCGAAGGTCCGCTCGGGAAACTCGCGGCCGAAAAGATCGAGCCCGGTCCCGCTCGGCATTGCAGCCGTCACGGCGACGATCTTGTCGTCGTCACGCGCCGCTTCGACCAGGCTCTGGGCAAACACCTTGGTGTAGCTCGGTGCGTTTGGCTTCACCGTCACCTGTGCGCCGGTGATGACGTTGAAGCGGTTCACGCCATGATACTTGTCGTCTGATGCCTCTGCCGGGGGATAGCCCTTGCCCTTCTTGGTGACGACATGCACCAGGATCGGCCCCTGCCGCGCATCCCGCACGTTCTTGAGCACCGACGTCAGCGTGTGCAGGTCGTGGCCGTCGATGGGGCCGACGTAGTAGAAGCCCAACTCCTCGAACAGCGTGCCGCCGGCCCACAGTGTGCGCGTCATCTCTTCCGCGCGCGCCGCACGCCGCTCCCAGGCCTTGGGAAGGTTTCGCGCCAGCTGCTTGGCGATGTCGCGCAGGTGGAGGTAGGTCCCACTGGATGAAATCCGCGCCAGGTAGTTAGAAAGCGCACCCACCGGCGGCGCGATCGACATGTCGTTGTCGTTGAGGATGACGATCAGGCGCTCGTTGCGGGCGCCCGCATTGTTCATTGCCTCGTAGGCCATGCCGGCGCTCATGGCGCCGTCGCCGATCACACAGACGACGTTGTTGCTGCCCTTCTTGAGGTCCCGCGCCACGGCCATGCCAAGGCCTGCCGAGATCGACGTTGAAGAATGGGCGGTGCCGAATGGATCGTACTCGCTCTCCGAACGCTTGGTGAAGCCGGAAAGCCCTCCCCCCTGGCGCAGCGTGCGGATACGGTCGCGCCGTCCGGTGAGGATCTTGTGCGGATAGGCCTGATGGCCGACGTCCCAGATGAGGCGGTCGCGCGGCGTGTCGAACACATGATGCAGGGCAACCGTAAGCTCCACCACGCCCAAGCCGGCGCCGAGGTGTCCGCCCGTCACGGAGACGGCATCGATTGTCTCACGCCGCAACTCGTCTGCAAGCTGTGCCAAGTCCTTCTCCGGCAGGCGGCGCAGATCGGCCGGCGTCTTCACCTGGTCCAGAAGCGGCGTCTTTGAAGGCGAGGCGGCGGTGGCGGGTGGCTGTTTAGCCTGTGACATTGGAACCTGCGGGGAAAGCAGCGGAAGCAACGATCAAACGTTTCCGACGTCTAACTCGGATCAAGCAGTAAAGTATAGGCCCGGCGCTGCACTTAGGCGAGTACCTCCCAGTCCGCTTGCGCGCCAGGCAGGGGTGCCAATGCGTTGCCCGTGGTCACTTTCCCGCCATCTGCCCGGCGGATTGGCCCGCCATCGGCGGCGGCGCCGTGCTCCAGACCCGCACGCTGCCGTCTGCCCCCGCGACATAGACGCGCTGCCCATCGCCCGAAAATGCCAGCGTCCGCAAAGGCCCCACGCCGACCTTGAACGTGCGCGCCTGCGCACCGGTACGGGTGTCCCAAAGACGCACAAGGCCATCCTCCCCCGCCGAGGCGACGAGCCAGTCGCCCGGCCCGAAGGCCACGGCCGCGACCCGCCCCTCGTGGAGCTTGACGGTGCGCGCGCCACGGGCATTGGCGGTGCTCCAAAGCCGTACGTTGCCTTCGGCGTCCCCCGTGACGACCGCCCAGCCATGGGAGGCCGTGTCGAGGGATGTCGTTGTGGCCTCACCCAACCTCCAAGACCGAATGAGCCGGCCGCCATCGGCACGCCCCCGCGCCTGATCCAGCGCCCACAGCCGCAGCAGCTTGTCGTTGCCGGCAAGCGCGATGGAGGCACGCGACCTTGCCGGCGACACCAGTTGCGCGACGAGGGGCGGCGCCCCCTGCATCTCCACCGCAACGGGCGCCGAAGACGGCGTCCGTACATCGAAGAGCGCAATGGCGCCCCCCGCATTGGTCGCCACGAAGCGATTGCCGTCCACGAGCGCAGCGAGCGCTGTCACAGCGATCTCGCCATGCTGAAATTGTGCTAGCTTCTCCGCCTTCTCCGCATCCCAGAGCACGACGGCGCCCGACTTGTGGCCGGTAAGGATGCGCTTGTCGCTGCCGAATGCGGCGAGCGCTGTCGCGGGACCATCGTCGAGTTCGATCGTGCGCTGCAGGCTGGACGTGGCTGCCGCCCATACCTTGAGCGTGCCGTCGGCCGACGCCGTCACGATCAGGCGCCCTTGGTCTGCCGTGGCGATGGCGTTGACGGCGCCCTTGTGGCCGGTCAGCTGGCCCATTTGCGCCACATCGCCCTGCTGGCTCGACAGCACGCTCTGCGCGCGCCCCTGCACCTGTGGCGAGGGCTGCGGATCTTGCATATAGACGGCCACCGAGGCGATCCCGATGCCGATCAGCAGCTTTGTGGCCAACGACCGCCACCGCGTGCCCGAGGTTGCAAGGCCTGCCATGCGCCGCGGCTTCGGCAGGCGTTTCTCGGACTTGCGCTGCAACAGCTTCGGCAGCCTTGTCCGCGTGGGCTCGGCAGGCGCGGGCTTCTTGGCGGCCGGCACCTGCACGTCCTTCGCCGGTGCCTTTGCAGCGGGCTGCGCCTCCGTCCTTTCGGGCTCGGGCGCCTTCAGCGCCTTCGCGGCCGCCGGGCGGTGCTTCTTCAGCCCCTCGATGAAATCGAGCAGCTGGCCTTTGGGTTGCGGGGCATCGGGCGGTGCCGGCACAAGGGCAGGCGCCTTGGCCGGCTGCGCAACCGGCTTCGGCTTCTCCGCCGCGGGCTCACTCGCCTTGAGGCCCAAAGCGCCGCGAATGCCGCGCGCTTCTCCGGCGCCGCGCTTGGGTGCCGGGGCCAGCAGCAGGCCGCGCCAATCGGCAATCGACTGCGGCCGCTCCTTGATGTCGAGCTTCAGCGCCTTGTCGATGGCATCGAGAAATCCGGGCCTGTACGAGCTGAGCGCCGCTTCCCGCGCCGGCACGTACTCGTCATTGACCATGCGCGTGGGGGCATCTGCCGGCCTCTTGCCGGTGATCGCGTGATAAAGCGTGCCGCCGAGCGCATAGATGTCGGTCCAGGGGCCCTGCTGCCGCGCGTTGGTGGAATACTGCTCGTACGGGCTGTAGCCGGGCTTCACCAGCGCACTCACCGTCTTGGAGTGCGCCGCGATCTCGCCGCGCGCGGAACCGAAATCGATCAGCACCGGCGCGCCGTCGCTGCGGATGATGATGTTGTCGGGCGCGATGTCCCGATGCAGGAAGTTGCCCTTGTGCACCAATTCCAACGCATCGAGGAGCGGGGTGAGAATGGCGTCGAGTTCCGCCTGGCGTGGCGCTCGTTTCAGGTTCTTGAGCCACGCCTTGAAGCTGCCGCCCTCCTCGAACTTCAGCACCATGTAGCCGGTATTGTTGGCCCGGAAGTAGCGGTACACCTGCACGATGTTGGGATGCGTGAACTTGGCGAGTGTCTGTGCCTCCTCGATGAAGCGGTCGAGGCCCCACTTGTAGTCGCCCTCGCAGTCGCGCGAGCGGGGGCTGGCCTCCACCTCGCCGTCGCGGGCCGCATAATCGGCTGGAAAATACTCCTTGATCGTCACGAGGCGCGCGAGTGCTGCTTCCTCGGCAAGGTAGGTGATGCCGAAACCGCCGGCACCGAGCACCCTCTTGATTCGGTAGTCGCCGACGAGTTCGTGCCCATCCGGCAGCGCCAGCAGGTTTCCACTCGGGCCGTTTACCGCCGGCTTGGGTCGCATCTCTTCCCCCATCACGACAGCCGGCCCCGGCACGCGTAACTCGCGCCCTTGGGCGCATAAAAGCGCGCCCGCCCACTGCCTTCGCAGCCCATGTCCAAGCGACCCATCGACAAAGCCCCACGCTCTGAGGACCGCAGACTTTCCCGCGCCAGGGAAGAAACGCATGCGACGGCTGTAACGCTTCCCGCTGCACGTTCGAAGGAAAGTGTGCTTGCAATAATGTGGCGGAACGATGGGGCGGTTGTCGACAGGTGTGTGCGTTCGCGCGGGCCTTTCCACGAAAGGTGCCATGTTCCTGCCGTCATGCTGCATCAGCTTGTGCTCGCCAACGGTGGAACCTGCCCCTTGCCGAGCTGGAAATCACAAGCCGCCTCGATCCCTGTGACGTCGCTGTTGCTGACGTCGCTTGTTGCGATGCCGGCCCGGGCTGCAGAAGGCGATGCGCTTTCTCTGATCACGGAGAAGCTGCTCCTGGCCAAGGGCTTCCTGCTTTCTCTCCTGGTCACCGCCTATGCCCAGCAGCCCGCATTGGTGCTGGTGCTTGCGGCCCTTCTAGCGGTTCCGGCTCTCGCCATCCTGTCTCTCTCCACGCAGAGCCTCGTGCGATTCGTCGCTTGGCGCCGCCGGTTGCCGGCAACTGCGCGGACCACCACCCTCGCCGTTCGCGATACGACCCCGCACACCGGCGTACCCGCATGGCCCGCACAGGCGTGGCTGAAGGTAGAGGCAGGCGATCTTACCGTGCCCATCTCCGCCGAGATCGTCAGCATCGGACGTCACGAGGACAACGTGGTGCACCTTACCGACAAATCCGTGCACCGCTTCCACGCCATCATCCATCGCAACGACGATGCGCACTTCGTCATCACCGACGTCAGCGGCGAGGAGGGCAACGGCGTCCGCATCAATGGCGAGCTGATGGCACGCGCCCATCTCGCCGACGGGGACCGCATAGAGCTTGGCCGCGCCCGTCTCACCTTTGCCTCGGTTCCACACTGAGGTTGCCGATCAACTGCAAGCATGACGCCCAGGGCTGAAGGCCCGATCTCGAGGAGGATCACATGAAAGACGACAAGAGCGCAGCCGAGCCTTCGGCCCTTGCCCAGGCAGCATCGGCCCCGGGGCGCATCCTCGGCTCCTTGCGCGACGCCCTGCATGCCGCAAGCCGTGACGACCGCTCCGGCGCCTATCGCATCGGCGGCAAAGGCGAAAGTGCGGAGGCTGCAAGCACGCCCGATCTGGAACCCAAGGCCGCCGCGAAGTCCGAGCCGCCGCCACCGCTACCCTCCCCCGCTGCGCAAGCACCGGCCCAGCCCCTGACCGCATCGGAAGCCCTTCGCGAGGCCAAGGCCCGCACCCGGGATCACTACGAGGTGGCGGAGCCCACGACCATCGCCGTCCGCACGCCAAGACCCGCGTCAGCCGCGGCGCCCGCAGGACGCGCATCCTCCACACCGCAGGCGGCCGCCAATGACGATGACGCTCCCCGCACCCAGGCACTGCGCGGCAAGCCCAAGATCACGCGAACGAATTTCCATCAGGACCCGGTCGTGGGGTGGCTCGTCGTTGTCGGAGGCCCAGGGCTTGGCGCCTTCCGACCCATCTACGAGGGCAACAACGCCCTGGGCCGTGCCAAGAGCCAGCGCATTGCGCTGGACTTCGGCGACGAAACCATCTCCTCGGAGGAGCAGGCCTACATCCGCTACGATTCGGTGGACCGTTCCTTCCTGTTCGTGCCAAATCTGGCGAAGACCAATATCGTGGCCGTCAACGACAAGAAGCCGACGACGGCCGTGAAACTGGAGATGATGGACGTGATCCGAATGGGCCAGACCCAGCTCGCCTTCGTGCCGTTCTGCGGCGAGGCGTTCGACTGGGCCGAGCTTGCCGAGCTCAAGGAGTAGCAGTGGGCTTCGATTATGCGAGCCGGGCAAGCAAGGGAGCGCGCAACTACCAGGAAGACGCGATCGCAGTACATGCCTTGTCGACCGATGGAACGGTAAGCGCGGGCTTGAGCGGCTCTGCGGATTTCCTTTCCGTCGTGCTGGCCGACGGCATGGGTGGTCACGCCGGTGGCGCCCGCGCGAGCGAACTTGCCTGCGGGCATTTCTTGGCCTCCTTCTCGACGGGCGAAGGCGAGGTGCCGCAGCGGCTGGCACAAGCCTTGGAACTCGCCAATGGCGCGCTCGCGGACGAGGTGGAAGCCAATCCGGCCCTCAACGGCATGGGATGTACGCTTGTCGGCACGGCCTTCGGATCGGAGGGCCTGCAATGGATCAGCGTCGGCGACAGCCCCATGTTTCTCATCCGCAAGGACGAGATCGTTGTGCTGAACGAGGACCACTCGCTCGCGCCGGAAATAGACAGGCTGGCGGAGCAGGGCAAGATCAGCTGGGCTGCCGCCCATGCCGATCCCCGCCGGCACTTCCTGCGCTCTGCCCTGACGGGAAGCGAGATTGAACTCGTCGACGCCTCGGTGCGGCCGCTCGCCCTGCATGCCCACGACATCGTCATTCTTTCGAGCGACGGCATCCACACGCTCGACCAGGAGGAGATCCGTGACGTGGCGCTTGCCCATGCCACGCACGGTGCGGCGGCCATTGCAGAAGGGCTGCTCGATAACGTCGCTGCCCGCCGGCAACCCTACCAGGACAACACGACGATCGTCGTCGTGCTCGTGCGCTAGTGTGATGATCGAGAAGTCCTTTACCCACTTTGCAGCCAGCTTGGGAGACGGACTTCTCGATCTGAATCACACTAGCTTATTGACATTGCTAGTGTCCTTCAGATCGCGAAATTCGTCAGCGCGAGCCCAAGAAAGAGACGAATTTCGCGATCAGGACACTAGCTGTTTTTGAAGTTCCCAACCCATTGTGCATCGTGAGGCATTGAGTGATCCACGTTTTCCGACGCGCTGGCTTCTGCGCAGCCCTGCTTTCTGCGTTTACGCCCAACGTCGCGCTTGCCCAACCGAGCGCCGAGGCGCCACAGGCAACCACTCCGGCATCGCCAATCGTCTGGCGGCTCAAGAACCCGTTTCGCTATTTCAAGAAGCCCGAGCACTTCGCGCTCTATGCGGAAGCCGCACGCCAACACCATACCGCGAGTGCGCCGGACGTGATCCTCGCCACCGAGCGAAGCCTGGCGGAGAAGACAGATGGCATGGGCTGGGCCGCTGGCATCTTCGAACACGTCGCCGATGAGGCCTGCTGGTACAAGCCCGCGCGCGCGAACGACAGCGCGGCCAACGGCACCCAAAGCAAGGGAGGCCCCCAGGCCAAGGCCGGCGCAACGCGTGAGCCCTGCGGAGAGTACATCAAGCCCAAATCGCACAGCGTCCTGCTGTCGGCGCCGACGCTGGAAAAAACCGCCTGCACCTGGACGGTCGGCAGCACCCTTATCAACGCCGCCGATTGCAGCAAGCCGGTCGAGGCGCAGATCCCCTATCCCGATGGCGCCGAGGTGAAGCTCGCGAAATCAGGAACTGCGATCGCGACGGAGACCATCAAGGTCGAAGACC
>JBDHTJ010000166.1:0-11220 GCA_039808585.1 Hyphomicrobiaceae bacterium | reverse complement strand
CCTTCGAGGTCAGGCCGCAATGTCACGAGATGCACATCCGCCACCGAAAGGCTTTCTGCCAGCGCTTCGCGGGGCTGGTAGGGCTGGAAGAGCACGCTTCTCAGCCCGCGCGCCTCCACCTCCGCCTTCAACTCGCGCAACTGCTTGCCGCCCCCGATGAACAGCCAGCCCACCTGCCCGCCGCCCGCCTTCTCGACCTCGGCAATGGCATCGAGCATCGTCGCCCGATCGTGCGCGCGGCCCAGGTTCCCCGAATAGGCCACCACGAACTTGTCCTGTAATCCCCACGCCGTCCGCAGCCGGTTGCCCTCCCGCCGCACCGGCTGCACCAGCCGCCCGTCGGCCCAATTGGGAATGGCGCGCACCAGCGCCCGCTGACCCGCCATCTCGGCCACGCGCGCCGCCATCCGCTCGCCCAGAACCACGTTGGCGCTCGCTGCGCGCATGCTCCAGTTCCGCAACCAGCGCAGAGGTGCCGCAAGCGGACCGAGCTTCACGCCCAGCGCCGTCGCGATCTCGGGATAGATGTCCTGCAGCCAGTTCACGGGCTTGGCGCCCCGCATCCGCGCCACCGGCACGACCAGCACCGACAAGAGCGGCGGATCGGTCTTTGCCACCACCACATCGCCGCGCCGCGCCGTGCGCCACAGCATCAGCGCGGCCGAGAGGTAGAACGTCACATAGTCGACAGCCCGGCCAATGAGATTGTAGCGCCCGAACCGCGAGGTCCACACCCGCAGGATGCGCACGCCGCCCTTTTGCTCGAACGGCTGAAGCAAATCTTCCGGATTCTCGTAGTTCAGGCGGCTGGTGATCACCACCACTTCGCGCAAGCCGGGGTTCGTATTGGCCGCGAGCCCGAACGCGACGTCGCTCAGCATCTGGCTGGTGGCCGAGTGATCAGGCCAGAAAAACCGATTGAGAAATATCAGCCGCACTTAGGTCATCCTGGGGCGTCTTGGCGAAGCCCGCGCCGCTGAAGCCCAGGGCCGGTCACAATACTTTGCCTGCAACCTTTAACCGCGCTGCCGCGCCGCCTTCAAGTGCTCCTGCCCCGGAAAGAGCGAAATGGTGCGGCCCCTCAGCCAGTAGGCCACAAGTCCCAGCCACTCGTGCTGGGCCACTTGCGCCAGGCCGTGGGCGTCATGCGGCTTGTCGACCACCGGCCACGGCTCCACGAAGAACGCTGCGCCATAGAAGCTTCCGATGGCCCTGGGCATGTGGGCGGCACTCGTCACCAGCAGCCATGTTTCGCCGGGCTTTGGCGCGATCAGGCTCTTCGAACGCACCGCATTTTCGTATGTGTTCACGGCCAAGGGTTCGATGATCACACGCTCCCGCGCCACGCCCTCGGCTTTCAGCGCGGCCGCCACCTCGTCTTCGCCAGGTCCGGTGAGTACGATCTTGAGGTGGGCATGCATCCGCGCAAGCCGCAGCGCTTCCGCCACCCGCGTCGGCGCCCCACCGGCAACCACCAGCCCCGTGACGCGGCTCCAGTCGCGAATATCGGCACGGCCGAAGCGCTGCTCCAGCACGTTCACCAGCCGCTTGTCGAGGTGCACGCGGTTCTGCGCCGAAACCGCCATTGTCGCCCCCACCACCGACAGGAGGGAGGCGAGCGTCACCGTCCGGCGCAGGGTGCTCCTGTTGAGGCGCATGAAGATTGCGGGTCCCCTATGGCGGCGTGGAGCCACGATGTGGAAACCCTATCCCGTTGGACTTACTCAAGCCTTACCTTGGCTGCCGCTGTTGTCGCTTTCGCGTCCACCCGGCGTCGGCATCGCGGCAGAAAAAAAAGCATGGTGCAAACCATGTTCCACGTCCCCCGCCGTCCACGAACGCGGGCCATGGATGCAATGTTGATTCTGGATTGGGAAATGCTCCGCACCCGGCAGTCCCGGGCGCTCAGCGGCCCCCGGCCAGCCTGTATAGGTACGCCATCACCGCGTCGGCATCTTCTGGCGTCATCTCGATCTGCGGCATCTCTTTGTGCCGGGAAACCATGCCCTGGAGCAGCATGGCACGCAGGTCCGCCGGAGCGAACCTGCCGTAGATGTCGCGCAAGGCCGGCGCCGCCGGCATCGGACTTTCACCGGCAGGCGCGATGTTGTGACAGCGCGCGCATTTCTCCTGCAGGACATCGCGACCACGCCCTGCATCGGGCCCCGCGCTCTGCGCAACGGCGGGCGCCGCGGCCAGGGTGGCCACGAGAGCAAGCGGCAGAAGAAACTTCTCGCGCGCGGTTCCGGCCATCAGCGCTCCGTCTTTCCAGCCGCGGCTCAGTGCGCCATCAGCACGGGTGCCGTCATCGTGCGGAAGATCGCGCGCGTTGCGCCACCCAGCACGAATTCCCGCAACCTCGAATGCCCATAGCAACCCATCACGATCAGATCAGCCGAGTAATCCGCAGCCCGTGACAGAAGTTCCTCTTCCACGTCGATGCCGACCGCGATGGAGGTCGCCACCTCGCATTGTACCCCATGCCGGGCAAGGCTCGCCGCGATCTCGGCAGCTTCGATGGACTTCTCCTCTGCGCGGCTCGGTGTTTTCTTCCGGATCGTCAGGAGTTGCACCGATTGCGCGTGCTGCAGGAGCGGCAGGGCGTCGAACACGGCCCGTGCCGCCTCGCGCGTCCCGCTCCATCCCACCATGACGCGTGACCCGAACTTCGGGAATCGCCCCGCGGTGGGGATGAGAAGCGTCGGCCGTCCGCTTTCCAGCGCCAAGCGCTCGGGGAATTCCAGCATCGAGCTGTATTCCCAGCTCGGATCCTCCTGGCTCGCGATCACCAGGTCTGCCGTGCGCGCCTGCTCTACAGCCAGCGAGCCGCAGTCCCGATATCCAGCCTTGGATTCGATGAAGCGCCATTCCGTATTCAGCGCGCAGCCCGCCATCGCCGCCTCGAATGCGGCCTTGATGCGCTGGGCTTCTTCCCTGAAGCTTTTCTTGCCCGCCTCCATCACGCTCAGGCCCAATGGCGTCGGCGAGCCGTATGTGGTGAGCGGCATCACATAGAGTCCCACGACGTGCGCCTCGTCTCGGTCCCCGAGGAACCGGGCCGCGTCGATCAGCGGCCCGACGCGGCGTTCGTCGTTGAGATGCACGAGAATGGTCTTGTAACCCATTGAGATCCTCCCGCGCGGTCATTGTCCCGCGCATGCGTTGTCGAATTCGGTCGAATTCGGTCGAATTCGGTTGAGCCTCGCGCCCGCTCACGCGCGGCGCAGGTGGAAGCAGCATCGAGTTCACTTGCAGATCAGCACGGGCACCGCCGCATGCGTGAGCACCCGAACGGTCTCGCTGCCCAGAAGCAGGCGTTCGAGGCCACGGCGTCCATGCGATGCCATCACGATGAGATCGCACCCTCCGTCCTTCGCCGCCTGCAGGATCCCATCTGCCGGATAGTGGTCTTTGATGTGGATGCCCGTGCATGTGACGCCGGCCTTTGCCGCCGCCTCCTGCACGCCTGCCAGGACGTGGGCCGATTGCTCGTCTGCCATCTTGCCGAAATCGGACGACGGAAGCCCGAATGCGGCCTCTCCCGTCACCCTTCCCCGCCAAGGCTCCGTCACGGTCACGGCCGTGACTTTCGCGCTCAGGATCTTCGCAAGCTGCAACGCCGCTGCAACCGCCTTGCCGGCAAGCTCAGAGCCGTCCGTCGCCACAAGGATGTGCTTGTACATGGTCTGCCTCGCACCTGTTGTGTGCGCAGGCAGGGAAGCACGCGCGCAGCCCCGCTTCGTTGACGCACGTCAACATTCGCAGTTCTGAGCCTGATCGGTTGAGATGGAGGCGTTCCTGCGCCCGTCGAAAGCGTGAATCAGACTCTAAAAAAAAGGCCTAACCGCGATTGTGTTCCGCAAGGGCGTTGCCGAAAGCCTCGAAAAGGCTGCGGTTGATGGGGTTGCGCTGCGGATCGTATTCCGCGTGCCACTGCACCCCCAGCGCAAAGCCCTGCGCATCCGCGATGCTGATCGCCTCGATGGTGCCGTCCTCCGCCACGCCCTCGACGACCACCCGTCTCCCCGGCACCATGATCCCTTGCCCGTGCAGCGAGTTCACGCGGATCATGTCGCGCCCCAGGATGCGCGCGAAGTTGCCTTTGGGATCGAGCTTGACGTCGTGCCTGTCGGCGAACACCACCTCCGGATCGGGATGGATCTCTCCCGTGGGCAGGCGAGGCATGCGGTGGTTCATGCGGCCGGGCAACTCGCGGATCTCGGGATGCAGCGTGCCGCCGAACGCGACGTTCATCTCCTGCAACCCACGGCAGATGCCAAATATGGGAATACCGCGCGCCACGCACACCTCGATCAGCTCCAGCGCCAGCGCGTCGCGGCTCTCGTCATAGGGCTCGTGCTTGGGATTGGGCTCCGCCTTGAAGTGGCGCGGATGCACGTTGGCACGCGCGCCCGTAAGCAGGATGCCGTCGACGGTCTCGAGCAGGCAGCCGACATCTGTCACCCGCGGCAACCCCGCGAACATCAGCGGCAGCGCTCCAGTCACCTCCGCAATGGCACGCAGGTTCCGCTCGCCCACCATTTGCACCGCGAACCGGTTCTCGATCATGTAGAAATTGCCGATCACGCCGACGACCGGTCTTCGCTTCATTGCCAGAGCCTCTCTGCGTCCATCCTGGTGAAACCCGCCACCGGCAGATGCAACCGCGGTGCCAACCGCCTAATAGAACGCAACTGTCCCATTCCGTGCAAGGGCGCCCCCCTCTCAGGCCGCCCTAACGCCCCGATTATCCACGCCGAAGCGAGATTTTTCGCGCCTCCCCGAGTGCAATCCACGAAAGCGGGGTTGCTTCCCTGGCAGCAAAAACTAGTCTTGCCGGCCACGCGCTGCCCTCTCCTGCGGCAGCGCCAAGGCCTGGAGGCTTCAATGAGCGTCGCGAACACCGGCAAGATCCGCACCACATCCGGCCACGGACACGTTTTCGAGAGCGTCCTCGATACCGTCGGCAACACGCCCGCGATCCGCATCAACAATCTCGCACCCGCTGGCGTCCGCCTCTACGTCAAGGCAGAGTTTTTCAATCCCGCAAGTTCCGTGAAGGACCGCCTCGCGCTCAACATCATCGAGGCGGCGGAGCGCTCCGGCCGGCTAAAGCCCGGCATGACGGTGGTGGAGGCCACCAGTGGCAACACCGGCATCGGCCTTGCCATGGTCTGCGCAGCCAAGGGCTATCCGCTCGTCGTCACCATGGTCGAGACCTTCTCCATCGAGCGGCGGAAACTCATGCGCTTCCTGGGCGCCAAGGTCATTCTCACCCCGCGCGCAGCCAAGGGCTTCGGCATGTACCAGAAGGCGGTCGAGCTCGCGAAGGCGAACGGCTGGTTCCTCGCCAGCCAGTTCGAGACGGAGGCCAACGCCGACATCCATGAGACCACCACCGGCCGCGAAATCGTCGCCGACTTCAAGGGCGACCGGCTGGACTACTGGGTCACGGGCTACGGCACCGGTGGTACGGTCACGGGCGTCGCCCGCGTCTTGCGCAAGGAACGGCCCGAGACGAAAATCGTCCTCTGCGAGCCGGCAAACGCCCAGCTCATCGGTTCCGGCCGTGGCCAGGGCCGCGGCGAAAACAACGCGCCGGCTGAGAGCCATCCCGCGTTCGAGCCGCATCCGATCCAAGGCTGGACGCCCGATTTCATCCCCTACGTTCTGCAGGAAGCCATCGACAAGAAATTCTATGACGAGCTTGTGCCCATCGCGGGCGCCGAAGGCATCGCCTGGTCACGCAAGCTGGCCCAGAAGGAGGGCATCTTCACCGGTATCTCGGGCGGTTCGACGTTCGCCGTTGCCATGAAGATCGCGGAGAAGGCGGCGCCCGGCACCGTCATCCTGTGCATGCTGCCCGACACGGCCGAGCGCTACCTTTCCTCGCCCTTGTTCGAGGGCATTCCGGAAGGCATGACAGACGAAGAGACACAACTGTCCAAATCCACACCCGGCTTCCACATGGGCTGAGCGAGGGCCCCAGGCCCCGCTCGCACAAGATGTGCGGCCAAGAAAAAAGGGATGCAGCGCAGGCTGCATCCCTTTGGCGTTTCGGTCCGTGGATCGCGGCTTACTTCTTCACCATCGAGCAGCCGCCTTCGCTCAGCGGACGCCATGCCTCCTCGGCCGGAATCGTCTTGACGAGCTTCATGTAGTCCCAGGCGCCCTTGCTCTCGCTCTCTTTCTTCACCTCCCAAAGGTACATCGGGTGCATGTGGCGCCCATCCTCGCGCACCTTGCCCTTGCCGAAGGTGACGTCTTCGGTCGGCAGTTCCTTCATCTTGGCGACGATCTTGGCGCCGTCACGTGTCTGCGCCGCTTCGATGGCCTTGAGGAAGTGCAGCGCCCCGCCGTAGTTGCCGGCGTGGTTCATCGTCGGATACTGCTTCCCGTTCATCTTCTCGACGAAGCGCTTGGTCCATGCACGCGTGTCATCGTTCCTGTCCCAGTAGAAGCTGTCGGTGAACTGCAGCCCCTGCGCCGTCTTGAGGCCCAGGGAGTGGACATCGGTAATGAACACCAGCAACCCTGCCAGCCGCTGCCCGCCCGCCACGATGCCGAATTCCGAAGATTGCTTGATCGACGTAATGGTATCGCCGCCCGCATTGGCAAGCCCGATCACCTTCGCCTTCGAGGTTTGCGCCTGCAGCAGGTAGGAAGAGAAGTCCGACGTGTTCAGCGGCACGCGCACGGTGCCCAGCACCTTTCCGCCTTGTGCCTTCACCACCGCGCTCGTCTGCGCCTCGAGGTCGTGACCGAAGGCATAATCCGCCGTGATGAAGAACCAGCTGTCGCCGCCCGTCGACACGATCGCGCGGCCAGTGCCGTTCGCCAGTGCGAAGTTGTCGAAGGTCCAATGCACCGTGTTGGGCGAGCACAGGTCACCCGTGAGGCGCGTCGTGCCGGCGGAGCCGTTCACCGTAACCTTGTTGAGGTTCTTCGCCACTTCCGCCACGGCCAGCGCCACCGCCGAGTTCGGCACGTCGAGCACCATGTCCACGCCTTCGCGCTCGAACCACTGCTTGGCAATGGCCGAGCCGATGTCCGGCTTGTTCTGGTGGTCGGCGAAGATCACCTCGATCTTCAGCTTCGAATTCGGATTGGCCTTCATGTAGTCTTCGACGGCCATGCGGGCGGCCGTAACGGAACCTTGCCCCGTCGCATCTGCGTAAAGGCTCGACTGGTCGTTGAGGACGCCGATCTTGACCGTCCCGTCGAAGGCCTGCCCCCAGGCCTGGCCAGAGGCCATCATCAAAGCGGCAAAGCACACCGGCAAAAGGCGTTTCATGTCGTTCCGTCTCCCTGAAGTTCGTTCGAAGTTCTTATGCTCGGCATCTTAGTGGCGCCTTTCCGCCAGGGCGAGCCCTCGCTTTGGAAATTCCGCGTAAAGTCTGAGGCAAGCATGCCCGCTTGCTGCGCTGCACAAAGTGTCTCTCTTCGGTTCTCGGCTTCCGGCTTCGAGGAAACCCGCGGCAATGCTAGGCTGCGCCCCAGAACCAAAAAGGACTGAAGGAGGCGCGCTCATGAAACTCACCCAGGCCCAGCTCGACCAATTCCACACCGAAGGCTGGCTGTTCCTTCCTGAACTCTTCACACCGGAAGAGATTGCCGTCCTGCGTGAGGAATCAGCTTCTGTCCTCGCCAGCAACCGCCCGGAGATCTGGCGCGAGAAATCCGGCGCGCCCCGCACCGCCTTTGCGGCCCACACCTACAACGAGGCCTTCTCGATCCTGGGCCGCCATCCGCGCATGATCGATCCTGTCGAGCAGGTCTTCGGCGAGCGGGTCTACATGCACCAGTTCAAGATCAACGCCAAAGCCAAGTTCGACGGCGACGTCTGGCAATGGCATCAGGACTACGGCACCTGGCTGCGCGACGATGGAATGCCCGAGCCCAGGGCCATGAACATCTCGGTGTTCCTCGACGAGGTGCTGCCCATCAACGGCGCGCTGATGCTTGTGCCGCGCTCGCAGAAGCACGGGAACCTGCAAGCCGGTCACGACAAGTCCACCACCAACTATCCGCTCTGGACGCTCGACAACGAAACCGTCGAGCGTCTCGTCGCCGAAGGGGGCATCGTCGCGCCCACCGGCAAGCCAGGCGGCATGCTCATGTTCCACGGCAACCTCGTGCATGGCTCTGCCGGCAACATCACGCCGTACTCCCGGCGGATCGTCTATCTCACGCTCAACGCCTGCTCCAACTACATCCGCAAGCCCACCAGGGCGGAGTGGATCGCGCACCAGGATTTCCGTCCCATCGAGAAGGTCGCCGACGACGCGCTCTTGAAGTACGCGCGCTCTCATCGCCAGGCCGCGGAGTAACGCAACCTCACAGTCGACTTCACCACACGGGAAGTGGGCCATCGCGCCCGCCTCCCGAAATTGCCTTCCCGGATTGCCGCGCCTGGCGGCGCGTCTTCCGGGATCTTTCCCCGCTGCCGCATCGCTCCAACATTAACCCTCGCGCACGTTATCCCCGCCTCTCGCACCGCGCTTACAATGCACGACGCATTGAACAGTCCGAGCCAGAGCCACGCGCCCGATGAGCGATACGACGCCTAATCTCCGCCTGCCCTACATCCTGCCCCAACAGGCCCAGAAGCACGTGACGCACAACGAGGCCATTCGCGCCCTCGATGCCCTCGTGCAGATCTCGGTCGCAAGCCGCACCACGACCTCGCCTCCCACCAGCGCCACCGAAGGCGCCCGTTACATCGTCCCCTCTGGCGCGACCGGCGCCTGGTCTGGCGCCGCCACACGCATCGCGGCCTTTCAGGATGGAGCCTGGACCCTTTTCACGCCGCTCGAGGGCTGGCTCGTATGGGTGCAGGACGAAGATCAGATCTACGCCTTCGATGGCCAGGCCTGGGGCAAGGCCGGAGGCAGCGTGAACCCGGCGCCATTCGTGGGCGTCAATGCCACTGCCGACGTCACCAACCGACTGGCTGTCAACGCCGCCGCCAGCCTCTTCAACCATGATGGCACCGACCACCGCCAGAAGATCAACAAGGCTGCGGCTGCCAACACCGCCAGCACCATCTTCCAGACCGGCTTTTCGGCGCGTGCGGAAATGGGACTCACCGGCGACGACAATTTCCACGTCAAGGTCAGCCCGGACGGCACCACCTGGAAGGAGGCACTCGTCGTCGACCGCGTCACCGGCGCTGTCTCACTCCCGCTCACCACATTGGGCGCAGGCCTCACCAATCCGTGGGCCGGAAAGAAGTGGGCAGCACTCGGCACGTCCATTACCGCAGGCGGCCTCTATGTGAGCCCGCTCGCGACGCTGCTGGGCGTCACGGTCGTGAACCAGGGCGTGTCGGGCGGCTGCATCGCCGTCAACGCCAACGGGGGCGGCAGCCTCGCCATCTATAACCAGGTCGCCAACATTGCGGCCGATGCCGATCTCGTGACCATCGAGCCCGGCATGAACGACTTCGGCTATTTCTCCACGCTCGGCACCATCGCCGACACCACCACCGCCACCTTCTACGGCGCCCTGCACGCGGCGGGCGTCGCCGTGTTCGCTGCCAACCCGCAGCGCACGCTCGTTTTCATCATCACGTACAATAACTCCAGCACCAATTATCCCGGCGGCGCCAACTGGAACACGCCCAACAGCAACGGCAACACCATCGCGCAATTCCAGCAGGCCATCCGCGACGTGGCGCGCAAGCTCGGCTGCCCTTTCATCGATATCTCCGAAAGCGGCATCTCGGCCCAGACCGCCTCGCTCTATATGTACGACGGACTGCACCTCAACACGACCGGCGGCCAGCGCTATGCGCAGTTCTGCTACGACCGGCTGCTGTTCGTGAAGCCGCCGGTGCTGCAGGTGGCGCCGCCGGCGTTCTCCTTGGCAGCGGGCACCTACACGGCGCCGCGCACGCTCACCATCACCTGCGGCACGGCTGGCGCCGCGATCTACGTCACCACCGACGGCACCACGCCAACGGCTGCGAGCGCGCTCTACACTGCTCCCATCGCGCTGCCCAATGGCACCACCACAGTCAAGGCCATCGCCGTGAAGTCCGGCATGCTCGACAGTGCCATCACCACCGCCGCCTACACCGTGCAGGACCAGGTCGCCACGCCTGCATTCACGCCCGCGGGCGGCACTTATGCCACGACGCAGACGGTCACCATCGCCTGCGCCACGGCCGGCGCCACCATCTACTACACGACGGACGGCTCGGCCCCCACCACCGGCAGCCCGGTCTACAGCGCCCCCATCAGCGTTGCCGCGAACATGACCATCAATGCGCTCGCTGCAAAGGCCGGCTTGGCCAACAGCGCTGTCGCGACGGCCGCCTACACGATCTCGAGCACCGTCGCCACGCCAACCTTCTCACCGGCCGCGGGCACGTATGTCGGCACGCAAACCGTGGCCATCGCATGCGGCACGCCGGGCGCGACCATCTACTACACCACCGATGGCTCGACCCCGACCACGGCAAGCGCCGTCTACAGCGCCCCGCTCAGCATTGCCGCCACCACCACCCTCAAGGCTCTGGCGGCAAAAGCCGGCATGACCAACAGCGCCGTCGCCACGGCCACCTACACGATCTCCACGAGCTTCACGCCGGCAAGCCTATCGCCGGCCATGTGGTACGACGCCTCCGATCTCTCGACCCTGTTCCAGGATACCGCCGGCACCGTGCCGGTGACGGCCGATGGCCAGGCCGTCGCCCGCATCAACGACAAGAGCGGCAACGGCCGCCACCTGACGCAGGCCACCGCCAGCAAGCGCCCGCTCTACAAGACGGACGGAACGAAGTCCTGGCTGCTCTTCGATGGTGTCGATGATGAGCTCATGGCGGCCGCCACCTACACGACGCCGAGTGGCGGCTGGGCGCTCTGCTGGGCCACGAAGCAAGCCAGCCCTTCCGCGAACAATCACTGCGTCGTGTTCGGAGGCGGCGGCTCGCCCAACAACTATGCGACGGATGCCTTCCTCTACGGCCAGCCCTGCATCCTGGCGAGCGGCAGTGGCGTCACGGATCGCGGCGGCAGCTTCTCGACGGCGAGCGCGGGCAACGATCACACCAACATCTTCAACGTCTCGGCCGGCACCATGACCATCTACCAGGACGGCGCCGCGTCCTCCGGCGGGACCTATTCCGGCTATACGACATTCGCCACCTATGGCTTCGGACACGCCTACGGCAACCCGACCTACACCTACGGCGGCCGCATCTATCAGGGCCTCGTC
>JBDHTJ010000165.1:0-11231 GCA_039808585.1 Hyphomicrobiaceae bacterium | reverse complement strand
GTCCCCTCCCCACCAGGGGGAGGGGGACGGCTGCGGCCCGCGGGGTGCGCGTGGCGCGGAGTTCATCGCGCGACGCGTGTCGACGTACCGAGAGTGCCAAGCGCCGCGCCTTCATCGTCCCCTCCCCCCTTGTGGGGGAGGGACAGGGAGGGGGGGATGGCAGGCCCGTTGAGAGTAGTAAATCGCGGTCCGTTACCGCGAGTTGATCCGGCTTCCATCTCATCAGCGTCGGGGTTCCCCCCGCCCCTGTCCCCTCCCCACCAGGGGGAGGGGGACGGCTGCGGCCCGCGGGGTGCGCGTGGCGCGGAGTTCATCGCGCGACGCGTGTCGACGTACCGAGAGTGCCAAGCGCCGCGCCTTCATCGTCCCTCCCCCCTTGTGGGGGAGGGACAGGGAGGGGGGGATGGCAGGCCGGCGGAGAGAGAACGCCTCGCGCGCCGCTCCTTCATTCCGGGCCGGCGAACGAGCGTGGGGCTTGCTGCGCTTGCCCTGGAGGGCGCAGCACGTGAGAGAAACACGACCGCGCATGCACTGGCCTCTCAGCCCGCACTGCCCTTCGCCAGCTCGGCCTTGATGCCGATCACGTGCTCTTTCATGAGGGCCTCGGCGCGCGCGCCCTCGCCCGCGCAGATCAGGTCGTAGATGCGGTGATGGTCGTCATGGCGGCGGCGCACGTCACGGTGCGTGAAGGCCACGATGTGCCGCGTCGTGGCGGCCGGCATGTTGAGCGTGAGGCGCACGGTCTCCGTCAGCATCCGGTTCCGCGCCGCCGTGATGATGGTGTCGTGGATCACGACGTTGACACGGCGATAGGCGGCAAGCTCCCGCTCGCCCAACTCGGCAGCCTCCAGGATCTCCTCGCCCTCGCGCAAGGCCCGTTCGATCTCCGCCTTCTGCGCGCTGGAGAAGCCGCGCTCCGCAGCCAGCCGGCAGGCCACGCCTTCGAGGCTGGCGCGGATCTCGTAGGCGTCGAGCACGGCCTGCAGCGGGAACTCGCGCACGAGAAAGCCGCGGTTGCGCGCGTAGTCGAGCAGCCCTTCCGCCGCCAGCGCATGCAAGGCCGCCCGTGTGGGGGTACGCGACATGCCCAGTTCGCGCGACAGGTGCACCTCGTTGATGCGGGCCCCGGGGCTGAAGGCGCCGGACAGGATCGCCTCCCGCACCTGGTCCGCGGCCGACAGGGAGCGCGTCAGCGGGTTGTCGGGTCCCGCCGCGTCGTTATCAATCGCTGGCTCCTGCTCCCCGCGAGCGATGTCCTGGGCGATCATCCCGCACGTCTCCCCGTTGGCTTCCGGCAGGGGTCGAAATCATAAACTGCACACAGTGGGTCTGCCAACTCGCCCGTGCGATGCTGCAAACTTGGGCGAATGTCCAATCAGCAGCCAGTCGTAAAGTGAGAAGTGTATGCAGTTCGGGTTGACAATATCCTCCCGGTCGATGAGCTTTGCAATCGGCGACAGGGGTGCGGCAGACCCCGCTTTCTACCCGGGATAAGGCATGGCAGGGCTCGACGACGACAACGCCATCGAGGCGATCACCGCAGACCGCAACGCGCACTACGAGCCGATGGGCTGGCATCACTGGCCCGAGCATCCCTGGCTCTCCTATCAATTCCGTCGCGGGCTGGGGGAGACGCAGGAAGGCGGCGGCGCGGTCAGCGAGGTCTTCCTCGCAGCCTCGCGCATGGTGCCGGGCTCGCTCGAGAGCTGGCACGCGGAGTGGAAGCGCATCGGCGATTTCAACTGGCAGCGCGGCCTGGCGGAGGAAAAGGCCGGCCACATTCGCACCGCCATGAACTGCTTCCTGCGCGCAGCCGACTACTACCGCCAGGCCGAGTTCCATCTGGAGCCGGATGATCCGCGCCGCCTGCCCACCTTCGAGCGCATGGAGGCCTGCAGCCACAAGTTCCTGCAGTATCTCAACCCGCCGGGCGAGGTGGTGGACATCCCCTACGAGAACGGCGTGTCGCTGTGCGGCTATTTCGTGCGCGCGCCGTTTCCCGGCAAGAAGCTGCCGGTGCTCATCTGCATGGGCGGGCTCGACAGCATCAAGGACGAGATGTGGTTCATGCAGGCGCACGGCTGCCTGCAGCGCGGCATCTCGGTGCTCATGGTCGACCTGCCGGGCCAAGGCGGCACCCTGCGCCGGCACAAGGTCGTCAACCGCGTCGATACGGAAGTGCCGGTGGGGCGCTGCATCGATTGGCTCGAGCAGCGCGCCGATGTCGATGCTTCCCGCATCGCCGTGTGCGGTTCGAGCCTCGGCGGCTACTACGCCGCCCGCGCCGGCTGCTACGAGCACCGCCTTGCCGCCTGCATCTCGCACGGCGCGATCTGGTCCATCACCGACATCTGGGGCAACAAGGGCGAGGATTTCGGCCTCGCCATGCACGTCAAGTGGGTGTTCGGCACGCCCAGCATGAAGGCGGCGATGGAGAAGGCGAAGCCCTTCACGCTCGAGGGGCACCTGGAGAACATGCGCTGCCCCTACCTCGTGCTGCACGGCGGCCACGACGTGCTGACGGTCTCGGCCGCGCGCAAGGTGTACGACTATGCCAAGGCCAAGGGCGTGAACGCCACGCTGCGCCTTGTCGAGCCGCACGAGACGGGTGCCGAGCATTGCCAGCACGACAACCCCACCATCGGCCAGGAAATCCTGTCAGACTGGCTTGCGGATGTCTTCAAGATCGACCAGCGGGCCCTGCTCAAGACCGGCTGGAACCCGCTCATCTGAGGCCAACGAGGCAAGGAAGGCGAGCCCGATGAACATCGGCGTCGACAGCATCAAGGCGGCCATCGTCGCAATCGATTGCCATAGGGGCCATCTCGATCCGGCCGTGGCGACGATGCCGGCCTCGCCCGAAACCGCCGCGCGCCTGACGGCTGCCAACAAGGCCTTCTTCGACAAGGCGCGCACGCAAGGCATTCCCGTCTACCACATCGTCACGACCTATCGCGACGTGGAGGAGATCCGCGCCAACCCGTTCTGGCGCACGCGCGCGGAAGACCCCAAGGCCACGCGCAAGAACGTGCTCCGGCACAACCTCGCCGGCTCCCCCGGCTGCACCATCATGCCGGGCCTGCAGCAGGATGGCGATGTGGTCGTCAACACCAAGAAGCGCTACGACTGCTTCCAGGGCACCGACCTCGACATCACGCTGAGGACGCACGGCATCAACACCGTGCTGCTCACGGGCATCAATACCAACAGCTGCGTGCTCGCCACCGCCTGCGCTGCCAACGTGCGCGACTATGCCGTCATCGTGGTCGAGGACTGCGTCGACACCATGGACAGCCCCGATCATCATGCCGCGGCACTCCTGTGCCTGCGCACCGCCTTCGCCCACGTCATGTCGTCCGGCGAGGCCCTGAGCCTCGTTTCCAAGCAGCGCCAGCAAGCCTGAGGGAGCCCCATGAGCGAACCCAGCTCCAGCACCATGATCCCCAACCAGCGCGCGGCCTATTCGGCCATCGTCGACCGGCCGCCCCTTAAGCTGCCGGATGACGGCCGCATCATCGTGTGGAGCATCGTCAACCTCGAGGTGTGGGACATCTCGCGGCCCATGGCGCGGCAGGTGATCCCGGCCCCCACCGGCCAGGTGCTGCTGCCGGACGTTCCGAACTGGAGCTGGCACGAGTACGGCATGCGCGTGGGCGTGTGGCGCTTCTTCGACCTCTACAAGCGCCTCGGGCTCAAGCCCACGCTCTCCATCAATGCGCGCGTCTGCCTCGACTACGAGCGCGTTGCCCGCGAGGCCAAGGACGCCGGCTGGGAATTCATGGGTCATGCCTACGAGCAGATGCCGATCCACAAGATCGAGGATCAGGCCGGCATGATCAACAAGTCGATGGACGTGCTGGAGAAGTTCACCGGCACGCGTCCCGTCGGCTGGCTGGGGCCAGGCCTGACGCAGACCTATGAAACGCCCGAACTGCTCGCAGCTGCCGGCGTGAAGTACATCGGCGACTGGGTCTACGACGACGAACCCACCGT
This sequence comes from Hyphomicrobiaceae bacterium, assembly GCA_039808585.1. Classification (GTDB taxonomy): domain Bacteria; phylum Pseudomonadota; class Alphaproteobacteria; order Rhizobiales; family Hyphomicrobiaceae; genus AWTP1-13. Next base: position 7,238 of record JBDHTJ010000165.1, on the reverse strand, counting down.
GATCAGCACCGCCAAGGGCCCGCTCGTCACGCTGCCCTATTCGGTGGAACTCAACGACATCCCCATGATGATCGTGCAGCACCACGAGAGCGAGTACTGGAAGAAGCGCTGCTGCGACCAGTTCGACCGCCTCTGGCAGGAAGGCGCCACGCGCCCGCGCATCATGGCGATGGCGATCCACCCCTACATCTCCGGCCAGCCGCATCGCATCAAGTACCTGGAAGAGATCTACGACCACATCAACAAGCATCCGGGCGTGGTGCACTGGAACGGCGCGCAGATCTACAACTGGTACAACGGCCTCAAGAAGGTGCACGCATGAGCGCCTATGTCATCGCGCCGCCGCCGCAGGCCTCGCTTCCGGTGGCGGGCGAAACGGCGCGCTTCCCCGTGCGCCGCATCTACTGCGTGGGCCGCAACTACCTCGCTCACGTCCGTGAGATGAACGAGGGTGCGGACGAGCGCGATCCGCCCTTCTTCTTCCAGAAGCCGCTCGATGCCATCGTGCACGATGGTGGCGTCGTGCCCTATCCGCCCCTCACGTCCAACCTGCATTTCGAAGTCGAGCTTGTGGCGGCCATCGGCAAGGGCGGGCGCAACATCGCCAAGGACAAGGCGCTGGAGCACGTCTGGGGCTATGGCGTCGGCCTCGACATGACGCGGCGCGACCTGCAGACCATTGCCAAGGACAAGGGCTTGCCCTGGGAGATGGGCAAGTCCTTCGATCATTCCGCCCCGCTCAGCGCGCTCTCACCGGCAAGCGCTGTCGGGCACAAGGCCGATCGGGCCATTTCGCTCTCGGTCAATGGCAAGGTTCGCCAGTCCTCCACCACTGCACACATGACCTGGTCCGTCGCCGAGATCGTGTCCAAGCTGTCTGAGCAGTATCGTCTCGAGCCCGGTGATGTCATCATGACGGGCACGCCGGAGGGCGTGGGCGCCGTGGTGCCGGGAGACGTTCTGGTCGCGACCGTCAGCGATCTTCCCGCACTTTCCGTGCGCATCGGGGAGGCTGACAAGTCATGACGCCGGCCGAGCGGCTGAAGTACTCCGCCATTTCGCAGCGTCCCCGGCTGGTGCTGCCGGGCGAGGCACGTCTTGCCGTCTGGATCATCGTCAACGTCGAGGAGTGGGACATCCACTCCACCATGCCGCGCACGGTGCTGACGCCGCCGGCCGGTGGCTCGCCCATGCCGGATATCCCGAATTGGGCCTGGCACGAGTACGGCAATCGCGTCGGCTTCTGGCGCATGCTCGAGGTGTTCGACGATTTCGACGTGCCGGCCGTGCTCGCCATCAACGGCTCCGCGATCAAGACCTACGAGGCCATCTCTGAGGCCGCCTTGAAGCGCAACTGGGAGTTCATGGGCCACGGCTTCACGCAGAAGAACATGCAGAAGGTGGACGACGAGCCGGCTGACATCGCCAAGACCACGCAGGCCATCGCCGACTTCACCGGCAAGCGGCCGCGCGGCTGGCTGGGCCCTGGTCTCACCGAAACGTGGCACACGCCCGACCTGCTCCACGAAGCCGGCTACGACTACGTCTGCGATTGGGTGCTCGACGACCAGCCCACGGTGCTCAAGACGCGCCAGGGCGAGATCGTCAACGTGCCCTACACGCAGGAATGCAACGATGTCGCCATGATGCTGATCCAGCATCACAAGGCGTCCGAGTATCGCGATCGCGCGCTCGACCAGTTCGAACAGCTCTATCATGACGCCCGCACCAGCGCCCGCGTCATGGCACTCGTGCTGCACCCCTACATCATGGGCGCGCCGCACCGCCTCAAGTACTTCCGCCAGATCCTCGAGGTGATCCGCCACAAGCCGGGCGTGGTATTCTGGACCGGCGAGCAGATTTTCGACTGGTATGCGGGCGAGCGCAAACGCCTGGGCCTTCAGGGCTAGGGCAGGGGGGCACGCGCATGATGGCCTTCCAGATCCTGAACGGGCTCACGTTCGCGGCGCTGCTGTTCGTCGTCGCGTCCGGGTTCACGCTCATCTTCGGGCTGCTGCGCATCGTCAACCTGGCGCACGGAGCGCTGTATCTGCTGGGCGGCTACATCGGCTACACGGTGGGCCAGTTCACCGGCAGCTTCATTGTGGCCGGCATCGCCGCCATGGCCTCGATCGCTTTCGCTGGCCTCCTGCTCGACCGCGGCCTGCTGCGCTTCGTGCGCGGCTTCGACCTGCGCCAGGTGATGCTGACACTGGGCGTCGCCCTGGTCCTCAACGACCTCGCGCTCGTGATCTGGGGGGGAGACACCTTCTCCGTGCTCACGCCATCGTGGCTGCAGGGCGTGGTGCAGGTGGGCACGCTGTTCTATCCGAAGTTCCGCCTGTTCGTGCTGGCGGTCGGCATCTTCGTCTTCGCCGCCCTGTGGCTGATGCTGAACAAGACGCGGCTTGGCGCACTCATCCGTGCCGGCGTCGACGACGCCGAGATGGTGGAAGCCTGCGGCATCGACATTCGCCGCGTGTTCCTCATCACCTTCATGCTGGGCTCGGCGCTCGCTGGCCTCGGTGGGCTGCTCGGCGGTGCCTTCCTGGCGCTCTATCCGAGTGCCGATTCCGAGATCCTCGTGTTCAGCCTGGCCGTCGTCATCATCGGTGGCCGCGGCAGCCTGGAGGGCGCCGCCATCGGCTCGCTGTTCATCGGGCTTCTGAACACCTTCGGGCAGGTCTGGTTTCCCCAGCTTGCCTACTTCGTGATCTTCGGCCCCATGGCCGTGCTGCTCGCCTTCCGGCCGCTCGGCCTGTTCGGGAGGGCCACGTGATGCGGGCCTCCCTGCGCGTCGTGATGCTCGTGGCCGTGGCTGCCCTCGTCGCCCTGCCGCTGGCAATGCCCACCTACTATGTGAGTGTCGCGACGCAGATCCTCATCTTCGCGGTGCTCGCCATGGCGGTCGATATCCTCGCCGGCTACACCGGCCGCACGCCGCTCTGCCACGGCGCGCTGTTCGGCACCTCCACCTACGTCACCATCTACGCCGTCACCACCATGGGCCTCGGCCTTCCCGCCGCCATGGCGCTCGGCATCGTCGCCGGCACGCTCTTGTCGCTGCTCTTCGGCCTGCTCGCCGTGCGCACCTCGGGCGTCTATTTCCTGCTGCTCACGCTGGCGCTCGGCCTCATCGTCTGGGGCGTCTGCCTGCGCTGGACCGAGGTGACCGGCGGCGAGAACGGCATACGCGGGCAGATGCGCTCGGGGCTGCTGCTCGACCCTTACGTGCTCTATGCCATGATCGCGCTCGTCGTCGCCGTGCTCACCTTCTTCATGTGGCGCTTCGTGACCTCGCCGTTCGGCCTCACGCTGCGCGGCATCAAGGACAGCGAGAGTCGCATGGCGAGCCTCGGCTACAACGTTCCGCTGCACCTCACGCTCGCCTTCACGATGTCCGGATTCTTCGCCAGCATCGCCGGTGCGCTCTATGCCGTGTTCAACGATTTCGTCAGCCCTTCAACCGTGCAGCTGTCGCAATCCGTGGCGGGACTGCTGATGGCCATCGTCGGCGGCATCGGCACGCTGTTCGGCGCCTTCGTCGGCTCCTTCATCATCATCGCCCTCGAGCAGGCCGTCAGCTCCTTCACCGAGCGTTGGCAGATGGTGCTCGGCCTCACCTTCATCTTCATCATGATCTTCGCGCCGGAAGGCGTGATCGGAAAGCTGCGCCTTCTCGCTGCCCGCAGAGGCAGAGGCGCAAACTGTGATCAATTACAGAAATCCGCTGCGTAAGGAGATCCCATGACCAGCCCGAGCAAGACAGACCGCCGCAAGTTCCTCAAGGCCACGGGCGCATTCGCCGCCGGCGTGGCGAGCTTCCCCGCCATCATCCGTGCCCAGGGCACAGGCCCCATCAAGATCGGCCTCCTGGCGCCGCTCACCGGCGTGATCGCGGCCGGCGGCAAGGAGCTCGTCGAGGGCTTCGAGATGTACTGGGAGACCGTCAACAAGGAGGTGGCGGGCCGCAAGGTCGAGATCACCATCGAGGATGACGCCTCCAACCCCGACACCGCGCTGCAGAAGGCCCGCCGCCTGGTGGAGCAGGGCAACGTCCACTTCCTCTTCGGCAACATCCTCGCCAACACCGGCCTCGCCGTCGCCAACTACGTCAAGGGCACTGGCACGCCCTACTTCATCCCCGTGATCGCAGCCGACGATCTCACCCAGCGCGCCCGCATCCCGAACGTCATTCGCGTCGCCGGCTACACGGCGAGCCAGATGTCGCGCCCGATGGCCGACTGGGCCTTCAAGCAGGGCTACAAGAAGGTCGCCACCATCTCGCAGGACTACACCTTCGGCCACGAGCAGTGCGGTGGCTTCACGCAGATGCTGACCGAGCTCGGCGGCAAGGTCACCCAGCAGTTCTGGCATCCGCTCAACACGGCCGACTTCAGCCCCTACCTCGGCCAGCTCGCCAATGCCGGCGTCGATGCGGTCTTCGCCATGGAGACGGGCGCCGATGCGACACGCCTCATCCAGCAGTGGGCGAGCTTCGGCCTCAAGGGCAAGATCCCGCTCATGGGTGCGATGAACGCCACCGACCAGTCCGTCATCCGCACCATGAAGGACGAGGCGGAAGGCATCGTCTCCTGCGCGCACTTCGCCGAAGGCTCCAAGGAACCCGCCACGCAGAAGTTCGTCGCCGACTACGAGAAGCGCTACCAGAAGCTGCCTTCGATCTATGGCTTCTCGCACTTCTCCGGCGCCATGTGGGTGGCCGAGGCGCTCAAGACCATCGGCGCCAAGGCAGAGGATCGCGAGGCGCTTCTGAAAGCCGTGCTCGCCACCGAGCTCAAGGACAGTCCGCTCGGCAAGACCGTGAAGCTCGACCAGTACGGCAACCCGGTCTACGACGCCTACATCCGCAAGGTCGAGAAGCGGGCCGACGGCAAACTGTGGAACGTGCCGATCGAGAGCTATCCCAACGTCTCGCAGTTCTGGAAGTACGATCCCGAGACCTACATGAAGCAGCCCTCCTACTCGCGCACCTTCCAGGGCGTGAAGAGCTGAGCCAAGCTTCCCTTGCGGCAGGCGCCCCCGCGGTGCCTGCCGCAGACCTTCCCCCGCGCGCCAGGGCCATGCCGAGGGCAGGCCAGCGCTGACAAGGACCGAGTTGGGCTTCGTGGCTTCTCCCATCCTCGACATCACCGGCGTGACGGTGGCCTTCGGCGCCCTGAAGGCCGTCGACAACGTGTCGCTGTCGCTGCAGCGGGGCGAGCGGCGCGCGTTGATCGGCCCCAACGGCGCCGGCAAGACCACGCTCTTCAACGCCATCACGGGCGGCGCCAAGGTGGCGGGCGGCCGCGTCGTCTTCGATGGCACGGACATGACGCGCAAGTCGGCCGCCGCCCGCGCCCATCTCGGCATCGCCCGCACCTTCCAGATCACCAATCTCTTCGGGCAGCTCACCGTCTTCGAGAACATGCGACTCGCAGCGCGTGGTCTTTCGTCCTCGAAGTTCTCGCTGTTCGGCAAGGATCGCCTGGGGCCCGATCTCGAGGCCCGCGTCGCCTCCGCCCTGTCCGTCTCGCGCCTTGCCGGCCGCGAGAGCGTGCTGGTGAAGGACATGAGCTACGGAGAGCAGCGCCAGCTGGAAGTGGCGATGGCGCTCGTTGCCGATCCTAGGCTCCTGCTGCTGGACGAGCCGGCCGCCGGCCTTTCACCGGCCGAGCGCACATTCCTCGCCGACATCATCCGCGGCCTGCCGCGCGCGCTGTCGATCGTCCTCATCGAGCACGACATGGATCTGGCGCTGGGCCTCGTCGACTACGTGACGGTGATGCAGAACGGCCGCGTCATCGCCGAGGACAAGCCCGAGGCCATCCGCACCAATGCGCTGGTGCAGGAGGTCTACCTCGGCAAGCCGCACACCGTGCCGGGCACCGCGCCGACCGAAGGAGGCCAGCATGCTGCAGGTCTCTGACGTGCACAGCTACTATGGCGAGGCCCACGTCCTTCAGGGCGTGACGCTCGACGTGGCCCCGGGCGAGATCGTGGCGCTTCTCGGCCGCAACGGCATGGGCAAGACCACCACCATCCGTTCCATCATGAACACGCGGCCGCCACTCGTCCGCCGCGGCAGCATCACCTGGAAGGGCGAGCGCATCAACGATCTCGCCCCGCACGACATCGCCAAGCGCAAGATTGCGCTGGTGCCGCAGGGCCGCCGCCTGTTCCCCTCGCTCACGGTGGTGGAGCACCTGACCATGCTGAAGCCGGCGTCGGTGAAAACCGGCTGGACGGTCGAACGCGTGCTCGACACATTCCCGCGGCTCGCCGAGCGCCGGCAGCATCGCGGCAACCAGCTTTCAGGTGGCGAGCGGCAGATGCTGGCCGTGGGCCGCGCGCTCGTCATCGATCCCGAACTGATCCTGATGGACGAGCCCTCGGAGGGGCTTGCACCCGTGATGGTGCAGCATCTCGAAACCGTCATCGCGGCCCTGCGCAAGGAAGGCCTCGGCATCCTGCTCGTGGAGCAGAACCTCTACAGCGCGCTGGCACTCGCTGACCGCATCTATCTCATCGAGACCGGTCGCATCGTGCACCAGGGCAAGGCCGCCGAGATGCAGGCCGATCCCGCGGCCCTGCAACGCTACCTCGGCGTCCATTGAGGCCCCGAAGAAGAGCGCCATGAGGACATCATGAGCATCATCGATTTCCACACCCACACGCTCTGCCCCGCCGTGAACGAGAAGGTGGCGGGTGTCTTCCACCCGGATCTCGTGCCCTACCAGCGCGACATCACGCCGGAGAGCAAGGCGGTGGATGCCGCGCAGGGCCCCGTTCTGGGCCAGCGCTTCAACGACTTCGCCACCCGCAGCGCGCTCATGCAGAAGATGCGCGTCGACATCCAGGGCGTGCTGCCGGCCCCGGGACAGCAGCACTACTGGGCCGAGCGCGCGCTTTCCATCGACATCTCGCGCCTTCAGAATGAGCACGTGGCGAAAGTCGTCAGCGCGGCGCCGAAGCAGCTGTTCGGCATGGGAACGCTGCCCATGGCGTTCGTCGATGCAGCCATCGCGGAAGCCACGCACGGCGTCGAGCAGCTGGGCCTCAAAGGTTTCCAGATCGACAGCCGCGTGCTCGAGCGTGAGCTTTCCGACCGCTCCTTCGATCCGCTCTATGAGCGCCTCGTGAAGCTCGGCGTTCCGCTCGTCATCCACCCGTTGGGCTTCTCGCACGGGCAGCGGCTCGGCGCCTTCTTCATGATCAACACCGTGGGCCAGCCGCTC
>JBDHTJ010000164.1:0-11431 GCA_039808585.1 Hyphomicrobiaceae bacterium | reverse complement strand
AATCTCCTCAAGCTCGCAACCGTCGCCCGCGAAGTGCAGGCCCGCGACCGCGAGATGGACAATCCCTTCACCAAGGACGCACAGGTCACCGCCATCCGCGGCGCCCGCAATTATCTCGGCGACAAGCTGATCCGCGTGGCCAAGCCCCATCGCCTTCTCGATCCCGCGAACGGTCCGCTCGTCGCAGTTCGGCTTTGGACCCTCACCCGCAAGACACTCGGCGGCCTGGAGACCGATCTATCGGCGCGCGTGTTGAAGGCCGATGGCAGCCCGCTCGGCAACATCTTCGCTGCCGGCGAGGCCGCAGGCTTCGGCGGTGGCGGCCTGCACGGCTACCGCGCCCTCGAAGGCACGTTCCTCGGCGGCTGCATCTTCTCGGGCCGCACCGCCGGACGCGCGGCCGCCAAGCTTGTCACCTGACGGCTATTCAGGTCTTCCGCCGCGCCAGCCACCGGCGCTCGATCTCGGCAGCAATCATCCCAGCCGCATCGGGAAGCTGATAACTCCAGCTCTCCAGCCCTTGCGTCTGCTCAGTGAGCGGTCGCGTTGCCCCCGCCTTTTGCAGGGCAGCATGGAACCGGTTGAACTTCGCAGTTCCTTTTGACGGGAAGAACACGTACACGGGCCGCCCTGTCGCGCACGCCTCGCCTGTCATGTTCACGCTGTCGGCCGTCACGATCAACACATCGGCATGCGCCAGGAAATCCGGATAGGGATTGGCGCCCTCACCGCGCCACAGGATGCGGGGTGCCGTGGCCGTCGCTTTATCCACCGCTTCGAGCAGCTCAGGCGGCGTGCGCCGCGACGGCGTGATCAGGAACGACACACGCGCTTGCGCCAACCGCGCCAGGACTTCCGCAAGGCGCTGCATGTCCGCACCCGTGAACTCGTATCCACCCCCAGCCCCGCCCAGCACCACCGTCACGCGTGGCGAAGGCAGGTCGGCGATCGCGCGCGGCACCTGCGCCCGCAGCGCAGCAATCCGCGCTGGCGGAAAACTGTGCGCCGAAGTCAGCGTCGTGATGACATTCGCCCCGCGCAGCCGATCATGCGCTGGCACCCAGATCAGGTCCGCCGTGTCGAGCCCGGTCTTGGGATCCTGCAGCACCACGGTAAAAGTCTCTCGGCCGGCGAGCCGCTTCAGGCGCCGCAGATACGGAATGCTGAGGCGACCGGTTGCAATGGCAAAATCGGGCCACGGCGGCGCAAAAGCGCTGCCGGATTTCCCCATCCGCTCGCCGGGCGCCGGACCGACCCACGGCGACAGCACCCGCCAGATCCCCTGCGGTGACACCTGTTTGTGCACGTACTTAACGCCCAGTGCATCCGCCACCCCGCGACACTGCACCAGCATTCCGATCTTTTCGTCGGTGATAAGCCAGGCTGACGCCCCGGCGAGGGGCCGTGTGCTCTCGCGGCCACTTGACCCCGCATCATCTTTCATTCTTGTCTTGGGCCCCATGGAGACTGACAGCGCTCTGACAGCAATCCGCTCTGGCTGTCGGCAACGCCGCCTAGTAGCGCAATTCTGCGGCCGATGCTAACGCGCCACGCCGCTCTGGTATAGACGTGGCACTGGTATAGAAACGTCAGGCGGGCAAGGCGATGATGAAGATCGAGCCCGGCTCGAATGGCAAGCATAACGATACGGGGAAGCATGCGATATCTCGATATCGATAGGCTCAAGACCGCGAAGGTTGAGCATGAGCCTTACGACTACGCGATCATTCCGCACGTCGTCAGCAAGGACACGATCGAGAAGGTGAACGATTCGTTCCCACCGATTCCCTCCGGCGGCTCCTTCCCCATCGAGAGCCTGACCACGGACATGCTCATCAAGGACGTGATCGCCGATCTCGACAGTCGCGCGTTCGAGGAGGTCATCGAGCAGAAGTTCGACGTCGCCCTGAAGGGGCGGCCGAAGATGTATTCCTTACGCGGCCACACGCGCGCCAAGGATGGCCAGATCCACACCGACTCGAAGGACAAGATCATAACCGTGCTCTTGTACCTGAACCGCGAGTGGCCGCAGAAGGTCGGTCGCCTTCGCATCCTGCGCGACGGGCACGACCTCGAGAACTACGTCGCCGAGGTGCCGCCCGACAACGGCACCATGCTCATCTTCAAGCGCTCGGAAAAATCCTGGCACGGGCACCCCCCCTTCGCCGGTCCCCGCCGCTCGCTGCAGATGAACTGGATGGTGGACGAGAGCAAGCGTGGCTTCCACGTCATCCGCCACAAGGTCTCCGCGGCCCTGAAGAAAGTCACCGGCTGAGCGCCGCAGCACCTTGCCTTCACGAGGCATCTGGGCGCGGGCCGTTTGCCCGAGCCGCGCTGAACGCCGTTGCGCGCGTGCCCCCGCGCGGAAAAAGTTGCAAAATGCGGTCTGGCGACGGCTGTGCTAATCCTTCCGCAAAGTCGGATTTCGGGAGGATGAGAATGAGCAAGCCTTCGGTTGGCGTGATTGGGCTCGGCTCCATGGGCGGCGGCGTTGCGAAGTCGCTGCTGCGCGCGGGCTTCTCCGTCAACGTCTGCGACGTTCGTCCGGCCGTCGTCGACGCGTTCGCGGCGCTGGGCGCCACCCCGTGCGACGGGCCCGCAACAGTCGCGGCTGCATCCACCATTCTCGTCGTCCTCGTTGTCAACGCCGAGCAGGTCGAAAGCGTGATGTTTGGCGCCGGCGGCGCGGCGGCCCGCCTCGCTGCAGGCAGCGTCGTGATCATGAGCGTGACGCTGCCCCCAGATTACGCCGAGAAGCTTGCCGAGAGGCTCGCCGCGACGGGCATCCAGATGCTCGACGCGCCCGTCTCCGGTGGCGAAGCCAAGGCCGCCACCGGCGAAATGACGATCATGGCATCGGGCCCCGCCGAAGCCTTCGCCAAATGCGAGACGGTCCTCGCCGCCATCGCAAGCAAGGTCTACCGCCTTGGCGACACGGCAGGCACCGGCTCGAAAGTGAAAATGATTAACCAGCTTCTCGCCGGTGTGCACATTGCGGCCGCTGCCGAGGCGATGGCGCTCGGCATCAAGTGCGGAGCCAACCCCGACACGCTGTTCGACGTGATCTCCAACAGCGCCGGCTCATCCTGGATGTTCCAGAACCGCGTACCGCATATCCTCGAAGGCGATTACAAACCGAGATCGGCCGTCAACATCTTCGTCAAGGATCTTGGCATCGTACTGGAAGCGGGCAAGGGCCAGAAATTCCCCTTGCCCTTGACGGCGACGGCGCATCAAATGTTCCTCTCCGCAGCAGCCGCTGGCCTCGGCGCCGAGGATGACGCCGCTGTCGTCAAGATATTCCCAGGCATCACCTTGCCGGCCGCAAAGTCTGCAAAGTCCTGAGAGGAACCTTCCCTTGTTGCTTGGATGCATTGCCGACGATTTCACGGGCGCCACCGATCTCGCCAACATGCTCGTGCGCGGCGGCATGCGCACCATTCAAACCATCGGCATTCCATCCTCGCCTCTCGCGGAAGAAGTGGACGCCGTCGTCGTCGCCCTGAAGTCGCGCACGATTGCGCCGGAAGACGCAGTCGCCCAGTCGCTTGCGGCACTGCAGTGGCTGAAACGCGCGGGCGCGGAGCAAATCTATTTCAAATACTGCTCCACCTTCGATTCCACGCCGAAGGGCAACATCGGGCCCGTCACCGATGCACTGATGGACAAGCTAGGCGCCGACTTCACCATCGCCTGCCCGGCATTTCCCGAGAACGGCCGCACCGTCTGCCGCGGCTACCTTTTCGTGGGCGATGTGCTGCTGTCCGAATCCGGCATGCGCAATCACCCGCTCACGCCCATGACGGATGCCAACCTCGTCCGCGTGCTGCAGGCCCAGACCACGCGGAAGGTGGGCCTCGTGCGCTATGCGACGCTCGATCAGGGCGCGGCCGCCGTACGCTCTGAGTTCGCGCGCCTGCAAGCGGCCGGCGTCTCCATCGCCATTGTCGATGCGCTTGCAGATGCGCATTTGGATGTCGCTGCCGAAGCCTGCCAGGGGTTGCCCCTCGTAACCGCAGGCTCCGGCATCGGCCTCGGCATAGCAAACGCATTGCGCAAGTCCGGGCGCTTGAGCCACGTTGCAACAAGCGCAGCTCTTCCCCGCGTCGAAGGCCCCGCGGTCGTGCTCTCGGGCAGCTGCTCGGAAATGACGAACGCGCAAGTGGCTCGCTGGAAAGCGACACGTCCCGCCTTCCGCCTGGACCCGCTATCCCTCGCGCGCAACCCAGGCAACGTCGATGCCGCTGTTGAGTGGGCCGCCGCCCGCATGACGCAGGAGCCTGTGCTGATCTACGCCACCGCAACGCCCGCCGAGGTGAAGGAGGCACAATCCGCGCTCGGCGTCGCCCATGCCGGCGAAGTTGTCGAGACAGCCTTGGCAAAGATCGCAAAGCAGCTTGTGGCGCAGGGCGTTCGCAAGCTCGTCGTCGCTGGCGGTGAAACCTCCGGCGCCGTCGTGAATGCCCTGCACGTGACTGCGCTGCGCATCGGCCCACAGATCGATCCGGGCGTCCCCTGGACATTGACCCTCGGCGGCACCCCTCTCGCCCTGGCGCTGAAATCCGGGAACTTCGGCGGCGAGGACTTCTTCGCCAAGGCGCTCGCACAACTGGAGTGACGCATGCAGGAAAGCCGGCTGCGCGAAGAGATCTGCGCCATCGCCAAATCCATGTTCGACCGCGGGCTCACACACGGCTCCACGGGCAACATCAGCGCCCGCGTCGATGACGGCTGGCTGCTGACGCCCACGGGCTCCAACCTCGGCTGCCTCGACCCCGCCCGGCTGTCGAAGCTCGATTGGCAGGGGCACCTCCTCAGCGGCGATCCGCCTTCGAAGGAGAACTTCCTGCACCTCGCCGTGTATCAGCAGCGGACGAAGGCAGGCGCGGTCATTCATCTCCACGCCACGCACTCCGTCGCCGTATCGGTGCTTGACGGCGTCGACCCCTGCAACGTCCTGCCGCCGCTGACCGCCTACTACGTCATGCGCATCGGCACCCTGCCGCTCGTGCCTTACTTCGCACCTGGAGACATGGCACTGGCAGACGCTGTCCGCGCAACTGCGGGCAAGCACCACGCCATGCTGCTCGCCAATCATGGTCCCGTCGTAGCAGGCACCACGCTCGCAGCGGCCGCGGATGCCATTGAGGAACTGGAGGCAACTGCGAAGCTGCACCTGCTGCTCGAAGGCCGCAAGACGCGCCCCCTCACACCGGAGCAGGTCGCAGACATCAATCGTCGTTTCCCGCTCGTCTGAACCACCCCAACGGAGAGGCAACATGCCGAGGTTCGCCGCCAATCTCACGATGATGTACAACGAGGTGGGCTTCCTCGATCGCTTCTCTGCCGCTGCCAAGGACGGCTTCAAGGGCGTCGAGTTCCTCTTCCCCTACGAGCACGCCGCAAGCGAACTCAAGTCGCGCCTTGCCGACAATGGGCTGGAACTCGCGCTTTTCAACGCTCCTCCTGGCGATGCAACCAGGAATGAGCGTGGCCTTGCCTCTCTCCCGGGCCGCGAGGAGGAATTCAAGCGCGGCATCGCCACTGCGCTCGAATACGCGGCAGCGCTTGGCAACAAGCGCCTGCACGTCATGGCTGGGCTGTTGCCGGAGGGAGCCGACCGGGCGCGCCATCGCGCAACCTACGTCCAGAATCTCGCGTATGCAGCAAATCAGGCCCGCGCCGCGGGCCTCATGGTCGTGATCGAGCCGATCAATACCCGCGATATCCCGGGCTTTTTCCTGAACACCCAGGCCGAAGCACATGCAGTATGCGCCGAAACCGGCTGCGACAATCTCAAGGTCCAGATGGACCTATACCATTGTCAGATCGTAGAAGGTGATCTAAGCCGGAAATTCGAACGTTACCTTCCACGCATTGGGCACATACAGATCGCGGGTGTACCCGACCGTCATGAGCCCGACGTGGGAGAGGTGAACTACGCATTTTTGTTCGAGCTGATGGATCGTCTGAAGTACGCTGGCTGGGTGGGATGCGAGTATCGTCCCAAGGCAGCCACATCAGCCGGTCTCGGATGGCTGAAGCCTTACCTGGGCTGATTTCGCCTCCAGCGCCGGAACAAAGGCACCACCGCCCTGCGGCATGCAACGTGTGGATCTTACGCACGCGTTTCAACGCGACTGTGAGCGCAGGAACAAGCTCACAAAAGGGGATGGACGGTGCAAGACATTGAGCGGCACGAGGAAGACACCGAGTTTGGTCTCACCCCGGGCGTAGTAGACATCAACCTCGCTGGCCTCGACAACGCCACTGGTTATGCGATCCGCCGCGCCCAGATGTGGATCTTTCGCGACCTGAAGGCGCGATTCCGCCCCTACGACATCTCCCCGGCGCAGTATTCGGTGATGCAGGTTGTCTCGGCAAATCCCGGGCTCGCGCAGGCACGCATTGCCGAGGCGCTCTCCATCGAACGCGCGCGCCTCGTTCTCATGCTCGACCGCCTCGAGGAGGCTGGCCTTCTCGTTCGCACCCGCTCGAAATCCGATCGGCGGTCCCATGCCCTTCATCTGACCGACAATGGTCATGAGCTTCTTGCAACCCTCAGCGCCCTTTACGGGGAGCATGAGCGCAAGATCGACGACATCCTTGGCGCCGGACGCAAGGCGGACCTCATCAGGCTGCTCGGCCCCTTCCAGTGAGCTTCTGACACGACGTCGGCCCCCGGTCGGCTCTCGAGCGAGGACGAATGGCACTTCCGCAAGGACTGCCTCGTCCCTCCGGATCGCTCATGCCCGAGCGGCCGCGCGGGGGCTTGCTTTGTTATGAGCCATTACTATTTTGACGGCGCCCTGGCCGCGCGCTACAGTCGCACCTGATCCAGACAAAAAAAAGCAACAGCTCCTCGTCTCTGGTTCGGGAAACGCCGATGACCGCCGCTGCTCTTGCGCCAAACGCCGTGGCGCATACCGCTGTATCCGATCTCTTTTCGACGCCCGAGGTGGTTCACGAAAGACGCCCGGATGGCTCGGTGGTCCTCCGCTCGACGAGGCGTCTCGGGCCCGTGCCGGCCTCCATCGGCGTGCTTCTGGAGCGCTGGGCAGCCGCAACCCCTGACCGGACATTCCTAGCCGAGCGAGGCCCTGACGGCCGCTGGCGCTCCGTCACCTACGGTGAGGCTGCCACCGCGGTGAATGCCATCGCCCAGGCACTCCTCGATCGCAAGCTTTCCACTGCCCGTCCCGCGATGATCCTCGCCGACAATGGCATCGATCACGGCCTGTTCATGCTGGGCGCCATGCACGTGGGCGTGCCAGTCGCCCCCGTCTCCACCGCCTATGCGCGCATGAGCCAGGACTTCGGCAAGCTGAGATACATCTACGGACTGCTGGAGCCAGGCCTGGTCTATGTCGACGAGGCGGATCGCTATGCCAAGGCGCTGGAGAGCATAGGCGCAGGCGAGGTCGAGGTGGTCACCAGCCGCGGCAGCCTCCCAGGCCGCCGCGTTACGGCGTTCTCTTCGCTCACCGACGTGCGCCCCGGTTCGGCCGTCGACAGCGCGTTTTCCCGCGTCGGCCCGGACACCATCGCCAAGATCCTGTTCACGTCCGGCTCCACCGGCCAACCCAAGGGCGTCATCAACACCCAGCGCATGATGTGCTCCAACCAGGAGAGCGCCGCGGCCGCCTGGACCTTTCTCGAAAAGCATCCGCCTGTGCTGGTCGACTGGCTGCCCTGGAACCACACCTTTGGCGGCAATCACAACTTCAACATGGTCCTGCGCAACGGCGGCACCATGTACATCGACGAAGGCAAGCCAGTGCCCGGCCTGTTCGCCAAGTCGATTGCCAACCTGCGCGACATCTCTCCCACCTTCTACCTGAACGTGCCAAAGGCCTACGCCGCGCTGCTTGATGTGCTGGAGCAGGACGAGGCGTTGCAGCAGAAATTCTTCGCGCGCCTCGACATGCTCTTCTATGCGGCAGCCGCATTGCCCCAGACGCTTTGGGAAAGGCTCGAGCGCATCAGCGAGCGCGTCACGGGCCGCCGCGTACCATTCATCTCCTCGTGGGGCCTCACGGAGACGGCGCCTGCCGTGACCATGGTGCACTTCCCTATCACCCGCTCCGGCAACATCGGTGTGCCCGGCCCCGGCATGGAGGTGCGTCTCGTCCCCGACAACGACAAGCTCGAGATGCGCGTCAAGGGCCCCAACGTGACGCCCGGCTACTTCAAGTCGCCCGAGCACACCGCCAAGGCCTTCGACGAGGAGGGCTGGTTCCGTACCGGTGATGCCGCCCGCTTCGCCGATCCCGCCAACCCGGCTGCAGGCCTGCTCTTCGATGGTCGCACCGCCGAGAACTTCAAGCTCTCCTCCGGCACCTGGGTGAACGTCGGCATGCTTCGCCCCGCCGTGATCGGTGCCGGCGCGCCACTCATCGAGGACGCGGTGATCACCGGCCACGATCGCGACGAGATCGGTGTCCTCATCTTCCCCAGCCTGCAAGGATTGCGCACGCTGTGTCCGCATCTGCCCGCCGATGCGCCCCTTGCAGATCTCATTGCCGACAAAGCCGTGCACAGCGCGCTGGTCCAGGGCATCAAAAGCCATAACGATGCAACGCACGGCAGCTCCATGCACATCAGCCGCTGCCTGTTCCTGACCGAGCCGCCCTCGATCGATGCGGGCGAAATTACCGACAAGGGCTATCTCAACCAGCGTGCCGTGCTGACACGACGGGTCGCCCTCGTGCAACGCCTGCACAGCGGCGAGGCCCACCCCGATATCGTGATCGTCGCGTAGCGACGCCCTCCGGAGACATGAGATGAGCGACACCGTCCACGCCCAAACCATCACCTATGACGACACCTGGCTCCTCGGCGGCGCCCGCACGCCCTTCGCCGACTACACCAGTGTCTTCAAGGACGTTTCCGCCACCGACCTCGGTATCAAGGCCGCGCGCGAAGCCCTGGCCGGCACCGGCGTGAAGCCCGACGACATTGACGCCGTCGTGACCTCGAATGTCGCTCAGACGAGCTTCGATGCGTTCTTCATCTCCCGCCACATCGGCCTTTATGCCGGCCTTCCGATTGGCGTTCCCGCACTCACCGTGCAGCGCCTGTGCACCTCGGGCTTCGAGGCGATCCTTCAGGCCGCAGACCAGATCAAGCTCGGCAAGTCCGAGGCCGTACTCTGCGTCGGCACCGAATCCATGACCCGCAACCCGATCGCCGCCTACACGCATCGCGGTGGCTTCAAGATGGGCCAGGTCGAGTTCAAGGACTTCCTGTGGGAGGCGACGCTCGACACGGCGCCGAAGTCGCGCATGGGCGACACCGCCGAGGAGCTAGCACGACGCTACCAGATCACCCGCGACGATACCGATCAGTTCGCAGCGCAGAGCTTCGCGCGCGCCAACGCCGCCCGCGAGGCCGGTTTTTTCAAGGATGAGATCGTCACAGTCGTGAACGAGACATTCGCGCGTGAAGGCTACGAGCAGCGCCAGATCCGCCTTCCCCGCAAGGTCGACGCCGTGTCGTCCGACGAGCATCCCCGTCCCACCAGCCTCGAGGCCTTGCGCGCGCTGAAAGCAGCCTTCAAAGGCGTGCAGACCGGCGGCAACAGCTCCGCCATCGTCGACGGCGCCGCCGCTGTCGTCGTTGCGCGTGGCACGTTCGAGGGCCGCAAGGGGAAGCCGCTAGCCCGCATTGTGGCGGGAGCAACTGTCGGCGTGCCACCCGAGATCATGGGCATCGGTCCCGTGCCCGCTATTCGCGCCGTGCTTCAGAAGGCTGGCCTCAAGCTTTCCGACATCGCGCGCTTCGAGATCAACGAGGCTTTCGGCGCGCAATACATCGCGGTCGAGCGCGAACTCGGTCTCGATCGCAACAAAGTCAACGTCAACGGCGGCGCCATCGCCATCGGCCATCCGCTGGGCGCCACAGGCGTGCGCTGCACGCACACGCTGGCCCGCGAGCTGATCCGTTGCAAGGGCCGCTATGGCATCGCGACCGCCTGCGCTGGCGGCGGCCAGGGCGTGGCAATCCTCATCGAGAACCCCGAAGGCGCCTGATCCATGCTGAAGAACGTCCACCGCGTCCGCATCGAATGGGGCGACTGCGATCCCGCCGGCATCGTCTTCTATCCCCGCTATTTCGAGTGGTTCGACGCCTGCACGCATCACCTCTTCGAGAAAGCCACCGGCATGATCAAGAAAGACATGCTCGAAAAGTACGAAGGCGCCGGCCTCGCACTGCTCGAAGCGCGTGCCGAGTTCAAGACCGCCTCGCACTATGGCGAGGACATCGATATCGAGAGTGAGGTGGTCGAGTTCCGTCGCTCCAGCTTCTTCGTCGAGCATCGGGTGACGAAGAATGGCGCTCCCATGCTCAAGGGCTTCGAGACGCGCCTGTGGACCGTACGCGATCCCGCCAACCCTGGCCGCCTGAAATCCGGCACCATGCCCGTCGACATCATCGCCGCCTTCCAGAAGGACACGCCCCCGCTCTAACCGGCATTGACATTTGCATTTAAAATAACGCCCAGGAGGAAATCCATGAACGACACGCACGCCCCCTTCCGAGCAGACGAGGTCGGCTCTCTCCTGCGCACGGCGGCCCTCAAGGAAGCGCGCAGCCGAAAGACTGATGGCACCATCACCGCTGCTCAGCTGAAGGAGATCGAGGATCAGGAGATCCGCAAGATCATCGCCAGGCAGGCCGAGGTGGGGCTCAAGCTCGCGACCGATGGCGAATTCCGTCGTTCCTGGTGGCACTTCGACTTCTTCTGGAACCTCAAAGGCTGCGAGCGCATCAAGGCCGAGCACGGCATCCACTTCAAAGGCGTCGATACCAAGCCGGAAGGCATCAAGATCTCCGGCAAGCTCGATTTCCCGCTCGATCACCCCATGCTCGAGCATTTCCGTTTCCTGAAGGCCAACACCAAGGCCGTGCCGAAGATGACGATTCCATCGCCGTCGGTTCTGCATTTCCGCAACGGCCGCAAGGCCGTCTCGACGGAAATCTATCCCGACATGGATGGCTTCTTCGACGACCTCGCCAGCCTCTACGGCAAGGCCATCAAGGCATTCTATGATGCCGGCTGCCGCTACCTGCAGCTCGACGACACCGTTTGGGCCTATCTCTGCTCCAAGGACGAGGTGGCGAAGGCCAAGGAGCGCGGTGAGGATGTCGATCGTCTCGGCGCCACCTACGCGCGCGTCCTCAACACCGCCTTGAAGTCGAAGCCCGCCGACATGGTCATCACCACGCACGTCTGCCGCGGCAACTTCCGCTCGACGTGGATCTCGGAAGGCGGCTACGAGCCCGTTGCCGAGCAGTTGCTGGCCGGCATCGACTATGACGGCTACTTCCTCGAGTACGACACCGAGCGGGCGGGCGGTCTGGAGCCGTTGCGTTTCCTTCCCAAGGGCAAGAAGCGCGTCGTCGTCGGCCTCGTCACCTCCAAGACCGG
>JBDHTJ010000163.1:0-11439 GCA_039808585.1 Hyphomicrobiaceae bacterium | reverse complement strand
CATGCAACAACGTTGCCACTTTAGTAGCATGCCGTGCGACGCGGCGCTGCACCAGCCGTAGGCGTTTGCTTGCGCGGCGAGCACAGCTGCCGCAAGAGAGAGGTCGGACAATTGCTGACGGCGGCGCACCCGCAGCAAAGATGCAGAGTGGGGGGAATGGGATGAGCGACTTCGACCCGGTGCAGCACAAGCTCGTGCCGACGCGCTATTTCGAGGACTTCAAGCTGGGCGAGACCTTCTACATCCCCTCGCGTACCGTGACGGAGGCGCAGTTCTCTGCCTTCCAGGCCGCGTCCGGCGACAACCATCCCATCCATTACGACCGCGAATTCTGCAAGCGCCACGGGCATCCGGAGCTGCTGGCGCACGGCATGCAGGTGCTGATCCAGACGGCTGCGGGTGCCGGTCCATTCCCGTTCCATGTAGAGGATTCGCTGATGGGCTTCATCGAGCAGTCGTCCCGCTTCCTGAGGCCCGTCTATGCCGGCGACACGCTTTATCCGCTGCTTGTCGTGTCCGACCTCAAGCCGCAGCGCACCACCGGGGTCCTGACATTGCGCTCGACGGTGCACAACCAGAGGCGGGAGCTGGTACTGGACGGCGCGCAGAAGTACCTGATCCGCAAACGGCCAGCGTAACGGCAGCTGCGCCGGACGCATAGCTTCCGCACTGCAGCATCGAGGCGCAGCGCTAGCTCGCGCGGCCGATCTCGGCCATAAATTGCCGCAAACACAGATAGACGCCACAGAGCGACAACGACAGGGGAGACGACATGCCGGGTGTGCTCGAAGGGATTCGTGTCCTCGATTTCGGCCGCTACATCGCAGGGCCCTACTGCGCCTCGATGCTGGCCGAGCACGGCGCGGAGGTGATCCGCATCGAGAAGCGCAGCGGCAGCGAGGATCGTGTCCAGGCACCGATTACGGAAACGGGTGAGGGCGGCCTCTTCCTGCAGATGAACCGCAACAAGCTCGGCATGACGCTCGATCCCATGAAGCCCGAGGGCCAGGAGGTGGTGCGCAAGCTCGTCGCCACCGCGGACGTGGTGGTGGCCAACCTGCCGCCGCAGACGCTGGAAGCCATGAAGCTCGACTACGAGAGCCTCAAGGCGGTGAAGCCGGACATCATCCTCACTACGGTGACGGCCTACGGTCGCGGCGGCCCCTACAGCGATCGCGTCGGCTTCGATGGCATCGGCCAGGCCATGTCGGGCGCGGTTTACATGACGAGCGAGGCGGACGGCGAGCGTCCGTTCCGGGCGCAGGTGCCGTGGGTGGATTTCGGCACGGCGCTGCATTGCGCCTTCGGCACGATGGCAGCCCTGATGGCCCGCAAGATGACGGGTCGCGGCCAGTGGGTTGAGGGCGCGCTGCTGGCCACCGCCGTCACGTTCGGCAACGCGCTGCTCATCGAGCAGGCGGTGATCAAGCCCGACCGCGTGCCGACGGCGAACCGCGGCCAGACGGCGGCGCCCGTCGACCTCTTCAAGTGCAAGGACGGCGTCTGGATTCTCGTGCAGGTGATCGGCCAGCCGCTCTACAAGCGCTGGGCCAACCTGATGGGCGAGGAGATGTGGCTCACGGACCCGCGCTTCAAGGACGACATCTCGCGCGGCGACAACGGCGCCGTCATTTCGGAGCGCATGGCCGCCTGGTGTGCCGAGCGCACCAGCAAGGACGCCCTGGAGATCCTGGCCAAGGCCGCCATTCCATCGGGCCCGGTGCTGAAGCCGCAGCAGACGCTGGACGATCCCCACATCAACGCGATGGGCTTCTTACAGCCGACCGAGTATCCGGGCATGCCCAAACCGGCGCCGATTGCCAAGGTGCCGGTGCGTCTCTCGGCGACACCCGGCTCCATTCGTCACCGCGCGCCGAAGCTCGGCGAACACACCGACATGATCCTCGGCAAACTCGGCTACGACAAGGGCGCCATCGCCGCGCTCCGAGAGAAGAAGATCATCTGAAGTAATGCGGCGCGCGGTTCGTCTGGCCTGCAGGCGCGACCCTTAATCCGGGACGGGCAGTGGGAAGCGCGGGCCGCGGCTGCGTCGCGGCCTCAGGCGAAGTGGCAGGAGACGGTGCCGAACGGGCCATAGTCGGCATGGAAGGTGTCGCCCTTTCGGCCGTCGATCGGCCGGATGAACGAGCCCGAGAGGATCAGCTGGCCGGGCTCGAGCGCGACACCATGCGGGTGCAGCTTGTTGGCCAGCCACGCCACGCCGTTGGCTGGATGATTGAGCACGCCCGCGGCAACCCCCGTCTCCTCCAGCTGTCCGTTGCGATAGACCAGGGCAGACACCCAGCGCATGTCGACGTCGTTGGGCCGGAAGGGACGTCCGCCCACGACGAGCGCGGCATTGGCCGCATTGTCGGCGATGGTGTCGACGATCTTGCGCGTGGCGCCGCTGGGATCGGTGCGGCGGATGCGCGTATCGAGGATTTCCAGAGCCGGCGTGACATAGTCGGTGGCGTTGAGAACGTCGAACACGGTGCACTCCGGGCCCTCCAGCCTGCTCTTCAGGACGAAGGCGAGTTCCGCCTCGATGCGGATGGTGATGAAGCGATCGGCCGGAACCTCGGCGCCATCGGCATAGAACATGTCGTCGAGCAGCGCGCCGAAGTCGGGCTCGCGGATGCCAACGGCATTCTGCATCGCCTTCGACGTGAGCCCGATCTTGTGGCCCTTGACGCGGCGGCCGTTGCGCAGCTTGAGCGCAATCCAGGCGCGCTGGATGGCGTAGGCCTCATCGATGCTCATGCCCGGATAGTCCAGGCTGAACATGCGTATCTGCTCCTTGCGGCGCTCGGCTTCCTCCAGCCGCGCGGCGGCAGTCTCGATCTCGTCCTTGCTGAGCATGGGTTTCACTTCAGTTTGTATCAAGGGTTGGGGGAGGCTGCGGCACGGTTCGAGCGGAGGCTCAGGCCTCGTCGACGATGATGTTGCGCAGGACGCCGATGCCGGAGCCCTCGACCTCTACGACGTCGCCCGGCGCAAGCCAGCGAGGCGGATCGAAACGCGCTCCGGCCCCGGTCGGCGTGCCGGTCACGATGAGATCGCCGGGCAGCAGCGTGGCGAAGGTGGAGAGGTAGTTTACGAGATAGTCGAAGGGGAACATCAGGCGTGAGGTGTCGTCGTCCTGGCGCACCTCGCCGTTCACGCGCGTCTGCAGGTGAATGGGCTTGGCGGGATCGATCTCGTCGGTGGTGACGATCCAGGGGCCGACGCTGCCCGAGCGGTCGAAGTTCTTGCCCTGGGTGACGTTGAACTTGCCGTGCCGCAGCCAGTCGCGGATGCTGCCCTCGTTGCACAGCGTGAGGCCGAACACGTGCTCGAGCGCGCGCTCGCGCGGAATGTGGCGCCCGCCCTTGCCGATGACGAGCACGATCTCGCCCTCGTAGTCGAGCTGCTTGGATACCTTCGGCCGCTCGAGGGGCTGCAGGTGACCCACCATCGACGTCGGCGCGCGGCAGAACAGGCTCGGGTACTTCGGCAGGTCGGAGTTGTCCTTGTATTCGTCGTTGCGGTCCTTGTAGTTGACGCCGATGCACCAGATCTTCTGGGGATCAGGAATGGGAGACAGCAGCGTCACGCTTTCGATGCTGCGATCGGGCTTGGCACCGGCAACGGCAGCCTTCGCCTCCGCGAAGCCGCCGGCAGCGATCAGCTCGCGCAGCGTGCGGTATTTCTGGAGCCGCGGCGCAAGGTCGACGAGGCCGTCGCTGCCGACCACGGCACCGTAACATTCGGACGATCCGATCCTGTAGCTTGCCAGGCGCATGGCGCGCTCTCCCCTGATAGCCGCGTCTCGTGCGGGACGGCGTGCTGAAGCCGATCCACTTCTCGACCGAAGCTGGCGCCGGGGCAATCAAAAAGAGCAGGCGGGTCCGGATGTCGGTCCTCGGCCCGCGCGCGCTGAAAAATTCTTCTTCCCTGGTTGGCAGGCACAATGAGCTACCGCGACGGGATGCGTGCGGGTTCATTCAGGCCGGAGCCTTTTCGGTTACTCAACGCTCACCAACGTCATGTCGAGGAACCAGGACTGGGGCGACACGAAACCCTTGACCTTGGTACTCATGGCGCGCGGGTTCAGATCGTGCACGATGAAGAGCCAGGGCGGGTTGTCGACGAGGCGCTCGTGGGCCTTGCGCGTGGCGTCCGCGATCACCTTGGGGTCGCTGCCTTCAGCGAGGGTCTTCAGGGCTTCGTCGAAGACGTCGTCCTTCCATTGCTCGAAATTGAAGCCGTTCGGCGAGAAGTTTGCGGACGAGAAGTAGCGCGCCATGATGCCGACGTCGGAGGACGGCGAGGAGATGTTGAGGCCCATCGCGCCCTTCAGCGTGGGGCTGTCCGGCTCGGCGCGCGCCTGGTTGAGCAGCACCTGCCACTCGACGACGTCGAATTCCACGTTGACGCCGCAGGCGTCCTTCAAGTTCTGCTGCACGAACTCGTTCATGGGCAGGGGCAGCATCTGGCCCGAGCCGGAACTCGAGATCATCATCTTGAAGGATAGCGGCTTCTGCGGCGTGAAGCCTGCTTCCGCAAGCAACGCCTTTCCCTTGGCGGGATCGAATTTGTAGGCGTTCACCGGGCTGCCGAAGTTGGGATCGGTCTTTTTGAGCCATCCGACAGAGGGCTCTGCGGTGCCGTTCAACACGGAGACGAGCGCTTCACGGTCAAGGCAGTAGTTCAGGCCCTGGCGCACCTTCACGTCCTTGAACGGGCTTGCCTTGGCGCCGATGTTGTAGAACCAGGGCCACACGTGCGGGTAGGAGCCCAACGTGATGGTGAAGCCCGCCTGCTTGAGGGACGGAATGCCGTCGGGCGGCGGCACTTCGATCCAGTCAACTTGGCCGGACCGCAGCGCGGCCATGCGGGCGGTGGGCTCCGGCACAGGCATGAGGATCACGGTGTCGACCTTGGCCTTCTTCGTCGGGTCCCAATAACCTTCGTTCTTGGCCAGTTCGACGGATTGGCGCGGCGTTACCTTGGTGATGGCGAAGGGGCCGGTGCCAGCAGCTGGCAACGTCGCAACCTTTGCCCAGTCCTTGCCGGCCTTCTCGAACGAAGCTGGCGAGGTGAAGAGCAGGTACACCGCCATGTAGGGGAAATAGGACGCCGCGGTCGTGGTCGAGATGGAGACCTTGTAGTCGTCGAGCTTCTTGTAGGAGCCCATGAGGGGCACGCGTGCCCGGCTGATGCCGGCGGCGGGAAGCTCGAACTGCGGGCTCTCCTTGTTGAAATAGCGGTCGAGGTTCCAGATCACGGCATCGGCGTTGAAGTCGGTGCCGTCGTGGAACTTCACGCCGCGGCGCAGGTGGAAGATCCAGGTCTTCTTGTCGTCAGCGGCCTGTTCCCATTTCTCGGCGAGGCCGGGCCGCAGCGTGGCGAGCTGGTCCGTGCGCGTGAGGTCCCACAGCACGAGCCCTTCGAAGATGGGATAACCCAGGAAGCGCATGCCTTCGAAGCCGTTGTTGGGCATGCCCGTGGTGGTGGGAATGTCCGAGGCGGTCATGGCGATGCGCAACGTCGAGCCGGCAGACACCTGCTGCGCGGGCAGAAGCCCGAGGACGAATGCGAGCAACGTGCACAGTCTGCGAGCAGTCATGGGCCCTCCGCCTCGCTGGTGATGCGTTCTGACGTCAAACCAGCAAATGTCGGGCCAAGCGCGGGTGGCTTGTGATTACGCGTGTGAGTCTTGCGTCCTCGCCGAAAATTACGCTAGCGCACCACGCGCATCCTTGAGCGGCAGGCCGAGGGCTTCCGCGACAGCAGGGTGGGTGATGGCGCCCTGGTGCACGTTGAGGCCTGCGAGAAGATGCGCGTCTTCCAGCATGGCGCGCTTCGGCCCCTTGTCGGCAAGTGCCAGGATGAAGGGAAGCGTGGCGTTGTTCAGGGCGAAGGTGGAGGTGCGCGCCACGGCGCCCGGCATGTTGGCGACGCAGTAGTGCACCACCTCGTGCTTGATGTAGGTGGGTGCTGCGTGCGTGGTGGGATGCGAAGTTTCGGCGCAGCCGCCCTGGTCGATCGAGATGTCGACGATGACGCTGCCGCGCTTCATGTCTTTCACGAGCTGCTCGGTGATGAGTTTGGGAGCAGCGGCACCGGGAACCAACACGGCGCCGATGACGAGGTCGGCTGCCAGCACCTGCTCTTCCACCGCTGCACGCGTGGAATAGAGCGTGGTGATCGCGGCGCCGAACTGCTGCTTAATGGCGTAGAGGCGCGACACGTTGATATCGAGAATGGTGACGTCGGCCTCGAGGCCGATGGCCATGTGGGCGGCATTGATGCCGGAGATGCCACCACCCAGCACGACGACCTTCGCCGGCGCGACGCCCGCCACGCCGCCCAGCAGAAGCCCGCGGCCACCTTGCGCGATTTCGAGGCAATGGGCGCCGGCCTGGATCGCCATGCGGCCAGCGACCTCGCTCATGGGGGCGAGCAAGGGCAGGCCGCCTTGCGCGTTCGTCACCGTCTCATAAGCGATTGCCGTGCAGCCGGAGCGCATCAGCGCCTTGGCCTGCTCCGGGTCCGGGGCGAGGTGCAGGTAGGTGAAGAGCGTCTGGCCTTCGCGCAGCATGGCGCACTCGGCGGGCTGCGGCTCCTTCACTTTCACGATCATCTCGGCCTTGGCGAACACCTCCGCCGCGGTGGGAAGGATCTCGGCCCCCGCCTTGCGGTAGTCCTCGTCCGTAATGCCCTGGCGTGCTGCGGCATCGGTCTCGACGAACACCTGGTGCCCATGGTGCCTGGCCTCCCGGACGGAGTTCGGCGTCATGCCGACGCGATACTCGTGGTTCTTGATCTCCTTGGGCACACCGATGCGCATGGACCATCTCCCGCAGTTTGGCTGGCGCAGGCGACTGTAGCTTCGCGGAAGCGGAGTTTTTCACCTATCCGGTGTGGGAAATGGCCGGATGGCGCAATAACGTTCGACAATGGGCCATTTTTCGCGAACAATCTTGCGATGCTCGACGACCCCCTCAATGTTCGCCTGCTCAAGGAGCTGCAGCGTGATTGCCGCCAGTCGCTGGCCGAGCTCGGCCAGCGCGTGGGGCTTTCGGCCTCGGCCTGTCACCGCCGGGTGCAGCAGCTGGAGGACGCGGGCATCATCGCGGGTTACGGCGCCAGGCTCGACGCCCGCAAGCTCGGCTTCTCCATGGAGTTCTTCGTCGAGGTGTCGCTGAAATCGCAAGCGGACAAGGTTCTCGATCGGTTCGAGCGGGCCGTGCGGGCGACGCCGGAAATCCTCGAATGCCATCTCATGACCGGCGGCAGCGACTACATCCTGAGGATCGCGGCGCTCGATGCGGCAGATTTCGAGCGCATTCACCGCGAGTGCCTGTCGGTACTGCCCGAGGTGGCGAGGCTCGTGTCGCATCTCTCGATCCGCACGGTGCGGCCATGGACCGGCTATCCGATCAAGGGTGGCAGGGCCGGTTGATGTCGGGTCGCCGGCTTCGAACTGCTCAATCCCTGCGCGGAAAGACTATTTATTGCGCAGTTTTCTGAACAAAATGCGCGCAGGCGCACCCAACTGGCCAGCTTTGCTGTAGTTGCAGACAAGTTCACGCTGGCACGGCAGTTGCTAAACCGCAGCTGGTGTCCGGCGAGCCCGGACCTTTGGTTTCAATCAGCTGCTAGGGGATGCTCATGTCTTATCGGCAGGCGATAGCGCGCCGCCCGTTGTTCGTTGCTCTGCTGGCGTCGTTGGGCCTGGTGGTGCTTCCGGGCGCACCAGCCTTTGCCCAATCCTGCACGGGGCCCATCAAGTTCGGCCTTACGACGCCGCTCACGGGCAATCTGGCACTTCTCGGCGTACAGGCGCGCAACGGCGTGGAACTGGCGGTCGAGGAGATCAATAAGGCTGGCGGCATTGCCGGTCAGCAGATCGTCCTCACCTCGGAGGATACCGGTGCTTCGAGCACGGATGCCCTCAACACCATGAACCGGATCATCGAGGGCAAGCCGCTGGTCATCTTCGGGTCCATGATCAGCCCGCACATCTTCACCCAGACGGAAGTGGTGACGAAGTCCGAGACGCCGTTCATCGTCGCTGCCACCAACGCGAAGGTCACCGGGCAGGGCAGCAAGTGGCTTTTCCGCACGCATGCGCACGATGGCCAGCTCGCTGATCTCGTGCCGCGCTACCTCGTGGAGAAGCTCGGCAAGAAGAAGCCGGGCATCCTGGTGGTGGCTGACGACTACGGCCTCGGGGCCTCGCGCGGCATCCAGGCGACGCTGGAGAAGCTCGGCACGCCGGCGGTGGTGGCGGCTTCGTACGCGCCGACCGACAAGGACATGAGCGCACAGCTTCTCGAGATCAAGGACAAGGGTGCAGACAGCATCATCCTGTTCGGTCGCCCGGCGGACGTGGCGCTGGTGATGAAGCAGCGCTCGGAACTGGGCATCAATCTCACGGTGATCGGCAACTCCAGCACCTCTGCGCAGACGACGCTGAACAACCTCAGCCCGCAGGAAGCCGATGGCACCTATGGCCTGGGCGGTCGCATCCCGCAGACCGAGAGCGATCCCAAGATCGTCGACTGGATGAAGCGGGTGATGGACAAGTACAAGGTGCCCGCCGACAACTTCACGGTGGCCTACTACGACAGCGTGTTCATGCTGAAGGACATCATCGGCAAGGTCGGCTGCGACAAGGCCAAGATCCGCGACGAACTCGCCAAGGTGAAGGGCTGGAAGGGCATGCTCATCAGCTACGATGCGGATGCCAATGGCGACCTCACGCACACGCTCGGCATCTATCGCAACAAGGGCAAGACGCCGGAATACGTCGGCCCGATCATGGAGACCGGCTACTGAGCCGGTTCTCCTTCGGGACGCCATGGGACAGCTCGTCGTCAACGGCCTCGCGCTCGGGAGCATCTATGCTCTCGTGGCGCTTGGCCTTCTCCTGATCTTCAATACCGTCCAGATCGTCAACTTCGGGCAGGGCCAGCTGCTGATGCTGGGTGCCTTCGTCGGCATCACGGCGGCGGTGCAGCACGAGTTGCCGATCTCGGTGGCGTGGCTGTTCACGGTGGGGGCCATGGCGCTGATCGGCATGGTGTTCATGCTGCTCGTGTATTTCCCGTTGCGCGGGCGGCCACCCTTCCTCGTGATCCTCACGACCATCGCGATGGGCATCGTCTTGGAGAACATCGCCCTCATCATCTGGGGGCCGTTGCCTGTCTCGCTGCCGTCGCCGCTGCGGGGGGCGCCCATCCGCTTCGCGGGCATCGTCATCTCGATGCACCAGGTGGTCATCCTTTCCACGCTCGCGGTGGTGCTGGCGGTCCAGTACGTGTTCATGAACCGCACGCGCTTCGGCATCATGATGCAGGCGACAGCGCAGGATCTCGACATGGCGCGGCTCGTCGGCGTGCCGGTGCGGCGCACGATCAGCACCGCTTTCGCGATGGGCTCGGTGCTGGCGGGCATCGCGGGGCTGCTGGTCGCGCCCATCTTCCTGGCAGAGCCGACCATGGGCGGCAGCCTGGGCCTCAAGGGCTTCGTGGTGAGCGTGATCGGCGGCTTCGGCAACCTGCCGGGCGCGGTGATCGGCGGGCTACTGCTCGGCGTCACGGAGACGTTCGCGGCGCGCTACATCTCGTCCGATTTCCGCGATGCCTATGCCTTCGCGATCATGATTGCGGTTCTCATCGTGGCGCCGCGCGGCCTGTTCGGCGAGAAGACGAGCGAGCGCGTATGACCTTGCGACGCAATCTTCCGCTGATGGTGATCCTTGCGCTGGGGGCCGTGGCGCCGCTGCTGGCAACGGGCAGCTATCAGCTGCAGGTGCTCAACATCGGCCTGCTCAACGCCATGGTCGTGCTCGGCCTCAACTACGTGACCGGATGGGCCGGGCAGATCAATTTCGGCCAGGCAGCATTCTACGGCCTCGGGGCTTACGCCACGGGCGTTGCGGCCAAGGCCGGCGTGCCATGGGTCCTCACGCCGCTCATCGCGGTCGTGGTGGTGGTGATCGCCAGCCTCCTGCTCGGCATGCCCACCTTGCGCCTGCGCACCTATTACCTCGCCATGACCACGATCGGCTTCGGCGAAATCGTCCGGCTCGTCATCATCCACTGGGAGCCCGTTACAGGCGGCACCTCCGGCTTGCGCGGCATTCCGGGCATCAATCTCTTCGGGCTCGCGGTGAAGGGAGAGCTTGCGCACTATTACCTGCTGCTGGTGGCCCTGGCGCTGGCCGCCCTGGTGGCGGTGCGCATCCGCAACTCGGCGCTCGGCCGGGCGATGCTTGCCACGCGTGACAGCGAAATCGCGGCGGAGCTTTCCGGCGTCGACACGGTGCGGGTGAAGATCGTGGCCTTCATGCTGGCGGCGATCTATGCCGGTATCGCCGGCTCGCTCTATGCGTCCTCGATCCACACCATCAGTCCGGACAGCTTCACGGGTACGCAGGCCGTGCTGCTGATGACCATGCTGATCATGGGTGGCATGGGCTCCATTCCCGGCAGCATCGTGGGGGCCGTGGGGCTGACGATCCTGCCCGAGGCGCTGCGGTTCCTGGGGCAGTGGTATCTCGTGCTCTATGGCCTCGCGGTCATCGCGGTGATCGTGCTGGCGCCCGGCGGGCTCGCCTCGGCGATCGATGCGCTTTCCGCGCGGCTGCGGCGGAGGGCTGCGGCATGAGCATGGCGCCGATACTCATTGCCTCCGGCGTGACGCGCCGCTTCGGCGGCCTCGTCGCGCTCGATGCCGTCGATCTCGAGGTGCAGCCCGGGATCGTGCATGCCGTGATCGGCCCCAACGGCTCGGGCAAGACGACGTTGCTCAATACGCTGAGCGGGGCCTACGTGCCCGACAGCGGGTCGATCAAGCTGAAGGGTGCGGAGCTGGTGGGGCTGAAGCCCAACCGGATCGCGCGGCTAGGCCTTGCCCGCACGTTCCAGAACATCCGGCTCTTCTCGGGCCTCACCGTGCTTGAGAACGTGATGGTGGCGGCCGCACGCGCCGCGCCCACCTCCATCTTCCAGGTGGTGCTGGGCCTTGCTTCGCAGCGCCGCGCAGAGGCAGAGATCGAGGCGCGCGCCATCGCCGCGCTCGAAACCGTGGGCCTGAAGGAGCGGGCGAACGATCCGGCCAAGTCGCTGCCCTATGCGCAGCAGCGGCTGGTGGAGATCGCGCGGGCGCTGGCGGCGCAACCGGCGCTTCTTCTCCTCGACGAGCCGGCAGCCGGCATGAACATGAGCGAAAGCATGACGCTGCTTGCGACCATCGCGAAGCTGCGCGAGGCGGGGCTCACCATCCTTCTCGTCGAGCACAACATGCGGCTCGTCATGGGCATCTCGGACCGCATCACCGTGCTCGATTTCGGACGCAAAATCGCGGAAGGCTTGCCGGCGGAGGTGCGCGAGAGCCAGGCCGTGATCGAGGCCTATCTGGGGCGGCGGCGCCATGTTGCTTGAGGTG
>JBDHTJ010000162.1:0-11510 GCA_039808585.1 Hyphomicrobiaceae bacterium | reverse complement strand
GCCGTCGCCATCGAGGCGGCGGCGAAGAAGGCGGGCCACGACGTGACCGTGCCGTTCACGCGCGGCCGCATGGATGCCTCGCAGGAGCAGACGGACGTCGCCAGCTTCGCGGTGCTCGAGCCCGTGGCCGATGGCTTCCGCAACTACCTCAAGGCGCCGATGCCCTCGCCTGCGGAAGAGGTGCTGGTCGACAAGGCCCAGCTGCTGACGCTGAGCGCACCGGAGATGACGGTGCTGGTGGGCGGCATGCGCGTGCTCGGGGCCAATCACGGGCAATCGCAGCACGGCGTGTTCACCGATCGTGTCGGGGCGCTGACGAACGACTTCTTCGTCAACGTGCTCGACATGCATACGGCGTGGAAGCCGGTGTCGGACGAAGCGCAGGTGTTCGAGGGCCGTGACCTGGCCAGCGGCAAGGTGAAGTGGACGGGAACGCGCGTCGATCTCGTGTTCGGCTCGAACTCGCAGCTGCGGGCACTGGCCGAGGTCTATGCGCAAGACGATACGCAGGCAAAGTTCGTGAAGGACTTCGTCGCGGCCTGGTGCAAGGTGATGAACGCGGACCGCTTCGACCTGCTGTAAGCGGCGGCCGGAATAGATCAGACAACGGATGGAATGGCCCCGCGGCAGAGTGCCGGCGGGGCCTTTCTTTTTTTCTGCCCGCATGCTGCACTTCGAGGCGTGATCGGCTTTCGTCAAGTCGAGCGAGTTGGAGCGTTGCAGCCGTGGTGCAGCAGGCTGGCAGTGGGGCGCACGGTGTCGGCGCGGGCTATGCGGCGGCGGGCCCTCTGTCCGGTGTCCTGCCGCTGAGGGCGCAGCTGCGCGAATTGCTTTCGCGCCAGCTCGAGGCGGAGCAGGATCGCTGGTTCCTTTGGCTGCCTGTGGCGCTGGGCCTGGGGATCGCCTGCTACTTCATGCTCCCTGCCGAGCCGGCTTTCGTGCTGGCGCTGATGCCGCTGTTTGCGGCCGTGGCGCTGCGCCGGGCCCTGCAGGGGCGTGTGCTCGTCCATCTGTCGACGATGGCGCTACTGGCCGTCACGGTGGGGTTTGCCCTGGCCAAGGTGCGTACGGAGATGGTGCGCGCGCCCGTGCTCTCCCAGCAGCTGGGGCAGGTGCAGGTGGAAGGCTTCGTCGAACTCGTCGAACCGAGGGCGGGAAAGGGCCAGCGCCTGACGTTGCGACCCTACCGGATCGAGCGCCTCGATGCCTCGGCCATGCCGGCGCGCATCCGGGTGCGCAGCATGAGGGAAAATGCAGCTTTGAAGCCGGGAGACGCGGTGCGTCTCAAGGCAAGCCTTTCGCCGCCGCCGACGCCCGCATTACCCGGCGACTTCGATTTTGCGCGTGCCGCGTGGTTTGCGCGCGTGGGCGCCGTGGGATCTTCGCTCGCCGCGGCCGAGGTGGTGGCGGATGCACCGGAAGCCCCGCACAGCTTGCGTTTCTTTGCGGCTATCGAGCGTGTGCGCCAGGCAATCGGGAAACGCGTGACCGAGGCGCTGCCGGGCGAGGCCGGTGCCATCGCAAACGCGCTGGTGACGGGCGAGCGAGGGGGCATATCGGAAGCCACGAACCAGGCTTTCCGGGACTCAGGCCTCTACCACATCCTGTCGATTTCTGGCCTGCACATGACGATCATCGCAGGGGCGACGTTCCTGTTCCTGCGCACGCTGCTGGCGGCCTTCCCGGCAATCGTCTTGCGCTACCAGACGCGGAAATGGGCCGCTGTCGGTGCCATGGCGGCGACGCTCTGCTACCTGCTCATTTCAGGCTCCGCGTTTGCCACCGTGCGCTCCTACGTGATGATTTCCATCATGTTCCTCGCCGTGCTGCTCGATAGGCCCGCAATCGCCTTGCGCAACGTGGCATTGGCCGCACTGGCCATCCTCGTCTGCTGGCCGGAAAGTCTTTTCGATGCGGGCTTCCAGATGTCGTTTGCCGCGGTCGTGGCGCTGGTGTCGGCCTATGAATGGTTGCGCGCGCGGCGTGCCGAAGGCGGTGTCAGAAGCGGGCTTCTCGGCCGCGGTGTGATGGCCGCATTCCTGTTTCTCGGCGGCATCGTGCTGACGACGCTGATCGCGAGCCTCGCCGTGGCGCCATTCGGCATCTATCACTTCCACACCACGCAAAGCTACGCGGTGCTGGCCAATCTGATCGCTATTCCGATCTGCAATTTCCTCGTGATGCCCGCGGCGTTGGGCGCGCTGCTGCTGATGCCGCTGGGGCTGGAGGCGGGTCCGCTGTGGCTCATGGGGCTCGGCATCGACGGCATGGTTTGGTGCGCGAAGGGGGTGGCCTCGCTGCCGGGTGCGGTTGGCCGCGTCGCCGCCATTCCAACCGCCGCCTTCGTGCTGATGGTCGTGGGCGGGCTGTGGCTGACGTTGTGGCGGGCGCGATGGCGTCACCTAGGCTTCGTTGCCATCGCTGCGGGCATCGGGCTTGCGCCGATGCGGGATCGGCCAGACGTGCTGATCGGCCGTGGTGCGGAGTTGGTGGCCGTGCGCGGCAAGGATGGGCTGCTGTCTGCTTCCGCCTCTCGGGGAAGCACGTTCGAGCTTGCGCGATGGCTCGAGCACGACGGTGATGGACGGGGCGCGGTGGCAGCAGCCAGGCGTGAGGCGTGGCGCTGCGACGAGATGGGCTGCACGGCGCGCGTGAAGGGGTGGACGATCGCCGTGGCGAAGTCGCATGCGGCTTTGCGCGATGACTGTGCCAGCGCCGATATCGTGATCGAGCGTTTTGCTCAGGTGAGTCCGTGTCCGGATGCGGTCCTGGTCGTCGATCGTGGGCGCGTGGCGGCGGAAGGCGCGCATGCCGTTTGGATCGACGGCGCCGCCAAGGCCGAGGGCGCGCGGCGCGCCGCTTTCCGTATGGAGACCGTTGCGCAGGCGCGCGGCTTGCGGCCGTGGTCGGCACCGGCGATGCCGGGCCGCATGGCGCAAGACATGAGCATGCCGGCCGCCATCCGCGACGAGGTTCCGATCGAGGAACCTTAGATTGAGCGTCTGTTTCACGCTTTCGATGGGCGCGGGAGGGCGTCCAACTCAACTCAACCGATCAGGCTTTCGCCACCTGCGCGAAAACGACTGCGCCTTCCGCCTCAATACTTGCGTACGAGGCCGACGAGCTTCCCCTGGATGTCCACCTGGTCTGGGCCGAAGATGCGTGTTTCGTAGTTGGGGTTGGCGGCCTCGAGCGCGATGGAGGCGCCCTTGCGCCGCAGCCGCTTGAGGGTTGCCTCCTCCTTCTCGACGAGGGCGACGACGATGTCGCCGTTCTGTGCCGTGTCGCAGCGGCGGATGATGACGATGTCGCCTTCGTGGATGCCGGCGTCGATCATGGAATCGCCCTTCACCTCGAGCGCGAAATGCTCCCCCGCTCCGAGCATCTCAGGGGGCACGGCGACGTCCTGCGTGTGGTCCTGGATGGCGCTGATGGGCACACCGGCTGCAATGCGCCCCATCATCGGCACGGTTGCCGCCCGATGGTCGGAGAAGGAGGGTGGTGGCGATGCCAGAGGCGCGGGGGCCGCAGCCTTCTTGCTGCCCTCTATGACATTGGGCGTGAAGCCGCGTTTGGGCTGGGCAGGCTCCACCATGGCCTCGGGAAGCTTGATGACCTCCAGGGCGCGGGCCCGATGCGGCAGGCGGCGGATGAAGCCGCGTTCCTCAAGGGCGATGATGAGCCGGTGCACGCCGGACTTCGACTGCAGGTTCAGCGCCTCCTTCATCTCGTCGAACGAGGGCGGCACCCCCTGCTCCTGCAGGCGGGCGTGGATGAAAGCCAGCAATTCCTTTTGCTTGGACGTGAGCATTTCTTGGGCCCCTCGCGTGCGCGGGTTTGGCTGCTGGACGCGCAGAACGAACCGTACAAATCGAGAACATGTTAACTGTTCCCGCCTTGTTCTGCAAGTGCTGTTGGCATGATCTGAACTTTTGCGGCTGAAACTGATAAGCGGATTGCCGTGCT
Organism: Hyphomicrobiaceae bacterium; assembly: GCA_039808585.1. Classification (GTDB taxonomy): domain Bacteria; phylum Pseudomonadota; class Alphaproteobacteria; order Rhizobiales; family Hyphomicrobiaceae; genus AWTP1-13. Next base: position 7,544 of record JBDHTJ010000162.1, on the reverse strand, counting down.
TGGAATCAAATACGAAGAGCACGCGCCCGATCCTCAAGGGAGAGTTGTAGGAACTTGCGTTCTCTTTTTGTTCGTGGTATTCGTTGATCGCACGGAGAGGTGTGATGGAAGAGGCATTTCAGTTTGACCGAGAGCGATTCAAGGACGTGTTGCACTACGCGGTGCATTACGCCTGTAAGCGCTACGACCCGGACTCTCTGGGCAACACGAAGCTCCACAAAGTGCTGTATTTCACGGACATGCTTCACTATCTGGAGCATGGCTGCCCGCTTACCGGAGCCGATTACCTGAGACAGAAGTTCGGCCCAATTGCTCGGCATCTCTCTTGGGCGACCGAGTCGCTTCGATCTGAGGGCCGAATTTCAATGTCGGATCGGAGTTATCACGGATACACGAAAAAAGATTACCAAGCGCTCGTCGAACCGTCCACGATGAGGCTGTCACGGTCTCAGACTAATCTGATTGAAGAGATCGTGGATTTTGTCTGCGCCAAGACTGCAGTTGAGATCAGCGACTTCAGCCATGACCATGTTTGGGCGTCAGTTCCCATGGGCGATCGCATACCTTATTACGCAGCTTATGCGATGTTCCCGGCGGAGGTGTCTGAACGAGATATCGAAGAAGCAACCGCTGAAGCTATCCAGCTTGTGACGGAAATGAACGCCGCGGATGACCATGCCGGTTCGCTTCTCTGAGTTCGCGATCAGCGGATTGAAAGATTCAACAGATAGCGACGAGCAATTCGGTCAACTCAAGTCTTCTATCACATTGCATCTCATGCACCCGGATGCTCCTGATAAATCAATTCGACTGAGCGAACCTGCAGATCGCATCATGTATTTGTTCGCGCTGTGGAAATGGAGAGTTACATGGGAGCAGCAAGCGGACGGACCATTCGTCTGGTCAGTAGCGTTGCTCTCCGGGAAGACAAGCAAGCGGTGAATGCTAGGGGTCCTAAAACGCATGGCGAAGAGGAGCCATTTGAAGCGCAGTTTGTTGGGTCGTCAGGCAGGTTTGTGTAGGCCAAATTCGCGAAGCCACTTTGGTGTTGATGCGCACGGCTAGCGTCTACATCTCCAGCGGCAGGATCTGGACTTCGGCGCCGGCGGGGGTGGCGGGGGCCCGGGGCGGGTGAACGAGCAGCGCGTCGGCGATCGCCAGCGGTGCCAGCAGGGAACTGTCCTGCGATGGGACGGGCGTTACTAATAGAGTGCCCGAGGCATCCCGGGTGAGCGTTGCGCGCATGTAGTGCTGGCGCGGGCCGTTGGCGGGCAGGGGCGTGGTGGTGATGGCGGTCTGGGTGGCTTCGCGCTCGAGCGGGCGGCCAAGCAGGGCGTGCACCAGCGGCACGAGGAAGATGCGCGCGCACACCAGCGCCGACACAGGGTTGCCCGGCAGCCCGAGCACGCGTGATGTTGCAAGCCTACCGAACATCAGTGGCTTTCCGGGGCGCATGGCGATGTTCCAGAACGACAGGGCCATGCCGCGTGCCTGCAGCGTCGGGGAGACCAGGTCGTGATCGCCGACCGAGGCGCCACCGATGGTGACGAGCACCTCGGCGCCATCGGCTTTCGCGATATGCGCCTCGAGGCTTTCGCGCGTGTCGCGCGCGATGCCGATGAGTTCGGCGTGTGCACCGGCGCTGCGGGCAAGTGCCGCCACGCCCAGGTGGTTGGAGGCGACGATCTGGCCTTCTCCCGGCACTTCGCCCGGATGCACGAGTTCGTCGCCGGTGGCCAGAACACAGACGCGCGGCGCGCGGCGCACGGGCAGGAGGCCGTGGCCCATGGCGGCTGCAAGTGAAAGCTCCCTGCCCCCCAGGACGCGGCCCGGCGCCAGGAGTTCCGCGCCGGCGCTGAAATCGCTGCCGCGGCGGCGAATGTGGTCGCGATCGGGCGTGCCCTCTGTCACCACAACGGTGTCGCCCTCGCGGCGCGTGTTCTCCTGGATGACGATGGCGTCCGCCCCGTGCGGCACGGGTGCACCGGTGAAAATGCGCACGGCACAGCCCGCGGGGAGAGTGCTCTTGTAGGGATGCCCCGCCGCAGCCTCGCCGATCACGCGCAGAGCCGCTGGAACCTGGGCGACGTCTGCGGCCCTGACCGCATAGCCGTCCATGGCGGAGGCATCGAAGGGCGGCTGGGTGAGGCGCGCCTTCAGGCCTTCGGCGAGCGTGCGGCCTTGTGCATCGGCAACGCGAAGCATTTCAGAGGGCGTCGGCGCAACGTCGGTGAGGATGCGTGCGAGCGCCTCGTCGACCGTGAGGGGAGCTGGCTTGCCCGCCGCCATGCGCGGCTCCTATTCGCTGCTGCGGAACGTGCCCGAGCGCCCGCCGGTTTTTTCGACGAGCCGGACGCCCTCGATGCGCATGCCTTTGTCGGCTGCCTTCAGCATGTCGTAGATGGTGAGGCAGGCGACGGAGACGGCCGTGAGCGCTTCCATTTCAACGCCGGTCTGGCCCGACACCTTCACCTCGGCCCAGACATGAAGGCCCGCCGGGTTATCCTGGATCTCGAAATCCACCGTGGCCTTCGAGATCGCCAGGGGGTGGCACAACGGGATGAGTTCATACGTACGCTTGGCAGCCATGATGCCGGCGATGCGTGCGGTGGCGAGAACATCGCCCTTCTTCGCCTCTCCCTTTGTGACCAGCGCCAGAGTTTCGGGCTGCATGGCCACGAAGCCGCGGGCGCGGGCGGTGCGGCTCGTCACGGATTTCTCCGAGACGTCCACCATATGCGCCTCGCCCTTGGCGTTGAGGTGGGACAGCTTCGTCATGGCGTGCTCCCGAGGCCCAGCAGCGCCTGCGTCGCAGCTTTCACGTCCGCCTGGCGCATCAGGCTCTCGCCCACGAGGCACGTGCGGACGCCCGAGCGTGCGAGGCGCACGAGATCGGCATGCGAGCCGATGCCGCTCTCGGCGATCACGATGCGGTCTTTCGGCACCAGCGGTGCGAGGCGCTCCGTGGTCTCGAGCCTGGTCTCGAAGGTTTTGAGATTGCGGTTGTTGATGCCAATGAGGCGGCAATCGAGAGCAAGCGCCCGTTCCAGTTCGGCCTCGTCGTGGACCTCGGCAATGGTGTCCATGCCATAAGCGCGGGCCTCGTTGCACAGCATGGCGGCGACCGCATCATCGACGGCTGCCATGATCACGAGGATGCAATCGGCGCCCCAGCTGCGGGCCTCGGCCACCTGGTAGCGGTCGATCATGAAGTCCTTGCGCAGGGCGGGAAGGCTGGTTGCCCCGCGCGCGGCCGTCAGGAACTCGGGCGCGCCTTGGAAGGAGGGGGCGTCGGTGAGCACGGAAAGGCACGCTGCACCTCCCGCCTCGTAGGCCCCGGCCAGTGCCGGAGGATCGAAGTCCGGACGGATCAAGCCCTTGGAGGGGCTTGCCTTCTTCACCTCGGCGATGAGGGCGAAGCCACCTGCTGCGAGCTTGGCCGACAGTGCCGCCGTGAACGGGCGGACGGGGGCGGCGGTGCGGGCGCGCGCCTCCATGGCTGTTTGCGGGCAGGCTTCTCGGGCCGCCGCCACCTCGGACCGCTTGTAGGCGATGATTTTCGAAAGGATGTCCGTCATGAGCCGTTCGTTGCCAGCATCTAGGTTGTCGCGTCATCGCTACAGGGGCAGCCATAAGTACGCAATGCTGCCCACGGTGCACAAGTGAATGAGGCGGATAGGGCTGGCGAGGCGCCCTGCTTGCGGTAAGCAATGAGCTATTCCAGCTCTGTGCCAGCGAAAGTCGAATGCTCGGCCCCTCAGTTCTCGCGCTCATTGGCGCGACCATCTTGGTCACATCCTTCATATCCGGCATCTTCGGGATGGCCGGGGGCTTGATCCTGCTCGGCGTGCTGCTGCTTTTCCTCGAGGTGGCGCCGGCCATGGTGCTGTTCGGCACGATCCAGACGGCGGCCAACGGGTGGAGGGCCATCATCTGGCTGCGACACGTGAACTGGGGGATCGTGTGGCGCTATCTGGTGGGATCGACCCTGGCCTTTGCTGTGATGCGATCGGTGGCGCTGCTGCCTGGCAAGGCTGCGATCTACCTCGGCCTGGGCCTGATCCCGTTTGCCGCCAACCTGCTGCCAAAGCGTCTGACGCCGGATATCACGCGGCCGGGCGCGCCCTACGTCTGCGGCGCACTCATCCTGGTGCTGCAACTTCTGGCGGGCGCCGCCGGACACGTGCTCGACATCTTCTTCCAGAAGAGCCAGCTCGACCGCAAGACGATCGTGGCGACGAAGGCCGTGACCCAGGTCTCGGGCCACGCCTATCGCATCGCCTATTTCGGCTCGTTCGCAGCCGCCTTCGACACGTCCATTCCGATGTGGGGTTATATCGCCGCCGTGGCGCTGGCCATAACAGGGACCTCGCTTGCCGGTTTCGTGCTGATGCGCATGACAGATGACGGGTTCCGCGCCTGGAGCAAGCGCATCACCATGGCCATCGCCGTCACCTACCTGGCGCGCGCCGCATGGCTTCTGGCTGCCTGACGGGCTCTGCCGAAAGGCCCATATCGAACCGCATGTGAGGGCGCAGCTCGGGCTGGCCGCCCAGGTTCATGCTCACGACGGAACGGCGCATGTGCGTCGTGCAATCGGTGCCGCTCAAACGTCCGCCGCCGCTGCTCTTGTCGCCGCCGAAAGGAAGCCCGATCTCGTCATGAACGAGACAGCGATTGACGCTCGCCATGCCACAGTCGATGCCACCGGCACCGAGGAAGAGATCGGCCTCGCGCATTTCCTGCGTGAAGATGGCGGCGCCGAGGCCGGCATCGGTGGCGTTGTTGAGTTCGATCGCTTCCGCGAGCGAGCGCACCTGCATGACGTAGAGGATCGGCGCCAGGGTCTCGCGTAGCATCGGGCCGGCGTGGGCCGGCATTTCAACGAGTGCGGGGCGCACATAGTAAGCGGCAGGGAACTCGGTGGCTGCCACGCGCTCACCGCCGGTCACGCGGCCCCGCTCGTTCTTCGATTCCTGCAGGGCGCGGTGCATGTTCTCGAAGGCTGACCTGTCGATCAGCGGTCCCATTGCGCTGTCGGGAAGCAGCGGATCGCCGACGGGTACGTTCGCCAGCGCGGTCTTGAGCATGTTCGTGACGGTCTCGTAGACGTCGCGGTGCACGAAGAGGCGCCGAACGTTTCCGCAGCCCTGGCCGGTGCGATAGATGATCGCCTCGACAATCAGAGGCAGTGCGAGCTTGAGATCCGCCGACGGGCAGACGATGGCAGCGTTGTTTCCGCCCAGATACAACACCGAGCGAGCGAAACGCTGCGAAAGCTTGAGGCCGATGGCGCGGCCCGTGTTCATGGAGCCGGCGGCGGAGACGAGGCTCACCCGGAAATCGTCGCACAGCAGCTTGCCGATGTCCCTGCCACCCACGAGCAGCCGGAACAGACCCTGCGCCGCGGGGAAATCGGCGGCCGTTCGCTGGATGATCTCGAACATCGCCGAAGCGGTCAGCGAGGCCTTTTCGGACGGCTTCCAGATGACGCTGTTGCCGCACATGACAGTGGCGAAGGCATGCGCTGCAAATTGGGCGACGGGTTCACTGAAGGAGGTGATGCATCCCGTGACCCCGAGTGGATGCCACGCTTCCTGCATCCTGTAGCCGCTGCCGGCAATGTTGTTGGTGGCGGATGACGCCTGGAGCAAGCCTACCGCGTGATCGCATCGCAAGATGGCGCGGTCCGCCTCGGCGAGGCTGTCGGGCAGGAGCTTGCCGGTCTCGATGCTGAGCAGGATGGCGAGGTCTTCCCGGTGCCGCCGCAGGTTGTCTGCGATTCGCCGAACGAGGTCTGCGCGGGTGGCGGGGGCCGTGTCACGCCAGCGGATCGAGGCCTCGACAGAGCGGCTTATTGTCTCGTCTGCGGAGGTGCCGTCGGCTTCGCGGAGCTTGGCAATCCGTGCACCGCCGATCGCCGAACGAACGAACAGCGTTCCATCGACGTATGCGTCGCGTTTGACGCCGATGCTGGCAAGAGCAGCTTCGGCACGGGCCAACAAAGTGCTGGACGCTTCCATTGCCCCTGTTGTTGCTGATGGTTGCTAACGTGTCTCGCCGGCTGAACGAATTCCCGTCTTCGCCAGTTCGGCGGCAGCAACTTCGCCTGAAAAGTCACTTTGTGTGATCACCGCAAGAGCGATTTTCCGCGACTATTGCGAGTTATACTGATGATCGCCGGCCGCCAACCAGTGATGCTGAGGATTCGGTCGCCTTTTAGACTTCTGCGTACACCAATCGCATGGCCCTCGGCAAGAATGGTCGTGTTCTGAACCTATGAGAGGGCTGGAAATCCAAGTAATGTGAAGAGACTGATCCGACAACATGTAGTCTTTTAACGCAATAGGCGTGCATTTTTCTGGAGCTTAATGTACGTATGCCCACTACATTCCGTGGAACGATGTACCGGGCCGCAAGAGGAACGCCGATGAAGTTGCAACAGCTGCGAGTGTTTCGCGAGGTTGTGCGCCGCGGGTTCGATTTGCAGGACGCGGCAGAGGTTCTTTTCACCGCGCCTTCCGGCCTTTTGCGCCATATCGGCGAGTTGGAGCAGGAACTCGGTGTGGCGCTGTTCCAGCGGCGCGATAAGGAAATCGTGGCGCTGACAGACCCCGGCAAGGAGATCCTGGCGATCACCGAGCGCATTATGTTCGACATGGCGAACATCCAGCGTGTGGGGGACCAGTTCACGAAGCCATCGGAAGGCTTGCTGGTCATTGCCACCACGCACACCCAGGCGCGCTACACGCTGCCGGAGGCGCTCAAGGCCTTTCGCAAAGAGTTCCCGATGGTGCGGATCGATATCGTCCAGCTCAGTGGGAAGGCAGTCGAGGCGGCTCTGCAGGAAGGCAAGGCCGACATCGGCATCGTGCAGGGCCTTGCCCAGGACAATTCGTCGACGGTGACCTTCCCCTTCTGCACCTGCGGCGTCGGCCTCGTGCTGCCGAAAGGCCATCCGCTGTCGTCGAAAGAAGCGCCTGAACTCTCCGAGATCGCCAGCTACCCGATCCTGGTTGCGCATGGCGGCGCGCCACGCCTCGCCGGCGTTCATGACGCGTTCGACCTTGCGGGGCTGACGCCGAACATCGCCATGTCCATGCACGATGCCGATCTGGCGAAATACTACGTGAGGCAAGGGCTCGGTATCGCGCTCGTCACCACCGCGGCCTGGACAGAAGAGGATGGCTCGGACCTTGCGTTGGTCTCCCTCGATCACATCTTCGATCGGCGGCCAACCCGCATCGCTGTGCGCAAAGGCAAATATCTGCGCGAGTTCGACTATCGCTTCATTGCCCTGTGCAATCCGTCTCTGCAGGAGGCCCAGGTTCGCGAGGCCGTGATGCCGGAGCATCTGGTGCCCGCGGCCAAGCGCGACGAGGATGTGGCGTCCCAGCCCTCGCAGGGGCGCTCTGAGGCCGTTACGCGGTTCGAAAACACCATCCGCCATTTGCGCAGCGCAGGATAGTCCCGCATTAGCGTGCGTGCAGGCCGTACTTTTTCAGGCCTGCGCCCAATCTCGATAATCGGCTTGCGTCCGCTTG
>JBDHTJ010000161.1:0-11541 GCA_039808585.1 Hyphomicrobiaceae bacterium | reverse complement strand
TGACCCACTTCGGACATCGATCCGACTACGAGACGCAATAGCGGTCTAGCTGTTCGAGTGCGAGAACGCATAGTGTTTGAAAGGTCATACGCGGTCCTACGCGTCACACGACCTTTCCGGGGTTCATCAGATTGTGCGGATCGACTGCCTTCTTGATGGCGCCGAGGAGTTCAACGGCCGGCAGGCCAAGCTCGTCGCCCAGGTATTTCTTCTTGCCGTCACCAACCCCATGCTCGCCTGTGCAGGTTCCCTCCATGGCCAGCGCGCGCTCCGCGAGCCGGCTGACGAAAGCCTTGGCGCGTTCAACCTCGTCGGCGTCGTCCATCATCACCGAGACTACGGTGTGGAAGTTGCCGTCCCCGACATGCCCGAACAGGGGGGCAATAAGGCGGCTGTTCTTGATGTCCTTCTGAGTTTCGATAACGCATTCAGCCAGTCGCGAGATTGGCACACAGACGTCGGTGACCACGACCTCGGAGTTTGGACGATATGCTTTGTCTGCCCAGAACATGTCATGGCGCGCCTTCCACAGGCGCGTCCTATCTTCTGCCTTGGTGCTCCACTCGAAGGCACTTCCCTCGAACTCAGCAACGATCTCTCCAAATCGCTCAGATTGCTCGCGCACAGCAGCCTCACTGCCGTGGAATTCCAGGAAGAGCGTCGGCTTCTCCGGCAGAGCCAGCTTTGAGTAGGCGTTGCAGATTGCAATCTGCTTCTCGTCGACAAGCTCGACCCGTGCAAGTGGGATACCTGACTGTATCGCCATGATCGCCGCGCCGCAGGCGGCCTCGATGGAGGGAAAACTGCACAATCCACCAGCAATGGCTTCTGGGATGGGATGGAGCCGCAATGCAAGCTCGACAATGACCCCGAGCGTGCCCTCCGAACCAACGAAGAGACGGGTCAGGTCATAGCCAGCCGAGGATTTGCGCGCGCGCCGTGATGTCGTGAGCAGTTCTCCCGACGGCAGTACGACCTTCATCGCAAGCACCGCGTCCTTCATCGTACCGTAACGCACTGCAGTGGTGCCGGAGGCACGCGTTGCAGCCATCCCACCCAGGTGCGCGTCCGCGCCGGGATCGATTGGAAAAAACAATCCTTGGTCTCGTAGGTGCTCATTGAGTTGACTGCGCGTCACGCCGGGTTCGACTACGCAATCCGCGTCCTCAGCATGGACGGCGATGATGCGGTTCATGTCCCTCATGTCGAAGGAGATACCGCCGAACGGTGCATTTAGGTGGCCTTCGAGCGATGAGCCAGCCCCGTAGGGAATCATGGGTACGCCGTGACGGACACAAATCCGGACGGCGTTCTGCACCTCCGCCACGGACTGAGGAAACACGACACCATCAGGGATGCCTTCATGCGACCACGTGGTGACGTTCGCATGTTGGGCTCGGACGGCCTGTGAGGTGACGAGTCGGTTCCCGAAAGAGGCAGCGAGCTCGGCAAGTGCCTTCTCAATTGAAACTTGCGATGGTCCGAGGCGGAGTTCCGAAGTCATGATGGCCTCCTTCGATCTTGCAATCAATCGCTACTATCGCTGCAGTCTTCGCCGACGTACACTCACTAAGCAGTATACTTTTTTGGAGAACGCTCCGTGTCTAGGACAAAGGAAAGAACTCGAACGCGGATTATGGATGCGGCTTACGTGCTCTTCCGAGAACGCGGATACACGCGTGTGAACGTTGACGAGATCTCTGCGGCGGCTGGTGTCACGAAGCGGACGCTCTACAGCCACTTCGAGAGCAAGGATGCCCTTCTCGAAGCCGTGCTTGAAGCGCAGCACATGATGGCCTTTGCCTCGTTCCAAACCTTCGGTCGCAAGCTCAGCGGGGATCCACTCGCTGTTGTGAAGAACTTCTTCCAGGAGTTGCGCAAATGGTCGTCGAAGCCGCGCTTCGCCGGGTCAGGGTTCACGCGCCTCGCGATGGAGCTTGCGGATCTGCCAGGTCATCCTGCACGAAGAATTGCAAGCGTGCACAAAAAGCTGCTGGAAGGCCATCTCGTCGAAGTCCTCAAAACAGCGGGTCTTGCTGAGGCCGAAAGGCACGGTCGGCAGATTTGGATCCTTGCCGAAGGGGTTATGGCGCTGGCTGTCATCCACGGGGACAGGAACTACAGCTCTGCGGCGGAGCAGGCCGCCGTAAAGCTCATTGGTGGCCCGAAGAGTAGCCGTGCGCGCTGAATTCGCTTTCGCCTCACACTCCCCCCCGATGCCTCGCGACAGAAACTTTTGGCCAAAGGCTTCCAGTCGCCCCTGACGATGAAACCTATGCGCTTGGGGGTTGGAGCAAAAAGTATCGCCGGTCAACTGGCAGCTCGGTGGGGTACACCGAACGTGCTCGGCACGCAGCTGCAAAGCACACTCTTAACCGAGATGTCTGGCCGGTTGTGCGATGCAAGAAGGGCGGCGATCTAGATTCAGCGGTCCAACTTCTGCTGGAGTGTTTCTCCATTAGCGTCTACCTTGCACATCCTAGCCTTTCATCGCGTCGGTTCTCAGAATGCAGCGACGAAGTCTGCTCGCTTACCTCGGCACTTTGATGGCTTTGCCGTCTTTCTCAGCGGCCCGAAACATCACTCGCGTTATCGTTCGCGATGCAGATTTCAGGCCCATTAGAGAAATTGCGTCCAGTGCGGAACTAGCAAGTTTTGCACAGCACTGGTCTACCCGCACGCCAAGCGCAGGCGAAGCGCTCCATCTACACCTCAAGATTGACATTCACCATGCAGATCGCAGCGAAAGGTGGCTGTATGACCCTGCAGGTTATGCGCGAGCTCTCTCCAAAAACGCAACGCCCACTTATAAGATTGCAACGCCGCTGCCGTTCAACATGCTGCTTGGGATCCGTTCGTCGCCCATAACATTGCCGAGTTTACCTTGACCAAGCGCGGTGCATCGACAGCTGTGACTTGGGCGATGACCGGCCGCCGCCCCTTCTCGCACAAGCTCATAGGAACCCTTTTCAATTTGGACAAGATGGTTGGCGGCGAGTTCGCGAAAGGGTTGGCGAGCTTGAAGGCCTCGGTCGAGCAATAGGCGTGTCCGCCAACGAGCGTCAAAGCGTGCCACGGGGGCAATGGGCCATTTGCGGGCGTAACGACTGTCATGGCGGACCGATTAATATGGGCGGCTTGTAGAACCGGCTGCGCGGGCGCCGACACGCAGCTGCGGTTGGTGTGACGTCAATCTTAGAGATCACGGACGGACCGCCAGCACGCTATCGCGACGTGCTCTGGAAGTAATTCAGCAAGAGCTGCCCTGCGTTCATAGAGGGGGGCACATCGTGGCCACCGCCAATAACGCGGTAGTGCACTACAATGCCCCCAGTGCACCTCTTCGAATGTTCGATTTCAATCTTGTACGGGTGAGCTCCAGGGAACACCAACTGCTCCGGTGCCCCCGCGCACCCATTCAACTTTCTGAAGAAATCATTCAGTCGCGCTGCGGACCAAAGTGGGTCGCCTCTTTGACTCAAACCTCCAGCATAGGGGAGTGCGGTATCGGCGGAGCCATTAATAGATAGCAACGGAATTGGCTTATTCGGTCGGCACTCAGCACCGGCTACTTCCGACATAGCGGCAATCAGCAGTCCTGCTGCTGCATATGTACCTGTGTCTAGGCAAACCATCCGCAAGGCCATGACACCGCCAAGCGACAGGCCACTTATGTACACGCGCTTCGGATCTGAAATACCGCGCCGTATCAGATCGACAACAATCTGCCGGATAAAGCTGACGTCGTCTGGAAGGCCGCCATTCTGACGAAAGAACTCCAGGTCTTTTGCCGTTTCTTTGCCTGGCGGGAAGAAGTTCCAACGAGCGGCCCGACCATTCGGAAATACAGCAACAAACCCAGCGCGCGGCGCGCTCACGCCAAGTCCCGTGTCCCAGGCAATGTCAACGCCTTGGCGTCCGGCGCCATGCAGCATGATGACGGTGGGACGCGGCCCGGGCACGGAAGGAGCTTCCAGCACATAGGAGCGCTGTTGGCCATTGACATTGATCAGAACAGTTTCGGCTTGCGCCAGGGTGGCCCCGAGGACTGTCGCGATCATCACGACGAACGAGACGAACCGGAAATGCATCGGCCACCCCAATTTGAGCCAAAGGCGCAAGCGATAGTTATACGAAACGGACGTCCAAAGCGGCCCCGTCCGGTGACGGAGTATCTTACGAAATCAGATGGTGGAGCAACGGAGATTTCCCGATCGACCGTCAGCGTCCTGATGCGAATGCCCGAATTGCCCCTTGCGCTGCAAGGTGATGGCAGAGCTTTCCAAGGCGGCTTAGTCGACTTACGATGGCCATACTTGAGGAAGTGGCAATGATGTATGTGCCTTCGCCCGTAGTTTGATCAAGCAGTGCAGATCATGAATTGTCATCGGTCACGGTTGGTGATGGGGCTCGCGGCAGTTGTGGTGACCGGGTTTGGCTGGTTGTCTGCGGCGCGTGCCGGAACGGATTATCAGCGCCGTGCCTTTGGTGACATTGCACTCGGCGAATTCGCGGGCTTGCGGGTCGAGACTAATGGTTGGTTCTGGCTGGAGAGTGATGCTGCATACCTAAATGCCAGTCAGCCTTCTGCGCGGTTGCCATTGAGGGTCGACCTCACGCGGATCTCGCCGGAGATGCAAGAGAGATTGCGCGCGCAGTGCGCGAGCGGGGGCCAGTTCCTAGGCGGGTGTAGCGTGACCGTTCAAGGAATTGCAATCGCGGCAGATCGTCGAATCGTCATCGAAGCCCATTCGATCACATTCGCGGCCAAGCCGGAATGACATCTCGACGCGTGACTATGACATGGCGGAAACTAGGAGGTCCTACATTCCTTCTGCGCTCCTCGCGGTGCGCAAATCAAAAGAGCGGTTGGGTCAGCCTCGACCGTCACAGCCCTTCGTCGATCGGCAGCTATTCCACCCAACAGTGGCCGAAGGGCAAGCACCTGACCACGTGATCGCCTATCGACGCGAATGGCCCATGGCGGCCGATTGTCCCTCGCGACGAAACTTACGCAATCGAGTGGTAAGCGGAAAGTGCCGCCAGCCGATGCTCGACTGGCAGTTCCTGTGGGTCGAGCTGCCGCCCTCGGCAGCGCCGCGAATTCACGATGCTGACCCGCTGCAGAAGTCGCAAGACCAAGACTTGTGCTCCACGACTGTGCCCGCTGAGCCGGCAACAACACCCTCATAGAGCGCCTGCACCACGGTGAAAGAGCGCCCCGTGTCGTCTCCGGTCGAGTCGAAACAGAACGCATCAATGTTACCGTAGGCTATGCTACATCATCGGTGGCAGCCCCCATGGATGCGCAAGGAATTGACGGACTTCCGGCGGCTGGATCGGTGGTTCCCACGTGAGGCTGCTATGGCTGCCAACAACAATGCACCAAAACTGAACGGCCTTTCACGGTTGGAAGCGAGGCGGCTTCTGGCCGAGCACGGACCGAATGCCCTGCCCGAAGCGAAATCGATTGCGCTTTGGCGGCGGCTGCTCAGTCAGTTTAAGAGCGCGCTCATCTACATCCTGCTATTCGCGCTCGCCCTTGATCTTGCTCTCTGGCTGCATGAAGGTGCCAATCAGGTTCCCTATGAAGCCATAGCCATCGCGCTCATCCTCGTTCTCAACGCAGGTCTCGGCGCCTACCAGGAAAGTAAGGCCGAAGAAGCCTTGGGGCGCCTCAAGGCGCTTGCCATGCCGTCCGTCTGGGTTATGCGCGAGGGGGTGCTGGCACAGATTCCGGCCATCGAACTCGTTCCCGGAGATACCGCCCGAATCGAGGCCGGCGACCGCGTCCCTGCCGACGGCCGCCTCATCGAAGGCCAGGGCGTGATGGCCGACGAATCGATCCTAACTGGCGAATCCCTACCCATCGACAAGGGTCTGCAGAGTGAGATGCTGAGCGGCACGCTGATCGTGCGCAGCAAAGGCTACATCGAGGTCACCAAGACGGGCCCGCAGAGCACGATGGGGCAACTCGCGACCATGCTCGGCGGGATCGAGGCGGGCAAGACTCCGCTCGAGCGTCGGCTCGGCGTGTTCGGCAACCAGGTCGCCATCGCCATCCTAATGGTCGGCCTCGCTCTGACCATCGGCGGTCTGGTAGTCGAGGGGCCCGGGCGCCTCGGGCAAGTCATCCTATTCTCCGTCGCCTTGGCCGTGGCGGCCGTACCGGAAGGTCTGCCAGCGGTTCTGACGTTGACATTGGCGATGGGCGTAGAACGATTGGCGAAGCACAAAGCGATCGTTCGGCGCCTCAGCGCGGTCGAGGCTCTGGGCTCCGTCACCGTCATCGCCACGGACAAGACCGGGACGCTTACCGAGAACCGCATGCAGGTGCGCGCCATCGACGCCCCCGATGTCGACCGGGCACTGCGTGCGATGGTCCTCGCCAACGACGCCGAGATTGCAACCGGGGTGGGCGACCCGCTCGAAATCGCCCTCCTAGACTATGCAGCAAGCCGCGGCACTGATCCTGCCCATGTCGCGACTAGCCGCCCGCGGGTTTCCAGCCAACCCTTCGACAGCATCACCAAGTTCATGCGTGTCACGGTGAGAGAGAGGGGCCAGCAGGTCAGTTATCTCAAGGGCGCGCCCGAAGTTCTTATCGAGCGCAGTTCGTTGGCGGTGCAGGATCGGCGCGATTGGGAAGCTAAGGCCCTGAAGCATGCGGGCGAGGGCTATCGCGTTCTGGCTCTTGGCTGGCGAGAAGAGGAGGGGGAAGAGGATATTGCCTTTCTGGGATTGGTGATGCTGTGGGATCCGCCGCGCGTGGAAGTGCCGGAAGCTTTGCAGCGCGCGAAGGCTGCCGGCATTCGTGTGGTGATGATCACGGGTGATCACCCGGCCACAGCCAAAGCGGTAGGAGCAACAATCGGCATTACGACCGAGCGCGTCGTGATCGGGTCCGAGGTCGAGCAGGCGTCGACCGAGCAACTGCGCGACTTGGTTCGTCACGTCAACGTGTTCGCCCGCGTGGCCCCCGAGCACAAACTCCGCCTTGTCGAAGCCCTCCAGGCCAATGGCGAGATCGTCGCGGTCACCGGAGACGGCGTCAACGACGCGCCCGCGCTGAAACGTTCCGACGTCGGCGTTGCCATGGGGCAGCGCGGCAGCGATGTCTCTCGGGAAGTCTCCGACATCGTGCTGCTGGATGACAACTTCGCCACCATCGTTGCTGCCATCGAGGAAGGCCGAAGCATCTACGAGAACATACAGAAGTTTATTCGGTTCTTCTTTTCCACGGATCTGGCGCTCATTGTGCTCATGGTTGTCGGTCTGGGCTTGGCATTCGTGCTCGGAATAAAGGACCCGATAGGCGGCACATTCCTGTTGCCATTGACCGCCGCCCAGCTGCTGTGGATCAATGTCATCGCTGACGGGCCTCCCGCGCTTGCCCTGGCCTTCGACCGCAACCCTGGCGTGATGAACAAACCGCCACGACCGCCGAGTTCGAGGCTGCTCGATGCAGCCTCGCTTCGCTTCATCGCTGTTTCTGGCACGGCAAAGGCCATCGGGGGCATCGCTTTCCTGGCAGTCATGCCGCAACTCGGCTACTCGCCTGACGAGACGCGGACATCAGTCTTCCTCTACGAATCCATGATGCAGCTGGTCTTTGTCTATCCTGCGAGGCGGATCGGCGTGGTGCCTTTGCCCAACGTCTGGATCCACGTGGCTGCGGGATTGGGCATGGTACTGCAGGCATCAACGGTCGTGCTGCCGCCAATGCGCGCATTGCTGGGTCTGGTTCCGCTCAGCGCTACGAGTTTCGCCGTGATCACAGCTGCGGTTTTGCTCACCTGGGCCGTCGCGGAGTTCCTCGGACGGCAAATTGGCAACCAGTACAGATCCGCGCTATGACCCGCAAACGATCGCAAGCGTGGCACAGCTGCAGAGCCCGTACCGTCCCACCGAGCACTTGCCCGCACGCTCCATGGTCTGTAATCATTTTGTGGGTGGCGTCGCCGCCTGGTCGACGAGGGCAAGCCTTGGGAAGCTGACGGCGGTTGGGAGGCCCTTTTTTTGTGCGGGAAGTAACTAGCCTTCGTAGCACCGTGCACGTGCTCCCTCCTTTGTCACTCGACGCCTCTCAGCTCTCTTGCGTCCCGTGATCATGGCCCAGACCAAGTTTTCTCTGCCCAGAACACTCATGACGGCGACTCCGAGCACGTGCAGTCCGACGAGCACGAGCGTGATAGACGCAAGTGCTTCGTGAAGCCCCTCGATCCATGCAATGCCTCGCATGGTGTTCGTGGTCATGAGCCAGCCGCTCGCACCTGTAGCCAGCATCGCCACCACCATGAGGCCACCCAGTGGATTGTGGCCGAGCGAGCGAGATGGGTTTGCGCTCAGCATCGATCTTACGTGTTTGAGGATGGCGATGGGTCGATAGATGAAGTCCGAGAATCGGGCGTGCCTGGTCCCCATGAACCCCCACACCACGCGCAGGCCGACCAGGGTAAGAATCATGTACCCGGCAGGCTGATGGATGAACTGCCAGTCCTCGCTGATCCAGGTTATCGCGAACAACGTCGCAACTGACCAGTGGGTGATCCGCACGACTGAATCCCACACGGTGACCTCGGCCGGCCGCGAGATGCGGCCGGCTTCAGTCGCGCTATCGGCCCCGTGGCCCATCAACTGCGGCCCTCCCGCTCGCGGCGAATGACCTCGCCGGTGGTGGGATTGACATAGACCTTTACGCGTGCGCCGGATGCATCCGTTGCATACACCTCGTAGCGACCGCGCTCCGCCTTGATGCGGCCGACCTGCAGGCCGCCTTCGGCGAGCTTGTTGGTGATCTCGGCCTCGGAAAGCCAGCCGGCTCGAGAGGTTGCCGCTGTGCGGTCGTCGCGGTCACTCTCGTGGTAACCATCCCGATCCCGCTCACGATGCCCACGGCGATCGTCATCAGAGGCGAGTGCCGGTCCAGCCAATCCGATCAGGAGGGCGGTCATTGCCATTGTCAGCGACTTCATTGGTCGATCTCCTCAGTTGCGTTGCAGTAACGAGGCCGACCATATGGAGGGCAGGCTGAGATCGAGCTGAAGCCGGACGTCATCGATTTGTCAGCTTGGATAGAGCTACATTGCCGCGCAAAGGAGCATTGATGGTCAACCTGATGACGCGCACCACTGGAGCCATGGTCGTGATTGCTGGGCTCCTGCTGATATCGCCAGCGTTCGCCGACTCGATTGACCCGGCCCGGGTTCGGGCCCTTGTCGAGCGGGGAGAGATATTGCCGCTCGAGAAAATCATGAAAATCAACGAAGGTCAGCTCGTTGGACGCATCATCGAGGTGGAACTCGAGGGCGAGCGCGGTGGTGGCTATTTGTACGAGATCAAGGTGCTGCCACCGGATGGGCGCTACCGGGAATTCAAGATCGATGCACGGTCCGGGCAGATTGTGCGCAAGAAGTGATAGGCAGGCACGATGCGCATTCTCGTTGTTGAGGACGAGGGGAAGGTTGCCGCCGACCTCAGCCGGGCGCTGGAAGGCTCTGGTCTTGTCGCCGAGCACGTCGTGGACGGTGAGGCGGCCTGGTTCCAAGGCGACACCGAGAACTATGATCTCGTCGTCCTCGACCTGGGATTGCCGAAGCTCGACGGGCTGCAAGTCTTGAAGCGCTGGCGCGCCAACCAGCGCACCATGCCGGTGCTCGTCCTCACGGCACGGGACAGCTGGTCAGAGAAAGTCGAGGCAATCGACGCCGGCGCTGACGACTACCTGACCAAGCCGTTCCATATGGCAGAGCTGCTCGCGCGCGTGCGTGCCTTGCTCCGCCGCCAGACCAGCCACGCCAGCTCGG
Organism: Hyphomicrobiaceae bacterium; assembly: GCA_039808585.1. Lineage (GTDB taxonomy): Bacteria > Pseudomonadota > Alphaproteobacteria > Rhizobiales > Hyphomicrobiaceae > AWTP1-13. The sequence continues at coordinate 1,735 of JBDHTJ010000161.1, read as the reverse complement.
TTCTGACGGTCGAGGATATTGACCTCGATACCCGGCATTCCCGCGTATCCAAGGGGAGCATACCCATCGCGTTGTCGCCGCTCGAGTACCGCCTTCTCAACTACCTCATGCACCATGCCGGCAGAGCCGTGTCGCAGATCGAGCTGACCGAGCACGTGTATGCCCAGGATTTCGAGCGTGACAGCAACGCCGTAGAGGTGCTCGTCAAGAGGCTCAGAGCCAAGCTCGGTGCCGAGGCGGTCAAGACGCGCCGGGGTTACGGATACTATGTTGGTACGCTCGTGGAGCGACCGTGATGAGATCACTGCGTCTTCGCCTGCTCATCGGCGCCGTCATTGGCATCGGGCTCGCGCTGTCCCTGGCAGGGTTCGTGCTCGTCGAGATCTTCGATGCCCATGTCCGACAGCGATACGTAAAGGAGCTCGAAGACCACCTGCTTCAGCTCGTCGCAATGCTAGAAGTCGACTCTGCTGGCGCCTTCAGGCTGAAGCAGGAGCTGTCGGAGCCTGAGTTCCGTCGCCCGTTCTCCGGTCACTACTGGCAGGTGGAGCGTGACGGTCAAGCGATCCTACGTTCGCGTTCCCTTTGGGATGAGACACTCATGCTGCGGAAGGAGCCACCCGCGATTGGTGTCCCCCGCTCGTACGCAGTTGTCGGTCCCGCGCGTAGCGAGCTGGTCGTCACCGAGAGATCGATCGAGCTTCCGCCGCCCGTCGAAGCAACTCTCAGGATAGCTGTCGCCGGAGAGAGCAGCGTGGTCGACCGTGCAAGACGGGACTTCGCCGGCGTGGTCGCTATCTCTCTGCTGATCCTGGGTACGTTACTGGCCGCCGCATCCTGGCTGCAGGTTGGGGCGGGGCTCGCTCCACTGCGAGAGCTGCGGGCAAAGCTCGAATCGATGCGCAAGGGAGCGGCGCAGCGGGTCGAGGGCGCTTACCCAGTCGAGGTCGTCGGACTCGTTCACGATCTCAATCACCTGATCGAGACACAAGCAGCCGAGGCCGAGCGGGCAAGAAAGAACGCCGCCAAGCTCGGTCATGGACTAAAGACGCCACTCGCGGTGCTGGACGCGGAGGCCCGCGCGCTGCATGACAAGGGCGAAATCGCAGCCGCGGTCACCATCGAAAATGAAGTCGATGCCATGAATGTGCAAGTGGCAAGGGCCATTGCTGCGGCACGGGCCATCGGCCCGCGCACGGGCCTTGGCACTCGAACCGAGATCGCATCCGTTCTGGATCGGCTCGTTGCGGTCATGAAGAGACTTTCCGGCGGTGCTCCGATTGCTTGGTCGGTTTCAGTGCCGCACCAGCTACCGCCAATTCGCGTGGATCGACGTGACATCGAGGACATCCTCGGCAACCTGCTCGACAACGCGAGAAAATGGGCAAGGAGCCAAGTGAATGTCACCGCATACCAGGAGGCGGGATACCTCGTCATGGTTGTTGACGATGACGGGCCGGGTATCCCTGTCGATCGTATCGATGACGTCCTAATCCGCGGCGCAAGGCTGGACAGGGCAGTGCCGGGCACCGGCGTCGGCCTCTCGATCGTCAAAGACCTAGTCGAATTGAACGGCGGAGAGCTAATGCTCTCGGCAAGCGCTGCCAAGGGCCTGCAGGCGGTTGTCAAACTACCAGTTGCCGAGAAATCGTCGCGATAGAATCCGGAGCCCGCGTCAGGTTCATGCCACCTATGAACGAACACGCAATCTTCTGCAGATGGCCCAGGGCTGCCA
>JBDHTJ010000160.1:0-11660 GCA_039808585.1 Hyphomicrobiaceae bacterium | reverse complement strand
GCTGCGCCGACGAGACGGACGAAGTCGGGGTTGATGAGCGACGGACCACCGTAAAGCTTGCCCTTGTAGCCGCGTTCGGCGAGGCCTTGCAGCGGCAGGGCGCCGCCGGTGCCGGAGCCGCCGTTCAAGAATGCATCGGGCTTGGCCGCGGTAACTTTGAGAACCTGGGCGCGCACGCTGGTGTCGTTGCGGGCATAGCGCTCGTTCGTCACGATCTCGATGCCGTAAGGATCGGCCGCGCGTTTCGCGTTGTTGTAGACCAGATCACCCCAGGCATCGCTGAAGCCGATGAAGCCGATCGTCTTGACGCCTTGGGCCTTAGCCTCGTCGATAATGATGCCGAACATATCGCGCGGATGTTGCGGCGTGCTAACGGCCCAGGGCTTTCCATCGACCATCGGCACGCTGGGCACCGGCGTGGGCGAAATGACAGGTGTCTTCAGCTCGCTGGCAATCGATATCAGTGCGACGGTCGCCGGGGCGCCCGCCGTGCCGATGATCACGTCGACCTTATCTTCTTCAATAAGCTTGCGCGCGTTCTTGGCAGCGGTGGACGGGTCCGAGCCGTCGTCCAGCACGATGACCTTGAACTTCTCCCCGGCGACTTCACCGACGTAGGCCTGGCCGGCAGCGACGCCGCGGACGTACGGCAGGCCGATGGACGAAACGGGACCTGTCTGGGACTGCACAACTCCGACGACGATCTCCGCGTCTGCTGCGCCCATGGCCGACAGGCTGAGGGCGCCTGCGAGGAGGACTTGCTTCACGAGTTTCATTCGCATCACGCGTTTCTCCAATGTTGTGGGCAGCAGGATAGGTTCAGCGCCATCGTGGCGAGCGGCCATGCGGCGAATCTAGAAAGTCAAGCGAGGGCGGGTGAGAGAAGAAGGAGCGCAAGGTAGCTGTGCGAAGGGCAATGGCAACGCCACCTACCGAGCCGCGGGTAAGAACGACGCGATTTCCGACAGCGGAGGGCATGCGACAGGCTCCTCGTCCACCTAGGTCGTGGCGTCCATCCGGGACGACACCGATGCCTGCCAGCGAGGCGTTTTGCATCACGAACAAGCAGCGCGTTTCGCGAAAACTTCGCCATTGCCAGCGCTAGATATTTTAACTACAAAATATCTCCGGTCAATGTCGATCTGTGTCGTTGGCGGCTGTGCTTTCGGGGCAAGGCTGCCGTAGACGGGGGAGCGGGCGGACGAGGCTGATGGATCTTGATATTGCGTTGCTCCTGGGTATCGACGGCGTTGCAACAGGCGCAATTTACGCGCTCATCGCACTCGGGACCGTGCTGATCTTCTCCGTTACGCGCGTCATCTTCGTGCCCTTCGGCGATCTTGCTGCCATCGCCGCGCTTTCACTCGCAATGATGCAGATCGGCCGCCTTCCCGGCGCAGTGTGGATGGTCGCGGTATTGGCCGCTGGCGCCACGGCAGTGGAGATCTTGACGCTGTTCCGCAAGGGCGCCTACGCGCAAATACCAAGAGGCGTCGCCCTTTATGGCGTGCTTCCGTTGTTGCCTGTCGGCGTGGTGGTGGCGACAGCCGGAATGAAAATGCCGATAATCGTGCAGATGGCGCTGACCCTCGCGTTGGTAACGCCGCTCGCGCCGCTCATCGAGCGCATCGTGTTCCGTCCGCTTGCGAATGCCTCCGTGCTCGTCTTGCTGATCGTGGCGGTGGCGGTGCACTTCGCGTTGAGCGGGCTCTCACTAATGGCATTCGGTCCCGAGGGCTTTCGCACGCAGGCGCTCTCGGATGCCAACTTCGATATTCTCGGTGTTACCATCAGCGCCCAGGCGATCCTCATCGTGGCGGCTGCGGCTGCGCTGGGCGGGCTGCTCTATCTCTATTTCGAGCGTACGATATCCGGCAAAGCCTTGCGGGCTTCCGCCATCAACCAGACTGGGGCGCGTATCGTTGGCATCAGGCCGTCGCAGACGAGCGCCATTGCCTATACGCTCGGATCGCTCCTGGGAGGCATATCGGGGCTTCTGATCGGGCCGATGGCCACGCTTTACTACGACTCGGGCTTCCTCATCGGCCTCAAAGCCTTCGTCGGGGCGATAATCGGAGGGCTTGCCAGCTATCCGCTTTCTGCGCTCGGAGCGATCCTCATCGGAGTGCTCGAGTCCTTCGCGTCGTTCTGGAGCAGCACGTTGAAGGAGACGATCGTGTTCTCCGCCCTCATTCCCATACTCGTGTGGCGCTCGCTTCTGAGCGGTACGCACGAGAGCGAGGAAGAAGAGGAGGAGATCGCGTGAAGCTGCCGGCACTGCAGCGCGCATTCCTGATTGCGGGCATCATCGGGGTGCTCGTCGCGCCGTTCATTGCGAATGCCTTCACGATCACGCTTCTCAATTACATCGGGATCGGCGCCATCGTGGCGCTGGGCCTTGTGCTGCTCACGGGCATTGGCGGCCTGACGTCCTTCGGCCAGGCCGCGTTCATGGGCATCGGCGCCTATGCCTCGGCGTGGCTCACCACGGCTGGTGGCATGTCGCCATGGCTCGGCTTGCTGTTCGCCCTGGTGATGACGGGCGCCTCGGCGTTGATCATTGGCGGCATCACGCTGCGGCTCGGGGGGCACTACCTGCCCTTGTCCACCATCGCATGGGGCATCGCGATCTATTCGCTGTTTGCGAACATCCCCGGCCTCGGCCAGCATGACGGGCTCGCCAACATTCCGCCCATCAGCATCGGCGACATGAGCCTGGCTGCCAACGAGGCCATCTATTTTCTGATCTGGATCATCCTGGGCGTGGCGATGTGGCTCGTCACCAACCTGCTGGATTCGCGCGAAGGGCGGGCGGTGCGCAGTCTTCGCGGCGGACAGACCATGATGGGCAGCCTCGGCGTAAACATGTTCAGGCAGCGCTTGATCATCTTCGTGATCGCGGCGCTGCTGGCGGGGGTGGGCGGTTGGCTCTATGCGCACATGAACCGCTTCATCAGTCCGTCCCCGTTCGAGGTCAGGCCCAGTATCGAGTATCTGCTGATGGCCATGACGGGCGGGGCGATGTCCGTTTACGGCGCTGTCATCGGCGCAACTCTCGTCACGCTGCTCAAGAACGCCATTCAGGACGTCCTGCCGTACCTTTCCAAGAGCGCAAGCCAGCTGGAGATCGTGGCCTTCAGCCTCTTGCTGATATTCCTGCTGCAGTTTGCACGCGGTGGCGTGGTTTCCATCGCGCGGCGGTTCTTGCCCTCGCCTGCCCTGGAGGTGAAGCGTGGAACGTCTCGCCTGCCGCGGCGCGTACAACCGGCGGCAGGCACGGCGTTGCTGGATGTTGCGCAGGTGACAAAGCGGTTCGGGGGGCTCGTCGCCGTGAACGAGGTCAGCTTCTCGATGAAGGCGGGGGAGATCCTGGGGTTGATCGGTCCCAATGGCGCCGGCAAGAGCACGCTGTTCAATCTCATCACGGGAGTGCTCGGCTGTGACGGTGGTGCCGTCACTTTCCTTGGGCGCCCGGTCACGGGAGAGCCACCGCGCAGGATTGCGGCCGCCGGCCTCGGCCGCACGTTCCAGCACGTCAAGCTGCGGCCATCGATGACCGTCCTCGAAAACGTGCTTTTGGGAACCTACTTGCGCACCAATGCAGGCTTCGTGCGCGGCACATTGCGGCTCGACAGGGCAGAAGAGGCCCAGGCAGTTGCGGAAGCGATGGCGCAACTCGAGCGGGTTGGTCTTGCAGACAAGGCGGGTGAGCTTGCCGGCAACCTAGCGCTCGGCAACCAGCGGGTGCTGGAAGTGGCGCGGACGCTGGCTGCAGATCCAGCGCTCATCGTGCTGGATGAGCCGGCAGCGGGCCTGCGCAAGCCGGAGAAAGACGCGCTCGCTGCGATGCTGCGGCAGCTGCGCCAGGAGGGAATGAGCATCCTGCTCGTCGAGCACGACATGGACTTCGTGATGGGGCTCGTCGACCGCATCGTGGTGATGGAGTTCGGGTCGAAGCTCATGGAGGGTACGCCCGAGGAAGTGCGGGCCAGCCCGCGGGTGCAGGAAGCCTATCTCGGGGGCGTGGCATGAGCACCCTCCTGGCTATCGACCAGCTCTCCGTCAGCTACGGCAAGGTGGAGGCGATCCGAGGGGTGTCGCTGACGCTCAAAGCAGGAGAGATCGTCACCATCATCGGTCCGAACGGGGCGGGCAAGACGACCCTACTCGGTGCGATCATGGGGCTGCTTCCCTCGCAAGGCAAAGTAATGCACGAGGGCCAGGACATCAGCCGCGAAGAAGTCGAGACGCGGGTCGCGCGTGGCATATCCATCGTGCCGGAGCAACGCGAACTCTTCGGCGAGATGACCGTGGCGGACAACCTGCTGCTTGGAGGGTACATCCATCGCGCCGACAAGAGCGGGCAGGCGGACGCGCTCGCGCGTGTCTACACCCGCTTTCCGCGACTGGCAGAAAGGTCAGGGCAAAAGGCCATGACGCTTTCGGGGGGCGAGCGGCAGATGCTCGCCTTGGGGCGCGCCCTGATGGCCGGCCCGCGCATTTTGCTGTTGGACGAGCCGAGCCTGGGACTGGCACCGCTCATCGTGCGGGAAATCTTTCGCATCATTTCCTCGCTGCGGGAAACCGGGGTTTCGGTGCTGCTGGTAGAGCAGAATGCGCGTGCCGCACTCGAAACCGCCGATCGCGGCTATGTGCTGGAGACGGGAAGCATCACGCTTGAAGGTGCCGCGAAGGACTTGATGCACGACGCGCGGGTTGCGGCGACGTATCTGGGCGGCGGGGCAGCGGCGAGGTAGCATCCGGAACCGAGATGCCGGAGAGCCCGAGAGAGGACGCACATGGCCGTCAGCTTCACCCCTGCAGATGCAAGCCGCTATCGCAGCCAGAACTGGATCATCGCAAAACCTTCGGCGAAGGGGCGCAAGGGAATTGTCGTCAGCCAGAACCGGGAGGCTGCCGAAGCAGGCGCTTCGGTTCTATCCGCAGGTGGCAACGCGGCAGATGCAGCCGTGGCCACGGCCTTTGCGCTTTCGGCATGTGAGCCCTGGAACAGCGGTCTCGGAGGTATTGGCTTCGCGGTCGTGCTCAAGGCCGGGGAGCGACAAGCGCAAGTGGTGGACTTCGGGCCGGTGGCGCCGAGGCGTGCCGATCCGTGTGACTATCCTCTTACGGGGCGGATGAAGCAGGATCTCTTCACCTGGCCCGAGGTGAAGGACGATCGCAACATCCACGGTCCATTGTCGTTCTGCATTCCATCCGCCGTGGCTGGGTATGCAAAGCTGAAAGAGGTTTTCGGCACGGCCTTGCCGTTCGGCGAATTGTTGCAGCCTGCCATCGCGCTCGCCCGCCGCGGACTGCCGCAGGACTGGTTCACGACATTGAAGGTTGCAAGCTCGGCGTCGGTTTTGCGCCTCTACGATGAAAGCGCGCGCATCTACCTGCCTCAAGGCCTGCCGCCGGTGCCGCCCTATCAAGGCAGCCCCAACTTCATGCGGCTTGGCAATCTCGCCTCGACGCTGGAGGAGCTTGCGCGAAAGGGCGCCGCCGACTTCTACCGCGGTGGTGTTGCGCACGCGTTGGCGGAAGACATTGCGCGGCTTGGCGGTGTGGTCGATGCGGAAGACCTTGCGGGTTGCGAAGCATCTGTATCTGCGGCTCCTTCCATCGACTGGCGCGGACGCTTCCAGGTGTTCACTGCGGGCGGCCTCACGGCCGGGCCGACACTGGCGGCGGTGGTGGCGGGAATGGACAAATCCAAGCCCGGGCGCGAGGGCGGGGATGCGGCATGGTTCGCCCGGCTTTCGCGTGTGATGCGCCAGGCTTATGCCGATCGGCTAGAGGGGCTCGGCGCGTCGGCCGGTGCCAAGGAGCCTTCCGACACCTGCACGACGCATATCACCGTCGTCGATGGCGAAGGCAATCTCGTTTCGATGACCACGACACTGCTGTCGTCGATGGGAAGCCGCGTAGTGCTGCGCGACACGGGTGTCCTGATGAACAACGGCATGATGTGGTTCGACCCGCGGCCCGGAACGGCAAACGCCATCACGCCGGGGGCGCGCCCCCTGTGCAACATGTGTCCTGTCGTCGTGATCCCGAACGACGGAAACTGGCCGCGTTTCGCAGCCGGTGCTTCCGGTGGCAGGCGCATCCTTGCAAGCGTCTACCAGATGCTCGCCTGGACGCTCGATGCGGAAATGGATCTGGAGGTTGCTGCACACGTGCCGCGTATCGACGTTTCGGGGCCCGAGCTTACAAGCGCAGATCAGAGGCTTCCGGCCGGTACTATTGCAGCCATGGAAGCGGACGGAGCGGTGAGTGTCGTCGAGCATGGCGTGATGCCGATCAACTTCGCCTGCCCCAACATGATTAGGGTCGACGAGGATGGTGCGCAGGGCATTAGTGATGCCGCTTCACCCTGGTCTGCGGCCGTCGCTGCCGGGTGAGGCTGCGTTGGTTTGGCTACTTCGGCTCACTCATCGCGACACCGGAGGTTTTGACGAGCTTGGCCACGCGAGCGAGGTCGGCTTCGAAAAGATTGGCGTGAGCCTCGGGTGAAAGCTGCGACTGGGGGAAAGGCGCCGTACCGAGTTGCTTCAACTTGGCGACGATGGCGCTGTCCGTCACGGCTTTGCGCAAGGCGCCGTTCAGCGCGGCAATGGTTTCAGGCGGCGTGCCCTTGGCGGCATAGAGCCCGTGCCACATGGTGTAGCTGAGTTCGGGCAAGCCTAGTTCGGCTGTCGTCGGCACCTGCGGCAGTTCCTCGAGGCGCTTGGATGACGTGATGGCGATGCCATTGAGGAGGCCGGCCTGCACCTGTGGCAATCCGCTCGTCACCTGGTCCCACAGCAGGTCGACCTGACCGGCGACGAGATCGGTGATGGCCGGTGCAGATCCGCGATAGGCCACGAAGGTAGGCTTGAAGCCCATCACATCGCCCATCATGACGGCGCACAGATGCGTGTTGGTGCCGACGCCGCCGTGCGCGAAATTGACGTTGCTGCCCTGCGCCTTGATCCACGCGAGGTGGTCGGCCGAGGTGGTGCCGGGAATGGACTTGCGGCCGATCAGCAGAAGCGGCGCGTTGTTCACGAGGCCTACCGTCTCGAATGCCGTCCTGGTGTCGTAGCGGAGGGACTTGTAGAGGCTGGGTGCTGCCAGCAGAGCCACGTGGTTGATGAGCAAGGTGCTGCCATCGGGCTGCGAGCGGGCCACGCGCTCGTTGGCGATGGTGCCGCCGGCGCCGACCACGTTCTCAATGATTATCGTGCGGTCCAGTGTGCGGCTCATGTGATCGCCTATGAGGCGGGCGACCGTATCCGTTCCGCCGCCGGCCGAGTAAGGGACCACGATCGTGAGGGCGCGGCCTCCTTGTGCGGTTGCTACAGCCGGTAGCAAAGTCAGCGCGGCAAGTACGGCAAATACAATTCGCGCGGCAACGGCGGTGACCGTCATGCACTTCCTCCCTTAAGATGTTTTTTGAGAAAGGTACGCGTGGATGCGGCGGGCGGCAAGCCGCTGCGCTCTTGGCGTTGACCTGCGGCGAACACGCGATGATGCAGCATCAATCGACGAGAGGTAGGTATGAGTAGCGAAATCCCTTTTGTTCGAACGCCAGACTCCCGGTTTGCAGATCTGGCTGGATTTGGCTGGGCGCCGCGATACGTCGACAGTCTGCCGAGCCTTTGCGGCCTTCGCATGCATCTAGTGGATGAAGGGCCGAGAGACGCGCCCGTGACGTGGCTTTGTCTCCATGGAAATCCAGCGTGGAGCTACCTTTATCGTCGCATGATTCCGATTCTTCTCTCTGCCGGCCATCGTGTGGTCGCGCCGGACATGCCGGGGTTCGGCCGGAGTGACAAGCCTGTCGATGAGCGCCAGCATACGTTCACATGGCATCGACGCGTGCTGCTGGATCTGCTCGAGAGCCTGGATCTGCGCTGCATCAATCTAGTGGTTCAGGACTGGGGCGGATTGATCGGGTTGACGCTGCCGATGGCCGCACCGGATCGGTTCCGTGCGCTTCTCGTTATGAATACCATCCTTGCAACTGGCGAGCAGGAGCTTCCCGAGGGTTTCCTGCAGTGGCGCGAGATGTGCCGTGCCAGGCCGGAATTTTCCGTCGCGCGCCTCTTTTCGCGGGGCAACCCGCATATGAGCGAGGCGGAGTGTGCGGCCTACGATGCGCCCTTTCCTTCGGCTGCCCATCGCGCCGCAACGCGCGCGTTCCCGGAGATGGTTCCAGATCATGCCGGCGCAGATGGCGCGGACGTCTCGCGACAGGCGGCGGCTTACTGGTCATCGCAGTGGGGTGGCCCTGCCATGATGGCGATCGGCGAAAAGGACCCGGTGTTTACACCTCCCGTGATGGAGCGGTTGCGGCTCGGCATCCGTGGATGTCCGCCACCCATGCGGATTGCCGAGGCTGGCCATTTCGTTCAGGAGCATGGCGAGGCGATTGCCAGGCAAGCGCTCATCGCACTCGCCTGAGTGACGATCGGACCTTTCGCTTGGCCCATAGAGGGGCCCCTGCAGGCCGTCTGCTGTCACCGATGCGGGTGTCCTCCCCGCGCCAACGCTAGATGGTGTTCCTGATGATGCAGTCCCCTCGTCATCACGCCAATGAACCCGAGCGCCTTCAGCTTCGGTAGGTCTTCAGCGGGGGGCAGGACGGCGAGGGAAGCCCCATCCTCGAACGTGGCGGCCTTGAACTTCCAGTTGCCCACGCCGTCCATGGCCCGCGCGTGAGCCAGCACCATTCTATGGATTGAGTCCTTGATGGGCCCGGTGCCGATCACCTTGAAAAGCATGCCGCCCTTGATCGCCTCGCTTTTCACTTCGCTGCGCATGGTCACGTTGTCCATATCGATGAGATGCTGGCGCAGGGCCTCGATGTTGACTTTCGCCCAGTCTGTGTTCGGGTCACGCTCCAGGGCCTCGACAACCTCCTGTATGGCCGCGAAAGCCGCTTGACCTGGCTGGGTCAGCGCCGGCGCAGGGGTTGCGTGATTGTGCATCGTTTGAGCGAGTACCGCGATGCCCGATGGCATCAAGCATGCGAGGGTCGTGACCAAAATCAGCAACTTTGCGTATGTCACGCCGCGAGTGCCAGGCATGATTATCTCCAGGTTCTGTTTTTGCTCGGCTGCGCGCCCCGTTCGTCGCCCGCCCATGCTATCAACAATGCGGCGCATCGCATTCCCTCGGGGCGTATTGTCGAAACCGATCATAGGGCGCGCCCGGCAAGACTATAACAAAAGAGTGGGCGCATGACGCAATTCACCCCTTGTCATGGACACGCGGTAGCGTCTCTCCGAAATCGCGGGCGCATAGCATGCACATGAGCCGGACCTCGGAGAAGTGGCTGCGGTACCTCAGCCATCCAACAAGCAAGCAGGCGCCGTCTAGCGATCTTCTCGAGAGGCGGGAAGTCCCCGCGCTCATGAAGGCGGCTGAACTTCATGGTGTTCTGGCGATCCTGATCCAGAACATTTCGCGCCTCGGGGCTGCGCAGGTCTTTCGGGGCGATGGCGTGTGAGCCACTCGTGCGCCGATCAAGAAATACGAGGGCGGCAGGCGGCATCGGCCGCGGGGGTAGTACATGGAGAAGTGACGCAGAAGCTGTCTGCAAAGAAGATCTATACCCCGCCGGTGCTGGTGAAGCGCGAGAGCCTGGCCGTCATCACCGCGAGCTGCGTCAGCCAGTGCGTCGCGTGAAGCGCGGTGGGTGAGCCGCCCGGGCTTGCATGTGACTGGAGTGGGTCTGTCCTATTTTGCCGTCTGGGTGCTATCGTTGCCTGACGCTCCTCTGCGCCGCTGTTCAAGAATGGCCGGATAGTTGGCCACGACCCACTGCTCCATGATTCGTGCCACGTCGCTGAGCGACTGACCGAGAGCCGTAAGTCGGTATTCAACCCGCGGCGGCACTTCCGGGTAGCTGATGCGCTCGACTATGCCATCGCGCTCAAGGTCTCGCAGGGTTTGCGTGAGCATCTTTTGCGAGATGCCTCCGATCGCGCGGGATAGCGCGCCCGTGCGGACCGGACCCTGCTGTAGGCAGCACAGGATCAGGATTGCCCACTTGCCGCCGATCAGGTCGAGCATCTCGCGGGAGGGGCAGTTCATGTTGTAGGGGTCGGCCGGGATGAACATTTTCAATTGTTACCAAAAAGTGCGTACTTATCATTTGGTAATCTAAGTCCTAGATTCCCTCGCATCAAGAAATTGTTGTGAGGATCTCAGCATGTCGCAACCTTCTCGCGTGTTTCTCTATGCCGAGTTTCAGGTTTCCGCGCCGTTCGGCGAAGGCGTCTGGAAAGAGGCTAACCCCATGATGCACACCGTCCCAGGCCTTCGCAGCAAGACCTGGCTCAGCGGTATCAATACCCACACGGTCGGCGGCTTCTACGAATTCGACTCCGTCGCAAATGCCCGCGGCTACGCAGAAGGGATGCTCGCGGGCTTCGCCAAGAGGGCGAACGCCAGCCTGACGGTGAAGCTGTTTGACGGCGACGTAGTGGCCGAGGCGAGCCGAGGTATGAACTCGCCCTTCTTCACCTCTTAAAGCACTTCCTTTCCGGGTGGTGTGGAACCTAGCCGACAACCGGGGCTCCAGGCTCTAGTTTGAGGGCCCGATATCGGATCAGGGGAAGGCCGGAGCGCCTACCTTGCTCCGGTGCGGAGCTAGGGCGTTCAGGCCTCATTGAGAATTTCTTTCATCACTGACTACACCAGATACGAAGGCGCTATATGTCGACCATAAGAAATGAAGGCTTGCTCAAGATTTCAATGATCGCAATCGGTGCCGTGTTCTGCCTTGTCTATCCCTTGGCGCAGGTCTGGCCCTCAGGATGGATGTGGCACGGCGGTCACGGAGCCTATTACTTCCAAATGATCTGCGGGATCTACGCGACACTCGGGATTTTCCTGATCCTGGCATCGCGCAATCCTGCAGCACATACGAGCCTAATCTCCTTCACGATCTGGTCGAGTGTCGTCCATGCCGTCATCATGGCGTTCCAGGTCTTTCACGATGGAAAGCATGAATGGGGCCATCTCCTTGGCGACGTACCGGCGCTCCTTCTGGTCGCGATCGTTCTTGGATACCTGATGCCGTCGGCTGCCAGGCCGCCAGCCTGAAGAGGAGCCTGACGATGCAGGAACAGCCCGCCATCAGCCGATTTCCCATACCCGACCTCTCGGAGATGCCGGAGGACATCCGTACGCGCATCCTCGCGGTTCAGGAGAAGTCCGGCTTCGTGCCCAACGTCTTCCTAGTTCTCGCCCACCGGCCGGACGAGTTCCGGGCATTTTTTGCCTACCATGACGCTCTCATGGACAAGACCGGCAATCTCACCAAGGCGGAGCGTGAGATGATCGTCGTCGCCACTAGCAATCTGAACCAATGCCAGTATTGCGTCGTGGCACACGGCGCGATCTTGCGTATCCGGGCAAAGAATTCTCTTGTCGCGGATCAGGTGGCCGTCAACTATCGCAAGGCTGACATCACCGATCGCCAGAAGGCGATGATCGAATTCGGCATCAAGGTGTCAGCTGAGGCCCACAAGGTTGGAGAAGATGACATTGCCCGGCTGAAGACCTTCGGCTTCGATGAGGAAGACGTCTGGGACATCGCGGCAATCGCGGCGTTCTTCGGCCTCTCAAATCGGCTCGCCAATGTCACGAACATGCGACCCAAT
>JBDHTJ010000159.1:0-11694 GCA_039808585.1 Hyphomicrobiaceae bacterium | reverse complement strand
ACATCGATGTCGGCGAGCACGAGGCTCGGCTGGTGGAAGCTGCCGACGAGGTTCTTGCCCTGGGGCGTGTTGATGCCCGTTTTGCCGCCCACGGAACTGTCGACCTGTGCCAGCAGCGTGGTGGGCATCTGCACGAAGCGAATGCCGCGCCGGATAATGGCCGCGGCGAAGCCGGCGAGATCTCCGATGACCCCGCCACCGAGTGCCACGATGACGTCGCGCCGCTCGAGCCCCATCTGCAGGAGCGCCTCGCATAAGCGGGCAAGCTCGCCGAAGCTCTTGGAGCCTTCGCCAGGCGGAACGACGATGGTGCCGGCATGGATGCCGCGCGCTTTGAGTGCATGCTCAAGCGCGGGCAGATGGCGGGTGGCGACGGTTGCGTCGGTGACGATCCCGACCCTGGCCGCGCCGGTGCGCTCGGCGATAGTGTCGGCGGCGTTGCCAAGCAGGCCCTTGCCGATCACCACGTCATACGAGCGCGTGCCGAGTGCGACCTTGACGGTGGAGGTTGGAAGGGTGGACGTCACGCGGGGGCCGTCCTGTCGTGGGTGGGGTCGGTGCCGGACGCATCCAGGGTTTTCCCCGGCTCCGCTGCGAGAAATGCTGCGACCTTGTCGACGATCTCGTTGACCATCACTTCGTGGGGCACGTCGCGGGCTTCCACGACGATGTCGGCGGTGGCGTAGATCGGATAGCGGGCCTCGATGAGACGCTTCAAGGTGCCCTCGGGATCGTCGACCAGCATGGGGCGGTGTGTGCGGCGCATGACGCGGCGGAGGAGCAGGGGAAGATCGGCCCGCAGCCAGACGGACAAGCCTTTCTCACGAATGTTTTCGCGCACCGCCTCGGTGATGAAGGCGCCGCCGCCCGTCGCGATGACGGATGGACCGTTTGCCAGCAGACGGGCGATCACCCGGCGCTCTCCGTCGCGGAAATACGGTTCGCCGTTTTCCTTGAAAATCTCGGTGATGGTCTTGCCGGCTGCCTTCTCGATCTCGACGTCGGCGTCGAGAAAAGGAAGCTCCAGGCGCGGTGCGAGGCGCTTGCCGGCGGCAGACTTACCCGACCCCGGCATGCCCACGAGCACGACAGAGCGTGTTCCAAGGCATCGCCTGATGGTGGCGACGGCCTCGGCACGCTGATCCCCGTTTTTGCCTGCGGGGGCGAATCGCATCATTCCTTCCTGTTCCAAGCCAAACGGGTACCTTCGCCGAAGTTTCGGCAAAGAATTCAGTTTGATGGCCTATGCAGCCTGATGGTCTCCCTGGGCTTTAGCACGCCGGGCGTCCACGTCGAGCGACATAATAGCGTCACCTTGGGTTTGAACCATAGGTGCACAGGGAGCTCTGCGGCCCATGCCTAGTCTGTTCCGGTTCCTTGCGGTGGTGGCGGTGATTTGCGGAACCATATACGGAGCGCTGTACGCCCTGGCCGTGCTCATGGAGCCGCCCCAGAAAGAAATGTCCACGCCTGTTCCCGGCATCAAGGTTCGCCGATAGACGCGTCGCGAAGGCGCTGCACATGGCAATGCCAAACCTTTCTACACAAGACATGAAAAGCCTTCCCATCCGCCTCCTGCTGGCTGGCTTGCTGCTCGTCGGCGCGGTCGCGCATGGACAGGCGCAGGAGGGCTGGACGCCCTTCAAGGACGCACCGGGACGTACAACCCAGAAGCGGCCCGTGACAGAGCCGAAGGCTGCGCCGCCTTGGCCTGAGGCTGCGCCGTCGGGGCGGCCCGGGGAAGAGGCCTTGCCGCAGGCGCAGGGACCATACCAGCGGCCGCAAGCGCGCCCGTCGCCTGTCGAGCGGATGGACCTCGATCCGGTGATGGCCGGTGATGCGTCCGGCCTGCCGCTCGAGCTTTGGCGTGGGCTCGACATGCAGGGTCTCGAAACCTTGCTCGGCGCGTTGGAGTTGCCTCCCCGTTCCCCGGTGCTGCACGGCCTGTGGCGGCGCATGCTGCTGTCGGCAGCGCCACCGCCTGCGGGCGTGCCCGCGGATCACTTTCTGGCGGTACGGCTCGAGGCCCTGTACCGATCGGGGATGCTGGCGGAGATGGGCGAAGCGGGCGCGGGCGGCGGCGGTCCGGTCGTGTCGGTGCTCATGGCGCGGCGCGACATAGGACTGGGGGACGCCCAGAAGGGCTGCGACTATATCAAGTCGCTTGCAGATCCGAGATCGGGGCTGCCGGAGCGGCTGAAGGGCGAGGTGCAGCTTCTCGTTGGATACTGCGCCGCGGTCGGTGGCGACAGGAGCGGGGCGGGGCTGGCGGCGAGCCTGGCGCGTGAAGAGGGCCTCGAAGCAGAGCTGCCGCTGGCCGTGCTCACGGGCGTGGCGGAGGAGAGCAAGCCCAGCATCACGCTGCCCAAGCGCGGATTGCTGCTCGATTATCGTTTCCTGGAATTGCTGGGGCCAGTGAATACGCGGCAACTTGTAGAGCGTGCCGAGCCGGCGTTGCTTGCCGTGATCGCGCAGGATGCGCGGGCCGATGCCGTGGCGCGCATCCATGCAGCCGAAAGTGCACTGCGCAGCAACGTTCTTTCGCCCTCGATTGCGGGCGAGATCCTGCGGCAGGTGGATGTGGGCCAGGGCGAGGTCGATCCGGCCGTCCGGCGTGCGCAACAGCTGAAGGCGGCAGGGAACATGTCCTCGCCAGCGTCGGCAGGGGCGCTCAATGCGCTCTTGCGCGAGGCGCGGCGCACGGGCGCCGGGCTGCAAGTGGCACAGGCGCTCGCAGCGAATTTTGCCGGCGGACGTTATGACCCGGGGCTCGCCGAGATCGCCGTGGAAGCCCTGCTGGCGGCAGGAGAAATCAGTGAGGCGCGGCAGGCTGCAGGGCGTGGCCAACATGGTTTGCCGCACTGGGTGGCGCTGATCGAGGTTGTCGATCCTGCGCGCAAGACGTGGCGTCCGAGTTCGCTCTCGATCCTCGAAGAACTGGCCGTGCGCGGTAGCCTCGACGCGGACGGCCTGCACAGGCTTGCGACGGTGCTCGACGCGCTCGACATCGACGTGCCGGTGCCACTGTGGGATGCGGCGAACCGGGCGCCGCAGCCCAAGGGCGGGTATCTGCCGGAAACGGGTGTGCTTGCAGAGCTTGCACAGAGTGCGCAGCGCAAGGACACGGGGCGCACGATCCTATTGGTGATGCGCGCACTGGGGCCGCAGGGCGCCGAGGGTGCCAACATCCTGCCGCTGGGCGATGCGATCCGCGCGCTGCGCAAGATCGGGCTCGAGACGGAAGCGCGGCGCCTGGCGCTGGAAGCGCTGCTGCCAGTGTGGCCGCGGTTCGGGGCACGATGATGGAGACAGGGGGCGCAACCGATCCGGAGCCTGATCGCGAGATCGAGATGTTCCTCGAGATGCAGGCGGCGGAGAAAGGTGCAGCTGCCAACACGCTGCAGGCCTACCGGCGCGATCTCGAAAGCTTCAGCCGACATCTGGCCGGCAACGGGATCGGCCTCGCGGAGGCGGAAGCGCAGGACATCGCCGGATACCTCGAAGCGCTGGGCGCCGAGGGGATGGCGCCTTCGACGCGAGCGCGGCATCTCTCCGCCGTGCGACAGCTGTACAAGTTCCTGCTTGCGGAAGGGCACGTCGCGGAAGATCCGGCGCACGGAGTTGGTGCGCCACGCAAGGGGCGGCCCCTGCCGAAGACGCTGTCCGTCGCCGAAGTGGACAGGTTGATCGGCGCGGCAAAAGCCAGGATTGCGCCTGCGCATGGCCGGGAGCGCGTACGGGCGCTCAGGCTCTACGCGCTGCTCGAGGTGCTGTACGCGACGGGCATGCGCGTGAGCGAGCTTGTGACGCTTCCGCGGTCGGTGCTGGCCGGTGACGCGCGCGTGCTCACCATCAAAGGCAAGGGCGGGCGCGAGCGGCTGGTGCCGCTCAACACTGCGGCCAGACAGGCGCTCGAGGCTTATCTGGCCGTCGGGACGGGGCAAGAGGATGCTGGTGTCTCGCGCATGATCCCATCGCGGTGGCTGTTCGCTTCCCGGGGGGCGGAGGGGCATATCACGCGGCAGAGGCTCGGACAGGAGCTCAAGGGGCTTGCGGAGGAAGCGGGGATCGATCCCCAGAAGGTGTCGCCACACGTGCTGCGGCATGCGTTCGCGAGCCATCTTCTCGACAGGGGTGCGGATCTGAGAGCCGTGCAGCAGTTGCTGGGGCACGCCGATATCTCGACGACGCAGATCTATACCCACGTGCTGGAGGAGCGGCTGAAACGCATCGTGTTCGAGCACCATCCGCTGGCGCAGCGGGAGCCGGATTAGCGGCAGGCCTTTCCCCGAACTGCCAAGCTGTCCTTAAACCGTTACAGGCCAGACGTTTACTACGTTTCGCCCGCCCCTTGCCCCTGCGTTCAGCCTATACACGAAAGGTGCTGGCTTGACTTGAGGGTCGCCCGGTACAACTGTCCGGCGCGGGTGAGGCCATTCGTAACGAAAGCGGCTGCGCCCCATGAGCCAAGACCCGGAGAAGCCCGAGACCGAGCCGCCCGCCACGCATTCCGGCGGTGAGCCTGCAGCGGGCCCCGTAACGCAAGAAGCACACCGCCCGATGGACCGTCCCGCTACGACGCTGCGTACATACCTCGATTTCGAGAAGCCGATTGCTGAGCTCGAAAGCAAGGTGGCCGACCTCAAGACGCTGAACACCGACGAGGCCTCGGTTTCCCTCGACGACGAGATCACCAAGCTGCAGCAGAAGGCGCAGCAGGCCCTCGTCGACACGTACGCCAAGCTAACCCCCTGGCAGAAAACGCAAGTTGCCCGGCATCCGGAGCGGCCGCACTGCCTGGACTATGTGGAGGCGCTGATCGAGGACTTCATCCCGATGGCCGGCGACCGCTACTTTGCGGAAGATGCCGCGATCATGGGTGGGGTCGGCAGGTTCCGGGGCCGTTCCGTGGTGGTGATCGGGCACGAGAAGGGTTCGGACACGGAGAGCCGGATCAAGCACAACTTCGGGATGGCGCGGCCCGAGGGCTATCGGAAGGCCGTGCGGCTGATGGACCTCGCCGAGAAATTCTCCATGCCGGTCATAACGTTAGTTGATACGGCCGGTGCCTATCCGGGGATCGGCGCGGAGGAGCGCGGGCAGGCAGAGGCCATCGCCCGCTCGACGGATCGCTGCCTGGCGCTGGGCGTGCCGATCGTTGCCGTTGTGATCGGGGAAGGTGGGTCCGGCGGCGCCGTCGCGATTGCGACCGCCAACCGCGTGCTGATGCTCGAGCACTCCATATATACGGTGGCATCGCCTGAGGCTGCGGCCTCCATCCTGTGGCGGGATGCAGCGCGTGCCATTGATGCGGCGACCAGCATGAAAATCACGGCGCAGGACCTGAAGACGCTTGGCGTGATCGACGTGATCATTCCGGAACCGGTAGGCGGGGCGCATCGCGATCACACCCTCATCTTAAAGCGCACCGGGGACGCCGTGGCCAAGGCGTTGAACGAGTATGCGGGGCAGTCGCCGGAGGCTATCCGCAAGCAGCGCCACGATAAATTCCTGGCGATCGGACGCGTCGCCTGACCTTTGTCCAGTGCCGAGCGGAACCGCGACAAGGTTTCGTTAACGCTGTTTACCGTCTTTGCGGGCGGTTAACGCGGTGTTAACGTCCGCGACTGAATGGTGATCTTTCTTACGGCTGGGGCACAGCGTATGGACGTGATCATCGCGAGGGGATTCCTCCAACGATTTGCCGGTGCTGTCGCGGTCGTCGCGGCGGCCTGCATGCTTGCATCCTGCGCCCAGGTGGACCTGGCGCCGCATCTGCGTCCGTTGTCCAAGGACACGATGATGCTGCTCGGCAAGAAGGGCATGGACCCGCAGGCGCCGATCTTCGTCCGGGTGTTCAAGGAAGAGTCGGAGCTGGAGGTGTGGAAGCAGCGCCCCGATGGCCACTTCTACCACTTCAAGACCTATCCCATCTGCAACTGGTCGGGGGATCTGGGCCCTAAGATCAAGCAGGGGGACCGGCAGGCGCCCGAGGGTTTCTATACCGTGGCCCGGGAGCAGATGAACCCGGATTCCAAATATCATCTCGCCTTCAACCTCGGCTTCCCCAACGTCTACGACAAGGCACTGGGGCGGACTGGCGATTTCCTGATGATCCATGGCAAGTGCAAGTCTGCCGGCTGCTATGCCATGACGGACGCGCTGATGGAGGAAATCTACGGCATCGCGCGCGAGAGCTTCCTCGGGGGCAACGATACGTTCCAGGTGCACGCGTTTCCCTTCCGCATGACGGAAGCGAACATGAAGCGGCACGCGAACCACGATGCCTTCGCGTTCTGGAGCACGCTCAAGGAAGGCTATGACTACTTCGAGGTTGCGCGGCAACTCCCGACGGTGGCGGTGTGCAACAGGCGCTATGTGGTCAACGTGGCGATGAAGAGCGGGGACCCGAAGAGCCTCAATCCGCTAGCTGCCTGCCCGACATTCCTGAAGCCGACGCCGACGCCATTCACGCCCAAGCCCGGGGAACAGATGGCGGAAGTGCAGGTCGTGATGCCCGGCCCGAAGATGCGCGGCATTGCCAGTGCGGGCGAGGGCAAGGGGCTCGACGAAACGACGCGCTCTGGCTTGACCAGGGCGCCGGCGCGCAGCTCGCTTTTCATGAGCCTGTTCCCCAACAACTAAGATGATTGCGGCAAGCTTGGCGTGCCTCGCCGTTGCCCTCGCGAGGCGCTAGCATGCGCGGCATGAAACGCTTTGCGAAAACCCTGTTTGCAAAAACGCTGCTCGTGGCCGCCGCAGCGCTTGCCGGCGTTGCCGTGCTCATCGTGGGCGCGATGCTGTTCCTGGCGCCGGAGATGCTGCGGCCGCCACAGCCTGGTGAACCGCCGGCCGTGCATCGCATCTACCTGCCGCCGATCCTGTGGCGCAGGCCGACCGACCAGGACGAGATCAACGCCGAAATCATCAAGCGCGCATCCCTCGCGATGACGGGAGCCACGCTACCCGGCACGCCGGATCTGGCAAGCCTGCCTGCGCGGCTCAAGGCACAGGGCGTGGCGCTGGGGGCGCCGATCTTCATCCGCATCTTCAAGCGCGAGTTCGAGCTGGAACTTTGGATGAAGAAGGGCGCGCGCTTCGAGCGCTTTGCGGTGTATCCGATCTGCAATTGGTCTGGCGCGCTCGGGCCGAAGCTCGCCGAGGGCGACCGGCAATCGCCCGAAGGCTTCTACACGGTCGATGCGCGGCAGCTGAACCCGAAGAGCAATTATCATCGCGCGTTCAATCTGGGTTTCCCGAATGCCTTCGATCGCGCGCATGGCCGCACGGGAAGCTTTCTCATGGTGCACGGTGCGTGCGCCTCCGTCGGCTGCTATGCGATGACCAATCCGGTGATCGAGGAGATCTGGGCGATCGTGCAGGCGGCACTCGGCGCGGGGCAGAAGCGATTTCACGTGCACGTGTTTCCATTCCGCATGACGGAAGAGAACCTCATTCGATATCACGCGATGCCCTGGATGGAGTTCTGGCAGAACCTGAAGCAGGGCCACGATGCGTTCGAAACGGCGAAGCTTCCGCCGCGCATCTCGGTGTGCAACGGACGCTATGCAGTTGCCTTTGCATCGCCAAACTCCGCAGGTAGCGAAGAGATCGCAGCCAACTGCAGCACGCCCTGAGCAGACAGGACTGCAGCGGAGGGGAGTGCGCCGCTTCAAATCGCGAAGTGGTGTGCAGAATTGCCCAGCTGCAAGGCCGGAGATTGCTCACTCCGGTTCCAAGACCCGACGCGAAACACGCCTGCGCCACGCTGCAGGCAAACGGTCGGGCTGCAACACGCCAACCACAGCGAGGGACAATGCCATCTGCTATTTCTCCTTTCGCCGCAGGCTTTCGCGCGCTAGCGGCAGCCAGCGCGCTGATCGCAGCGCAGGCCGCCGCTCCAGACGCCTTCGCGGCCGCGCGTGATGCCAACGGCTCGGCGACGGCGCTGGGCCTGCGCGAAACGGCGGTGCGGCGGCTCAATTTGCCTGTGGCGATGACACCGACGGGGGTAGCAACGCCGCAGGACCGCGAGAGGCGTCTCAAGGAAAAAGGCTTCGAGGAAGGCAGCGCGGTGATGATCCGCATCTTCAAGGCCGAGTCCGAGCTCGAGGTGTGGATGAAGAAGGGCGAGACGTTCGAGCGCTTTGCGACCTATCCCATCTGCTACTGGTCGGGAAAGCTCGGGCCGAAGCAACGGGAAGGCGACCGGCAGGCGCCCGAAGGCTTCTACAGCGTGAGCGCCAACCAGCTGCACCGCCGCGGGCGATGGCCGCGTGCACTCGACATCGGCTTTCCAAACGCGCTCGATCGCGCCAACAAGCGCACGGGGTCTGCGATCCTGGTGCACGGCGGATGCGCGTCGATCGGTTGCTATGCCATGACGGACCCGGTGATGGAGGAAATCTTCACGCTGGCCGAGAAGGCGGTGGAAGGCGGGCAGGACGCCATTCCCATTCACGTCTTCCCGTTTCGCCTCACGGAGGGGAACCTGGCCGCGCAAAGCCGGCACCCCTGGGCGGGCTTCTGGCAGAACCTCAAGGAGGCCTACGATAGCTTCGAGCGCACCAAGCAGCCGCCGCATGTTGCGGTGTGCGGGGCGCGTTATCTCGTGCGCGACGGCACAGAGGACAGTGCGGCGCCGGTTGTCCCGCGCCGGATGGTCAAACTCGCGCGGATGATGCGCGGCGAGTTGCCACTGAAGCCTGGCGAATGCAACGAGGAGGTGCCGGCGACGCCTGAGGTGGTTGCTGCGGCAAACCGGATGGCAAACGGCATGCGCACGGCCGAGGTGCCCCAGACGCCGCTGGCCACGATGCCTATCCCGCCGCATCCGGTGCGCGCCTATCGCAACGTGAGGGCGAACTATGCGGCGGCGCGCAAGGCCCGCATGGCCACCTATGGTCGCAGATATGCCGCGGCGGTGCGCACGCGCTGAGACTGGAGCATGTCGGACTTAGCTGGACTCGGAATTGGCAGTTCGGACACGCCCCGAGTTCTGATCTAGAGTCTGATTCACGCTTTCGATGGACGCGAGGACGCGTCCATCTCAACTGATCAGGCTCTGGGAGGCTGATTACCTCTAATTATATGCAACCGTTCAGAAATTCTGAAACCCTCCGGCGTCGGAGGGTTTCTTTTATATAAAACACGCATTCGCGTGTTCTCAATCAATTCTTTTTCGGCAAGAAAATTTTGATTGGCATCAGAAATGCGTTCATACTACGCAATGCAACTCTTGCATTTGATGCGGCCATTCGCGTGTCGAGTGGTTTTCCGAGCCCATGCTTCTGCGAGCCGATCTCTCCATTAGTGCATTGAAATATAATTATAAAATCCAACTTCGCCTTGCTTGTGATGGTTTGAAATATTGGTGTTCCAACCTTTTTTGCGCGCATTTCTTGTCGCGGCTGATCCAGCCTCTGTCGGTAATACTTTTATAATGCTGCTGGTCCTTTATAGAGCGAAGGATAGAGCCCTCAAAGGCCGCCTGGACTTGAATTTATCCCGCTACAACTCTCGAGGTATTAGTGTCATGAGCCAATCTTACAACCACAACGTTTCCAGCTCGGGCGGGGTCTTCCGCCTCATCTCAGATCGCAAGATCAACACCAAGATCGCCATTGGTTTCTCGATGGTGCTGGGCATCACGGCCGTCATCTCGGGTGTGGCCTACACATCCTTTGCGCGCGTGCAGACGGGCTTCCGCCAGGTGGAGCAGATCTCGGGCGTCGTGAGCAAGGCGCGAACCGCAGACAGGCAGTTCGTCGACTTCCGGCGCTTCGTACGCGAGTACGGTATCGCCGGCGTAGAAGAGGTTGGGGCCGAAGCGAAGCGCCGGCACAAGCTGGCGGAAGCCGCGATGAAGGATGCGGTTGAGAGCACGAAGAACCCCGAGCGGGCAGCCAAGATCCGGCAAGCAGCAGAGGAATTCGATGCCTATGCGCGCGGCTTTGAAAAGACCCACGCGCTGCGGAGCGAGCAGAACAAGCTGGTGGCAGAGACCCTGGACCCCATGGGGCTGAAGCTGCGCAAGGAACTCGAGCAGATGCAGGTTGCGTCGGCGACCAAGGCTGGGAACGGCAATGTCGTGACCCTGGTCAGCGAGGCGCTGAAACATCTCATGCTGGCGCGTCTCAATGTGGCGAAGGTTCTGTATCGCCATGACGACACCGCGGCCAAGGCTGCGGAGCAGTCGTTCGAAGACCTCAAGCAGACGCTGGCGGGCCTGGAAGGCGCAGTCGCGGTCCCCGAGTTGCGGGAGCTTTATCGCGATGTGGTGAAGAGCGTCGAGCTTTACAGCGCCGCCTACCACAAGGCCGCGCACGATGCGCACGAGATCGAGAAGCTGGTGAACGGCGAGATGAGCAAGCTCGCCAACGGCATCGCGGCTGATGTTGCTGCCGTGGTGAAGTTGGCGGAAGATGAGGCGCATGCCGTCGAGAGTTCTGCCAACGCGCTCGTGAACAGCAGCGAGATGCTGGTGATGGTTCTGGCACTGGCCGGTATCGGCCTGGGCGGGCTCCTGTCCTGGCTGATCGGCCGCGCCATCGCTCGCCCCATCCAGGGCATGACGAACGCGATGACCGAGCTTGCGGCCGGAAATCTCAAGGTCGTGGTGCCTGCGCAGGACAACAAGGACGAGCTTGGCGAGATGGCCAAGGCCGTGATCGTGTTCCGCGATGCGGCGGTGGACAAGATCCGCATGGAACGCGAGGCCGAGGAAGCGCGCGTGCGCGCCGAGGAAGAGCGTATCCGGGCGCAGGAAGAGGCGATTGCCGGCGAGCGCGCCATGGTGTCGGACTCGATCGGCGCCGGCATGGCTCACCTTGCCGCGAAGGATCTCACCTTCCGCATCAACGACAACCTGCCCGACGCCTACGCCAAGCTGCAGAGCGACTTCAACCACGCCATGCAGCAGCTCGAGGAGGCCATGCAGGCCGTGGCGACGAGCGGCGGTACCATCACCGGCAGCACGCGGGAGATCTCCACCTCTGCCGATGACCTGTCGAAGCGCACCGAGCAGCAGGCAGCGAGCCTGGAAGAGACGGCAGCGGCGCTGGACGAGATCACCGCAACGGGCCGCAAGGCTGCGGAAGGTGCAGCGCACGCCCGTGACGTCGTCTCGACGGCGAAGGCCGATGCAGAGAAGACCGGCGAGGTGGTGCGCAAAACGGTGGACGCCATCGGTGCCATCGAGAAGAGCGCACAGCAGATCACGCAGATCATCGGTGTGATCGACGAGATCGCCTTCCAGACCAACCTGCTCGCCCTCAACGCCGGCGTGGAAGCCGCGCGTGCGGGTGATGCGGGCCGCGGCTTCGCGGTGGTGGCCTCGGAAGTGCGGGCTCTTGCGCAGCGTTCTGCGGAAGCGGCGAAGGAGATCAAGGGCCTGATCTCGACGTCGTCGAGCCAGGTGTCGGAAGGTGTCGAACTCGTCGCCGAGACGGGCAAGGCGCTCGACCGGATCGTGGTGCAGGTCAACGACATCAACAAGGTGGTGATGGACATCGCGGCGGGTGCGCAGGAGCAGGCGACGGGCCTCGCTCAGGTCAACACCGCGATCAACCAGATGGACCAGACGACGCAGCAGAACGCGGCGATGGTGGAAGAGACGACGGCTGCGAGCCACGCTCTTGCACAGGAATCGACGCAGCTGGCCGAACTGATCGGCCAGTTCCGGACGGGCGGCGG
>JBDHTJ010000158.1:0-11762 GCA_039808585.1 Hyphomicrobiaceae bacterium | reverse complement strand
GACAGCCTGACGCTGAACCTCGCAGCCCTCGGGCTTGCGCTGCTCGTGGCCATGATAGGCACCGGCATGCTCGGCTATGTCTTCGAGCGCGTCATCATCATGCCGGTCTACGGCCAGCACCTGAAGCAGATCCTGATCACCACTGGCGGCCTCATCGTCGCCGAGCAATTGATCCACGTGCTGTGGGGCGGCGACCAGAAATCCATGGCGCTGCCCACGGCGTTGCGCGGCGGCATCGTCATCGGCGATGTGGCGATCGAGAAGTTCCGCCTGCTCGCGGTGGCCATCGGGCTCATCGTCTACGTATCGATGGAGCTGATCCTGAACCGCACCAAGCTCGGTCTGCTGATCCGCGCGGGCGTGGAGAACAGCGAGATGGTGGAGGCGCTGGGCTATCGCATTCGCCGGCTGTTCGTCGCCGTGTTCGTGGCGGGCTCGGCGCTGGCAGGGCTCGGCGGCACCATGTGGGCGCTCTATCGCGAAACCTTGACTGCCGGCATCGGCGGGGAGGTGATCGTGCTCGTGTTCATCGTCATCATCATCGGCGGCCTCGGCTCGGTGACGGGATGCTTCATCGGGGCGGTCCTGGTGGCGCAGATGGCCAACTACACGGGCTATCTGGCGCCCAAGCTGGCCTTGGCATCGAACATCGGCCTGATGGTGCTGGTGCTGATGTGGCGGCCGCAGGGGCTCTACCCCGTGGCCAAGCGCTGAGAGGAGACGCAGAAGATGATCCGCGCGCTCCTTTCGGACGACCTGCCGCGCAGCCGCATCCTCGCGGGCGTACTCCTGGCCATCCTCCTCACCCTCGCAACCGTGCCGTTCGTGTTCTCCGGCGCGCAGGCGATCAACACCGCCGCCAAGGTGCTCGTCTTCATCGTGCTGGTGGCAAGCTATGACCTGCTGCTGGGCTATACCGGCATCGTGTCCTTCGCGCATACCATGTTCTATGGCCTCGGTGGGTATGGCGTGGGGCTTGCGCTCTATGGCTGGGGAGCGACTTGGGGCTCTGCCTTCGCAGGCCTCGCGCTGGCGCTCGTGGCCGGCATCCTGCTCGCCCTCGCCATCGGCCTCTTCTCGCTGCGTGTGCGGGCCATCTTTTTCGCCATGGTGACTTTGGCGGTCGCCAGCGTCTTCGCCATCCTCGCCTCGCAGCTGTCCGACATCACCGGTGGCGAGGACGGCCGCTCCTTCCGCGTGCCCGAGTTGCTGCGACCGACGACGAAGCTCTTCGAGTTGCCGGTGCTCGGCGAGATCACGGGGCGCACGCTTTGCTACTACCTGCTGTTCGTCACCTCGCTGGCGTTGTTCCTCGGGGCGCTACGCATCGTCAATTCGCCGTTCGGGCGGGTGCTGCAGGCCATTCGCGAGAACGACTTCCGCGCCGAGGCGCTGGGCTACCGCACGGTGTACTATCGCACCATCGCCAATTGCCTAGCGGCTGGCATGGCCGTGTTCGCAGGCGCCCTCAACGCGTTGTGGCTGCGCTACACGGGGCCCGATACCACGCTCTCCTTCGCCATCATGCTCGACATCCTGCTCATGGTGGTGATCGGCGGCATGGGCACGATGTATGGCGCCGTGATCGGTGCCACCCTCTTCATCGTGGCGCAGAACTACCTGCAGAAACTGATGGCAACCGCATCCAAGGCCACCGAGGGCATTCCGCTCATCCCGCAGCTGCTGCATCCCGACCGCTGGCTGCTTTGGCTTGGCGTGCTCTTCGTGCTGAGCGTCTACTTTTTCCCCACCGGTATCGTCGGCAAGCTGCGGCAGGGGCGGGCCGCATCATCCACGCACTGATGGCGCGGTCCGCGCAGGGCCTGCTATAAGCACCCCGAAACGGGGCAGGAACGCTAGATGCCTAGAATCAAATCGCAGATCCAGACATCGTCGGAAGAGTTCGCCGCCAACAAGGCGGCCATGCAGGCACTGGTGGCCGATCTCGCAGCCCGCCGCGCGGATGCCGGCAACGGGGGGCCGGAGAAGTTGAAGGAACGCCATGTGGCGCGCGGCAAGCTGCTGCCGCGCGACCGGGTGCTGCGGCTCATCGATCCTGGCTCTCCGTTCCTGGAGCTTTCGCCGCTGGCCGCGCTCGGCATGTACACGGGTGACATCCACGGCGCCGGCATCATCACCGGCGTCGGCCGCGTCTCCGGGCGCGAGTGCGTGATCGTATGCAACGACGCCACCATCAAGGGCGGCACCTACTACCCCATGACGGTGAAGAAGCACGTACGGGCGCAGGAAGTGGCGCGCGAGAACCGGCTGCCGTGCATCTATCTCGTGGATTCGGGCGGCGCCAACCTGCCCGTATGGACGGAGGTGTTTCCCGACAAGGAGCACTTCGGCCGCATCTTCTACAATCAGGCGACGCTGTCGAGCCAGGGCATTCCTCAAATCGCGTCGGTGATGGGCTCGTGCACGGCAGGCGGCGCCTATGTCCCCGCCATGTCGGACGAGAGCATCATCGTACGTCGGCAGGGCACGATCTTCCTCGGCGGCCCGCCACTCGTGAAGGCGGCAACGGGCGAGGTGATATCGGCGGAGGACCTGGGAGGTGCAGAGGTGCACGCCCGCCAGTCCGGCGTTGCAGACCACTACGCGCTAAACGACGACCACGCGCTCGAGATCGTGCGCAATATCGTGTCCAACCTCAATACCGTGAAGAAGATGGACGTGGCCGTGCGCGAGCCGCGCCCGCCGGCCTATGACCCCGCCGAACTCGACGGCGTCATCCCCGCCTCGCTCATGACGCAGTACGACACGCGCGAGATCATCGCGCGCCTCGTCGACGGCTCGGAGTTCGACGAGTTCAAGGCAACGTACGCCCAGACCATCGTCACGGGTTTCGCCCACATCGAGGGGTTGCCGGTCGCTATCCTCGCCAACAACGGCATCCTCTATTCCGAGACGGCGCAGAAGGCGGCGCACTTCATCGAGCTGGCCTGCCAGCGCCGTATCCCGCTGCTGTTCCTGCAGAACATCACGGGCTTCATGGTGGGCAAGGCCGCCGAAGCCGGCGGCATCGCGCGCGACGGCGCCAAGATGGTCACCGCGGTCTCCTGCGCGCAGGTGCCCAAGCTCACCGTCATCATCGGCGGCTCCTATGGAGCGGGCAACTACGCCATGTGCGGGCGCGCCTTCGGAGCCCGCTTCCTGTTCACCTGGCCCAATGCGCGCGTTTCCGTGATGGGTGGCCAGCAGGCCGCCAGCGTCCTCGCCACGGTGCGCCGCGACAACATCGAGGCCGAGGGAAAATCCTGGAGCATGGACGAGGAGGCAGCCTTCAAGCAGCCGATCCTGGAGGCCTATGAACGCGAGGGGCACCCCTACCACGGCACCGCGCGCCTGTGGGACGATGGCATCATCGCGCCGTCCGAGACGCGGCGGGTGCTTGCCCTGGCACTGTCGGCCTCGCTCAACGCCCCCATTCCTGAGCCGCGCTTCGGCGTTTTCCGCATGTAGCGCGTGCGGTGCGCGAAGCCTGCCCTTGAACTGCCAGCTTCGCCTACTCGCGCACACCCGGCGCATAGCCGAAGCCGGCAGGCGGATTGGCGGCCGTTTCAACCCACACGCTCTTGACGTGGGTGTATTCGTAAAGGGCCTCCACGCCGCTCGACCGGCCATAGCCGCTCGCACCCGACCCGCCGAAGGGCGAGGCGACGTTGATGGTCTTGTAGGCGTTGATCCAGAACGTGCCGGCGCGCACGGCGGCAGCCACGCGATGCGCACGCCCCACATCGCGCGTCCACACCGCGCCTGCGAGCCCGAAGTCGCTGTCGTTGGCAATGGCAATGGCTTCCGCCTCCGTGTCGAACGGGATGGCCGCCACCACCGGCCCGAACACCTCCTGCCGCGCGATGGGCATCGCGTTCGAGACGTCGCGAAGCAGCGTCGGCGGCACGAAAAATCCCTCGCTCGCAGGCTTTCCATCCCAGCCGCAGGCGACCTTGGCACCCGCCTGCACCGCCTCCGTCACGAGCTTCGTCACATGCCCGAACTGGCGCGCATTGTTGATGGGGCCCACCTCCGTATCGGCGCGCAGCGGATCACCGATCTTGATCCTGGAGGCGCCTTTCGCCACCAGATCGACGAAGCGATCGTAAACGGAGCGCTCGACGAGGAGCCGCGAGCCGGCGACGCAACTCTGCCCGGCGCCCGAGAAGATGGCCGCCTGCGCTCCGATTGCCGCCCGTTCCAGGTCGGCATCGGCGAAGACGATGTTGGCGGACTTGCCACCCAGTTCCAGAACGCAGGGAAGGAGGCGGCTGGCCGCAGCCTCGGCAATGCGCCTGCCCGTCGGGACCGAGCCCACGAACACCACTTTCCGCACCGCGCTTTCGCGCAAGGCCGCCTGCGCGCAGGTGTGGCCGAAGCCTGCGAGCACATTGATCACACCCTTCGGCACGCCCGCCTTCTCGGCCAGCACCGCGACCGCGAGCGAGGTGAGCGGCGTCAGTTCCGAGGGCTTGAGCACGACGGCGTTGCCCATCGACAGGGCCGGCGCCACCTGCCAGCCGCACGTGAAGACCGGTGCATTCCACGGCGTGATCTGCAGCACCACGCCCACCGGCTCCCGGCGCGTGTAGTTGAGGTGCGTCGTCGGCACCGGGATCACGTCGCCGTGGAATTTGTCGGCCCAGCCGGCATAGTACTCGAACATCTCGGCGACCTTCGCCACCTCCACGCGCGTGTCGCGGATGGGCTTGCCGGCCGACAACGCCTCGAGGTGCGCGAGCGGTTCAGCGGCAGCGAGCACCTCGCGGGCAACGGCCTGCATGAGGCGCCCGCGCTGGGCGCCGGTGAGGCCCGCCCATTGCGGCTGGGCAGCGGCAGCCGCGGCAACCGCTGCCGACGCCACCGGCTCGCCCGCATCCGGGTAGTCATAAAGCGTGCGGCCCGTGACGGGATCAGCGACTGTGATCACCTCTCCGCATCCCGGCATCACCTGCCCGCCGACGTGGGAGCCGATGGGCGTGCCCGCCGCCCAGAATGCCTCCAGCGCCTGCGCCAAACGCGGGTCCATCGTTCGGCTCATTGCGGGCGCCCCTTTGGCTGAAACTGCGTTTCCACGATGCAGTTGAAATCGGCCTCATCGGCAAGCGTGGCCGCGCTGCCGGCCCAGATCTGCTCCGTCAGCCCTGCCATCGGCATGTCGAGCCCCAGGCCCTTCAACACGTCGGCCGCGAGCGCCACGTCCTTGCGCATGAGCTTCATGGTGAAGCCGGAATCGAAGGCGCCGTTGAGGATCCACATCGGCACGTTCACCTGGGTGACGCCCGATCGGCCGGAGCCCGCGTTGAGCCCTTCCAGCATCCGCTCCGGATCGACGCCAGCCGCTTGCGCAAAGCGCAGCGCCTCCGCCGCCGTAAGCAAATGCGCAGCGCACAGCAGATTGTTCACGAGCTTGACCAGATGCCCTGCGCCCCAAGGCCCCACGTGCACGCGCTTGGCGCTGAGGCATGCAAGGATCGGCTCTGCGCGTGCAACATCGCCCACCTCGCCCCCCATCACCATCGTCATGGTGCCGGTTATGGCGCCCTTGGGCCCGCCGCTGACTGGCGCGTCGATGAAAGCGATGCCGCGCTCGGCAAGCCTGCCGCCCACCCTGCGCGACGTCTCGGGATGCGAGGTCGTGGTATCGACCACGATCAGTCCGTTATGACCCGTTTCCGAAATGCCGCCAGCATGAAGCGTCACGGCCTCCACGATATCGGCCGTGGGCAAGGAAAGGATTGCCATCTCGGCCCCTTGCAAGGCCTGCGCGATCTCGGTGCATATCGAAAAGCCTTCGTCCGCCAGGTGCGCGCGCACCGCAGCGCTGCTGTCGTAGCCCTTGACGGCGTGCCCACCGCGACGCAGCGAATGCGCCATTCCGCGGCCCATATTGCCAAGACCGATCACGGCGACTGAGGCCATCGAAAGCCACCTCTATTGCTGTCGTTATGCGCTGCCTGCCAATGACGCTATCGTAGCCGGCCTCGCCGCCTCCCTCCAACCGCCCATGCCGTCGCGGTTGAAAGCCCGATAGGCGGAGATAGACGCGTTCAAGCATCCATCGAAAATGGCAGGTGCCGCGGGATGCGCACTTCGCGTGCTACGCCGCATCCTCGAGGATCATGGCGGCGGCCTTCTCGGCGATCATCATTGTCGGCGAGTTGGTGTTGCCGGAGGTGATGGTGGGCATGACAGAGGCATCCGCCACGCGCAGGCCCTGCAGCCCCCGCACCTTGAGGCGCGGATCGACGACGGCTTCGGGATCGGTGCCCATCTTCGCGGTTCCGACCGGATGGAAGATGGTGGTGGAGATGTCGCCGGCCGCGCGGGCTAGTTCCTCGTCGCTGGCGATTTCAGGGCCGGGGCGGAACTCCTGCGGGTGGTACTTCTGCAGCGCGGGCATGGACACGATCCGCCGGGTGACGCGGATGGAATCTGCCGCGACCCGCCGGTCGTCCTCGGTCGAAAGGTAGTTCGGCCGGATCTCGGGGTGGGCCGCCGGATCGGGTGCCGTGATGCGCACGTGGCCGCGACTGGTGGGGCGCAGGTTCGCCACGCTGGCCGTGAAGGCCGGGAACGGGTCCAGCGGCTCCCCGAACTTCGGCAGCGTCAGAGGCTGGATGTGATACTGGATGTTGGGCGTCTCGCGGCTGGGGTCGGAGCGGACGAAGGCGCCCAGCTGCGACGGCGCCATGGTCATGGGGCCGCGACGGGCGAACAGATACTGCGCGCCGAACCAGGCACGCTGCGCCAGGCTCTGGTAGCGCTCGTTCATGGTCTTCACTCCCGCAACCTTGTAGGCGCAGCGGATCTGCAGATGGTCCTGCAGGTTTCCGCCCACGGCCTTCATCTCGTGCGCGACGGGAATGGAGAACTTCTGCAAGAGGTCACCGGGGCCGATGCCGGACAGTTGCATGAGCGCTGGCGAGCCGATGGCGCCTGCGGACAGGATCACCTCCTGGCGCGCCGCCAGCATGCGCTCCTCGCCGTCCTGGCGCACGATAAGGCCCGTGACGCGCTTGCCCTCGAGCACGAGACGCACGGCCATGCAGTTGGTCTCGATGGTGAGATTCTTGCGGTGTTGCGCTGGCCGCAGGAAGCCTTTCGCCGTGTTCCAGCGGATGCCGGAACGCTGGTTGACGTGGAAGTAGCCGCAGCCCTCGTTGTCGCCGCGATTGAAGTCTTCCACCTTCGGGATGCCGGCCTGGGCCGCTGCCTCGCGGAAGGCGTCGAGGATCTCCCAGCGGATGCGCGGCAGCTCGACGCGCCACTCGCCGCCGCGCTCGTGCAGGTCCTCGAAGGCCGAGGGTTCCAGCGCCCACTGGTCCTGATGTTTCTTGAAGTAGGGCAGCACGTCGTCCCAAGCCCAGCCGGGATTGCCGAGCTGGCGCCACAGGTCGTAGTCGCGCGACTGGCCACGCATGTAGATCATGCCGTTGATGGACGAGCAGCCGCCGAGCACGCGGCCGCGCGGATAAGACAGGCTGCGCCCGTTGAGGCCCGGCTCCTCGACGGTCTTGAAGCCCCAGTCGGCGCGCGGGTTGCCCATCAAGTAGAGGTAGCCCACGGGAATGTGGATCCAGTGGTAGTTGTCGGGGCCGCCAGCCTCGAGCACTGCCACGCGCTTGCGTGGATCGGCCGAAAGGCGGTTCGCCAGCACGCAGCCGGCACTTCCTGCGCCGACGACGATGTAGTCGTAGGTGTCGGATTCGGATGCTTGCAGCTTGGCCATCGAAGATCCTCCCGCGCCGCAGCCTAATGCAGCGCACCTGACGCTTGGTCCCGCCTGCGGCTGGCGGTGTTACCAAGCGTCAGGTGCAAAAGCTGCACTAAGAACACGTATTTCCCAGTGTTCCTTATGGCTCCGTTCCTTATGGCTCCGAATTTTGCTCTCGATCGTTCCGAAACGGGTAGCAAATGTCGGAGCCGGAACACTAGCGGTGCGGATGCACGAGGCAAGCGCCGCAGTCAAACGGCCGCGGCAACAGTGTTCATCGCTGCAAGCGGCACCGGTACCTACATGCCGGCGCAGTGGCTGCTACTTGCGGAACGCCGCGAGCACCGCGTTGGCCTCGGCGGAGGCCCGCTTCTGCCAATCAGCGACCAGCTGATCACCGATCTTCTTGAGGCCGGAGTTCAAAGCGGGCGTCGGCGGTACCACCTTCATCCCCTTCGCCTTGAGCTGGTCGAGATACCAGCCGGCCTTCTCCTCCGCGATCTTCCAGCCGCGCGTCTCGGCAGCAGCCGCAGCCTTCAGCACGGCATCCTGCTGGTCCTTCGGCAGGCTGGCGAACGCGGCCTTGCTGACCATGATGACGTTCTTGGGGATCCAGCTCTGCGTATCGTAGAAGTGGCTGATGCTTTCCCACACCTTGCTGTCGTAGCCGGTGGCGCCGGAGGTCATGAAGGAATTGACGGTGCCGGTGGCCAGCGCCTGCGGCAGCTCCGCCGCCTGCACGGTCACGGCTTGCGCGCCGACGAGTTCGGCGATGCGCGTGGTGCCGACGTTGTAGGCGCGCATCTTGAGCCCCTTCATTTCCTCAACAGAGGCGATCTCCTTGTTGACGTAAAGGCCCTGCGGGCCCCAGGCGACGGAGTAGAGCAGCATGATGCCCTGGGCATCGAGCTTCTTGCTCATGGCGGGCTTCTGCAGCTGCCACAGCTTCATGGCGTCGGCGTAGCTGGTGGCGAGGAAGGGAATGGTGTCGAGGCCGAAGATGGGATCCTCGTTCTCGTGGATCGAAATCAGGATCTCGCCCATCTGCGCCTGGCCCGTGGCGACCGCACGCTTGATCTCCGGCGCCTTGAACAGAGAGGCACCGGGATGCACCGTGATCTCGAGCTTGCCGCCGGTTGCCTTTTTCACCTCCTCGGCGAACCAGACGAGGTTCTCGGAGTGATAGTTGGTGGCGGCATAGGCGGCCGGCAGGTTCCACTTGGTCTGGGCTGCGGCAGGTGTATGCGCGGTGAGGAAAACCACGGCCAGCGCAAAGAGCGACAGCAGGGCACGCTTCAAGTTTGGTGTCATCGTCATCTCGTCAAAGTTCAGCCAGGAAAAACCAGCTTCGGCAGCCACATCACGATGCCGGGAAAGACCGTGATGATAGCCACCGCCGCCACCAGAAGGAAGAAGAAAGGCAGCGCCGCACGAGCCACCGTATTGCTGTCCTTACCGCTCATCGTCTGCAGCACGAACAGGTTGAAGCCCACGGGCGGGGAGACCTCGGCCATTTCTACAATCAGCACCAGGAAGATGCCGAACCAGACGAGGTCGAACCCCGCCTTCTGCACCATGGGCAGCACCACAACGGTGGTGAGGACGATCATCGAGATGCCATCGAGCGCCGTGCCGAGCACGATGTACATGATGGTAAGCGCGGCAATCAGCATGTAGGGCGACAGCTTCAGCCCCTCCACCCACTGTGCCAGGGCAACGGGGATGCCGGTATAGCCCATGGACGTCGACATGAAGGAGGCGCCCGCCAGGATCAGCATGATCATGGCCGTGAGGCGCGTGGTGCCCATCACGCTTTCCCAGAAGGCGTGGACGTTGAGCGACCCCGACCACCAGGCGATGCCGAGGGAGCCGACAACGCCCCAGGCGGCGCATTCCGTTGCCGTGGCCCAGCCGGTGAGAAGAACCACGAAGACGAGGGCGATGAGCAGCATGCAGGGGATCAGCTGAGCGGACTCGCGCAGCTTCCCCCTGAGCGACATCTCGGGCTCGCGCGGGGGCATCTGGTCCGGATTGAGCAACGCCCAGACGGCGAGATAGCCGGAGTAGAGCACCATCACCAGCAGCCCCGGCAGGAAGCCCGCAAGGAAAACCTGGAGGATCGAGACTTCGGCAGCCACCGCGTAGACGACCATGGTGATCGACGGCGGGATCAGGATGCCGAGCGTGCCCGCACCAGCCAGCGAGCCCAGCGACACCATCTCCGGATAGCCCCGCCGCTTCAACTCGGGCAGCGCGATCTTGGCGATCGTTGCGCAGGTGGCGGCCGAGGAGCCTGACACCGATCCGAAGATGCCGCAGCCCAGCACGTTCACGTGCAGCAGGCGGCCCGGGATGCGCCCGAGCCAGGGCGAAAGGCCGCGAAACATTTCCTCAGACAGCTTGGTGCGAAACAGGATCTCGCCCATCCAGATGAACAGTGGGAGCGCCGCCAGTTCCCAAGACGCGGCGTTGCCCCAGATCTTGGTGGCGAGCACCGAGCCTGCAGGAATTGCTCCTGGCGCGAACTGCATCCCCACCCAGCCGCAGGCGAGCAGCGCGATGGCGATCCACACGCCGGAGCCCAGCAGGACCACCAGCAACAGCGAGATGATGACCGAGATCGAAACGAGATCCATGTCGTTGCCCGCCCGTCAGACGCCGCTCGCGGCCGCGCGCTCGATCGCCTCTTCGGCGGTCTTGGGCGGCTCCTTCTCGTAGCGCGGCTTGTTGCCGGCGAGCACGTGGATCAGCTCGTCGACCATGGCGATGAACAGGATGACGAGGCCCGCCGCAAAGCCGATCTGCGGGATCCATAGCGGCACCACCAGCACACCCGTCGACATGTCGTTGATGAGCCATGAGGTGTACGTCATGAGCACCACCTGCCAGGCGAAGTAGCCAACGATCACGGAGCCCATCACGAGTGAGAACAACTCGGCCACGTGCTTGGCCCTACCGCTGAGACGATCGGTAAGGAGGCCCACACGGATCATCTCCCCCGATTTGAAGGTATGCGCGAGGCCCAGGAATGCCATCGAGGCCATGCACCAGGCCGTGATGTCGTCGCCCGACTTGACGTTGATGCCGACTTCGCGCCCGATCGACAGCGCCATCATCAGGCAAAGGATGGCGATGAGAAACACGCCTGCGAGCCACCCAGCCAACAGATAAAGTCCGTCCAATGCCTTTCGAAGCACGCAGCGCCCCCGATGCTCAACCCACCGCGACCTTTGCATATTTCGGGCCGGAGTACAGCCGCGGGATGGGCGCCGGCCGATACACGACAATGCTTGGAGTGGCTTCCGGGCAGCACGCTCCCGCACCACACTTCCGGACGGTGTGCTGCTAAAACAGGCGGCCGCCGTTGGGCACCTTGTGGCTCGGCCCGATGAGCACGACTTCGCCCTTGTCGTCGGGGAAACCCAGCGTCAGCACCTGGCTCATGAACTTGCCGATCTGGCGCGGCGGGAAGTTCACCACTGCCGCTACCTGCCGCCCCACCAGGTCCTCGGGCTTGTAATGCACGGTGATCTGGGCACTGCTCTTCTTGATGCCGATGTCGGCGCCGAAGTCGATCTCGAGGCGGATCGCAGGTTTGCGGGCACCCTCGAGATACTGCGCCGCGACCACGGTGCCGATGCGGATGTCGACCTTCATGAAATCGTCGAAGGTGATCTGCGGCGCGAGGCCCTTAGTGGCGTGATCGTCGGCCATGCGCTTCCCTTAGTCCCCAATTCTCAGGCTCAATCCGCCCACTTGCGCGTCAGCATGAACACGGCGCGCTCGCCCAGCATGTTGTGCATGGTGAGTGGCATCCACGTACCGAGCTTCTGCCCGGACGCGTTGAAGGCCACGGCACGCTCCACACGCGCATGCACCGTGCGACACAGGTCTGCGAAGTCCTTGATGGTGCACAGATGCGCATTGGGGCTGTCGTACCATGCATCCGGCAGGTTCTCGGTCACGGGCATGCGGCCGGTGAACATGAGTTGCGTGCGCACCTGCCAGTGGCCGAAATTCGGGAACGACACGATGGCGCTGCGGC
>JBDHTJ010000157.1:0-11943 GCA_039808585.1 Hyphomicrobiaceae bacterium | reverse complement strand
AGCTATCGAGCTTCGCCGACGAGGTCGGTGTGGAAAACGCCAGCGCGCTCCGCAAGCAGGAGCTGATGTTCGCCATCCTCAAGCAGCTCGCCGCGAAAGACACCACCATCATCGGAACCGGTGTGGTTGAAGTGCTGCAGGACGGCTTCGGCTTCCTGCGCTCGCCCGACGCGAATTACCTTTCTGGCCCCGACGACATTTACATCTCGCCCTCTCAGATCAGGCGCTTTGCACTTCGCACTGGCGATACGGTGGAAGGGCAGATCCGCAGCCCCAAGGAAGGCGAGCGGTACTTTGCGCTGCTCAAGGTCAACAGCATCAACTTCGAGGATCCCGAGAAGGCCCGTCACAAGGTCAACTTCGACAACCTCACGCCACTCTACCCGACGAAGTGGCTGAAGATGGAGATCGAGGATCCAACCATCAAGGATTACTCGGCGCGCGTCATCGACATCGTCGCCCCGCTCGGCAAGGGCCAGCGCGCACTCATCGTCGCCCAGCCCCGCACCGGCAAGACCGTGCTGCTGCAGAACATCGCGCACTCGATCGCAACCAATCACCCTGAGTGCTACCTGATGGTGCTGCTCATCGACGAGCGGCCCGAAGAAGTCACCGACATGCAACGCACCGTGAAGGGCGAGGTCATCTCCTCCACCTTCGACGAGCCGGCGGCCCGCCACGTGCAGGTGGCCGAGATGGTGATCGAGAAGGCCAAGCGCCTCGTCGAACACAAGCGCGACGTGGTGATCCTGCTCGATTCCATCACACGTCTCGGTCGCGCCTATAACACCGTCGTGCCGAGCTCCGGCAAGGTGCTCACCGGCGGCGTGGACTCCAACGCCCTCCAGCGTCCCAAGCGCTTCTTCGGCGCCGCCCGCAACATCGAGGAAGGCGGCTCGCTCACCATCATCGCCACGGCCCTCATCGACACGGGCTCGCGCATGGACGAGGTGATCTTCGAAGAGTTCAAAGGCACCGGCAACAGCGAAGTCGTTCTTGATCGCAAGGCCGCCGACAAGCGCGTCTTCCCGGCCATCGACATCGCCCGCTCCGGCACCCGCAAGGAAGACCTGCTGGTATCGCGCGATCAGCTCAAGAAGATGTACGTGCTGCGGCGCATCCTCAACCCCATGGGCACGATCGATGCGGTCGAGTTCATGGTCGACAAGCTGCGCGCCACCAAGACCAACGGCGAGTTCTTCCAGTCGATGAACACCTGAGGCATGTCCTCGGGATTGCTGCTGGCGACAGCCGGGCAACACGCCCGGCTTTCGTGCGCCTGAAACCCTCGGGCATGGAGAGAAAATGACGGCAACGCCTCAGCCTGTCGGCCCGGCACTGCCGCAGTGGACACCGCGGCCGGCGCCACCGCGCACCCCCATGCATGGCCGCTTCTGCCGGTTGGAGCCGCTGCGCGCCGAGGTGCATGCGACCGATCTGTTTGCTGCCAACAGTCTCGACGCCGATGGTCGTCACTGGACCTACCTCAGCGTCGGCCCCTTTGACGATTTCGACGCATATCGCGCATGGATGCAGAAAGCCGAGGCCTCCGAGGACCCGCTTTACTTCGCCATCGTCGATCTCAAGTCGGCCAAGCCCGTGGGCGTAGCAGCCTACATGCGCATCGATCGTCCCAACGGCGTCATCGAGGTTGGCAGCATAAACTACTCCCCGCTGTTGCAGCGCACCCCCGCCGCGACGGAGGCCATGTATCTGATGATGCGCCGTGCCTTCGATGAGCTTGGCTACAGGCGTTACGAATGGAAATGCGACAGCCTCAACGCGCCTTCCCGTGCAGCTGCTCTCAGGCTGGGATTCACCTACGAGGGCTTGTTCCGGCAGGCGGTCGTCTACAAGGGTCGCAGCCGCGATACCACCTGGTTCTCCATCATCGACAGCGAATGGCCGCGCATAAAGTCCGGATTTGAGCGCTGGCTCTCCCCTGCCAACTTCGCCGATGGTGATTTGCAACGGCAAAGCCTCAGGCATTTCATGGAAACGCCCTGAATTCATGTTAGAGGCTTGGAAACAATAATTTATTTTGTGTTTATGCGAGATAAGGAAATATAAAAAATAGAGTGCGTAATATTGGAGTCTTCTAGTATTTCAAGCCTTCAGTAATTCTCTCCTGCTACGGATGATACCACGCGGACAGTTTGCCGGTGGACCCAGTCCCATGTCATATGACGTTGTGCGTAAGCTTATCCGCACCATTGGTGCGATCCTGGCGATGACGATTGCGCTCGTCATTCCTGCCACTTTTGGCATTCTGGATTATCTCAATCTTCAGGATGCCACCCGCGCTGAAGCACAGTTCCACGCCCAGTATCTCGGAAAGCTCGTCGAGAACGGCAGGCTGCAGTTCAACGCTGCAGGCTTGCAGTATACCGTCGCGTCTCTTGCCGCGACTTCCGAGACGAACGCACACGTTCGCATCGTCGACGATGCCGGGCGCACGATTCTCGAGTGGGGACCCAAATTGTCTGCGCGGTCCATCTCTGCCCGCAGCGATGTGATGCTCGCGGGCGAACCCGTGGGCTACGTGGAGGTTCAGAACGTCGTTGCCAATGTGTTGTCGACGTGCCTGCTGCTGACGCTTCTCGGCTGCACCTTGGCCGCTTTGTCGTACCTGGGCGTCACGAAGCTGCCGGTAAAGGCCCTCGAAGATGCCGAGAAGCGCCTTTCCGAACAGCAGCAGCGGCTCGCCGCAAAGAATGCGCAACTTGACGCCGCCCTTTCGAACATGGTGCAGGGGCTGTGCCTCTACGATGCCGATCAGCGCATCATCGTGGCCAACAAACGCTACGCCGAGATCTATGGCCTGCCCGAGCACCTGGTGGCGCCGGGCACCAGGCTCCGCGACGTCTTGGAGGCGCGCGTCGCCAACAACGTCTACAGCGACCAGGAAGCGCGCGAGGTTGTCGAGACGGGTCTTGCCAAGTTCCGCGAGTACGTGTCGGAAATCGTGGCGCTGCAGGATGGCCGTTACATCTCTGTCGTGCGGCGTCCCCTTGCCGATGGCGGCCTGATCTCTACGCACGAAGACGTCACCGACCGCAAGAAGGCCGACGCGCAAATCGCGCACATGGCGATGCACGACACGCTGACGGGACTGCCCAACCGCGTCCTGCTGCGGGAACGCCTGGAACGCGCCACGAAGCGCGTGACCTCTACGCATTTCCTTGCCGTGCATTGCCTCGACCTCGATCGGTTCAAGACCGTGAACGACACGCTGGGTCACCCCATGGGCGATGCGTTGCTGCGCGCAGTGTCCGAACGCCTGCAGGGCTGCGTCCGCGGTTCCGATTCCGTGGCGCGGCTGGGAGGCGACGAGTTCGCGGTTCTCCAGACCGGCATTGTCGAACCATCGCAGGCGGCAGCCCTGGCCGAGCGCCTGATCGCCGCGCTGTCCGAGCCGTTCGAGATCGACGGCCACCGCATCGTCATCGGTGTCAGCGTCGGCATCGCCGTGGCGCCGTTCGATGGGTGTGACGGCACGACACTGCTCAAGAATGCCGATCTCGCGCTCTATTGCTCCAAGAGCGAGGGTCGTGGGCGCTATCGCTATTTCGAGGCAGAGATGGATGCGCGCATCCAGGCCCGCCGCCTGCTCGAGCTCGATCTCACCAGCGCGCTCTCGCTGAACCAGTTCGAGCTGCACTACCAGCCGCTCGTCGACCTCAAGACGAACCGCGCCGTTGCAATGGAGGCGCTCCTGCGCTGGCATCATCCCGTCCGTGGCAACGTCTCGCCGGCGGAATTCATCCCCATCACCGAGGAAATCGGCTTGATCGAGTCACTCGGCCGCTGGGTGCTGCGCCAGGCCTGCGCGGAAGCTGCCAAGTGGCCTGACGATGTTGGCGTCTCGGTCAACTTGTCTCCGCATCAGTTCAAGAGCGGCACGCTGGCCTTCGACGTGGCGGCTGCACTCGCCGCAGCGAACCTCCCGGCCCACCGTCTCGAACTCGAGATTACGGAATCGGCGCTGATGCAGAACACCGAATCGACGCTTGCAACCCTGAAGCAGATCCGCGACCTCGGCGTTCGCGTCGCCATGGACGACTTCGGCACCGGCTATTCGAGCCTCAGCTACCTGCACTCGTTCCCGTTCGACAAGATCAAGATCGACAAGTTCTTCGTCCAGAACCTCTCCGACAAGCCCGACTCGGGCCACATCCTCCGCGCTGTGGTGGGCCTCGGCGCCAGCCTGCGCATGGTCACGACGGCAGAAGGCGTGGAGACGCAAGCCCAGCTCGAGCAGTTGCGCGGCGAGGGCTGCACGCAGGTGCAGGGCTACTACTTCAGCCCGCCGCGACCGGCGAGCGAGGTGCCGGGGATGCTGGAGCGATTGCAGTCCGCAGGTGTCGAGGCTGCCTGACACGCATCTCAGCCCGCGTACAAGTGCGCCTTACACCGCGATGCTGGGCTTGTGCTGCCGCTGCCGCCGCAGAAGTTTGAGAAACTCCGCTGCGTCCGTCACCGGCAGTGAGCACTGCGGCCCGATGCAGGCATAGCCTGTTGCGACGCCGTTCACGGTGCGCTTGCCGGCGAGAGGTCCGGCAGCAGGCATCTGTTCCTCTGCGAGCCATTGCTCCACGGCGCCCGGCAGGGAAAGCTGCGTCAGCACCTTGTGCAGGTCGCTGGATGGATCAGCATTGTTCGGCGACACCACCACCACATGTTGCGGCGCCAGCAGGTCCATGCCGTTGGCGACGAGGCCCGAATGCCCGAGCGGGTTGGCCACGACCTCCGCCGCGAAGGCTGCGCGCACCGCTTCGGCACGCTCGACATAAGCACTGCTTCCGGTGAGCAGGAACAGCTGCACGAGATTGCTGAGCATGATGGCGTTGGCATTCGGCGTCGCGTCGTCGTGGGCAACGACCATGCGCACGATCACATCGGGCGTATCGTTCGCCGTGAAGGCGTAGCCGCCCTCCTCTGCCCAGTAATGCGCGTCG
Source organism: Hyphomicrobiaceae bacterium (assembly GCA_039808585.1). Taxonomy (GTDB): domain Bacteria; phylum Pseudomonadota; class Alphaproteobacteria; order Rhizobiales; family Hyphomicrobiaceae; genus AWTP1-13. The sequence goes on along the minus strand of JBDHTJ010000157.1, from coordinate 6,985 downwards.
AGCACCTCGCACCAGCGCTCCGCCGCGATGAGGTAGGACGGTTCGTTGGTCGCCTGGTAGAGACGCACCGCGCCCCAGATCATGTTGGCATAGTCGCTGGCCGTGGCAGGCGCGAGCTTCTGCGCCCGCCACGAATGCATCAGGCGGCCCTTGACGTCCATGATCGTAGACACGAAGCGGAAAGCCGAGACGGCGAGTTCCAGCCAATCCGGACGCTCGAACACGCGGGCTGCATGCGCGATGGCCGCGATCGCAAGACCATTCCAATCGGCCAGCACCTTGTCGTCCCAGCCCGGGCGCACGCGCCCTTCCCGCCGCGCGAGAAGCCTGGCACGCATGCTGGCCAGCGCCTCCTCTTCGGCAGGGCTTCCGGGCGACAGCGTCGCAAGCCGATTGAGAATGGTGTGGCCTTCCCAATTGCCGGCTTCCGACACGTCGTAGATGGCGGCGAACTTCTCCGCGTCTTCCGCGCCGAGTACGTCGATGATTTCCGCCTTGCTCCAGACGTAGAACTTGCCTTCTTCGCCCTCGCTGTCGGCATCGAGGGAGGCTGCGAGCCCACCCCCGTCCGCGATCATCTCCCGCTTGATCCAGTCGATCGTCTCCTCGATGCGCGCGGCAAACAGCGGGTTGCGCGTCTCGCGATACACCTCGCACATGAGATCGATGAGCAGGGCATTATCGTAGAGCATTTTCTCGAAGTGCGGCACGAGCCACCGCGCATCGACGGAATATCGGGCGAAGCCTCCGCCCAGATGATCGTAGATGCCGCCCTGGCATATGTGCGTAAGCGTGTTCTCAACGGCCTGCCGCGCCTGCGCATTGTCGTAGCGCACGCCACCGCGCCATAGCAGCCAGAAGAAGTTCCACTGCGGAAACTTCGGCGCACCCGCGAGCCCACCGGAGTTGGCATCAACAGCGCGCAGCATCCGCTGCGTCAGGTCGGCCAGGGTATCGTCACCGAATACGGGAGCCGCCGCATCATTGGCGCGCTCCTGCACCGCCTCCACGAGGAGGCCGGCATTGTGCGAGATCTTGTCGGGCTCCTGCGCGTAGATGCGGGCCACCTCCCGCAGTACGTCGACGAAGCCCGGCCGGCCATAGCGCGAGGTCGGCGGGAAATAGGTGCCGCCCCAGAACGGCCGCGCCTGCGTATCGAGGAACATGGTGAGAGGCCAACCGCCCTGCTCGCCCAGCGCGTGAAGCGCCTTCATGTAGATGGCGTCGATGTCGGGCCGTTCCTCGCGATCGACCTTGATGTTCACGAACAGCTGGTTCATCACCGCCGCGGTCGCCGCGTCCTCGAAGCTCTCGTGTGCCATGACGTGGCACCAGTGGCAGGCCGCATAGCCGACGGACAACAGGATCGGCTTGTTCGTTCGCTTCGCCTCCGCCAGCGCCTTCGGTCCCCAGGCCCACCAGTGCACGGGGTTGTCCTTGTGCTGCAGCAGATAGGGGCTCGTCTCGCGGCCGAGGCGGTTCTCACTCATGGGGTCGGCCTTTCGCGAACTGAGCTGGATGCATGCTGTGGTGGATCTCCGGTACCGCTAGAACGGGTGGAGCGGCGATATGGATGAAGATCTGAGCCACCGAACGCTATACGCTTGGCCGAACCGCTGGTTTCAACAAGGGCGAAGTGCCCGTCCTCGCCGGAGCGAGTATGACCGACCTGTGGGCCAGACGAAACGACACGATCTTCGCCCTGGCGACCCCGCCCGGCAAGAGCGCGTTAGCTGTCTTTCGCATTTCCGGCCCCGAAGCCGGTGCGGTTCTCGAAAAGCTTGCCGGCTCCGTCCCGGAGCCCCGCCGCGCGGCACTGCGAAGGCTTCGCCATCCCGCCAGCCATGAGGTGCTGGACGAGGCGCTGGTGCTCTGGTTCCCCGAACCGAACAGTGAGACAGGGCAGAACCTTGCCGAATTGCAGGTGCATGGCTCGCGGGCCGTGATCGCCGCCGTCACAGCAGCGCTCAAGTCATTGCCGGATGTCCGCCTCGCGGCGCCTGGCGAGTTTGCGCGCCGTGGCTTCTACAATGGCAAGCTGGACCTGACGGCCATCGAAGGCCTCGCCGACCTGATCGACGCCGAGACCGAGGCCCAGCGACGCCAGGCGCTGCTGCAATCTTCAGGCGCGCTATCAAAATTATACAACTCTTGGCGGCACGAGATTATCGAGTGCATGTCGATCATGGAGGCAAGCATCGACTTCTCCGACGAAGGCGATGTGCAGCGCACCTCTTTCGAGGGTGCGTGCGACCGCCTCCAGTCGCGTGTCCTCGCCCCTCTGCGCGCGCACCTGGACGATGGCCGCAAGGGCGAGATCCTGCGCTCGGGCTTTCGCGTCGTCATCGCGGGGCCGCCGAATGCAGGCAAGTCGAGCCTCCTCAACGCGCTGTCGCGTCGCGACGTCGCCATTGTCTCGCCCGAGGCCGGCACCACGCGCGACGTTATCGAGGTGACGCTCGACCTCGCGGGCCTACCGGTGATCCTGAGCGATACGGCCGGCATCCGAGCCGCCCCAGGCGGTGTGGAGCAGGAAGGCATCCGGCGCGCCATCGCGCGGGCATCGGAGGCGAACCTGGTGCTCTGGCTCATCGATGCTGCGGCCCCCGGCGGCGTGCATGTGCCGCTGCCGCCGGAAATGCAGGCACTCCCGATCCTTCGCGTGCTCAACAAGGCAGACGTGCTGGACTGCGATCCTGCAGAGGCCGGCGCGCGCTTCGATGCCGATATCGCCATCTCCGTCGCGACCGGCGCAGGTATAGAGGAACTGATCGAGGCGGTTGCCGAACGCGTGCTGGACGAAGCCATGCCGCCGGCCGAGACCCCGGTGATCACCCAGGCTCGCCACCGTGAGCATCTCCAGGCCGTGCTCCTGGCGTGCGAGGCATTCCTCGCCGGTGACCACCATCATCCGGAGTTGCGCGCGGAAGAGTTGCGCCAGGCGGCCCGCGACATCGGCCGCATCACCGGCAAGGTCGATCCGGAACACGTGCTGGACCGCATCTTCTCCCGCTTCTGCATCGGCAAATAGGCGTCTAACTGTTTCACGTGAAACGTGAATTTCGGGCGCTCCAAGCGCTGCCTCGACCGCCCCGGCGCCAATGACTATAAGAGCGCACGCTTTTACACCCGCGAACGGCTGCGCACGCCGCGCCGATCCCCCTGCCAGAGAGAAAGGCTGCAAATGAAAGAGCATGACGTCGTCGGCATCGGGAACGCCATCGTCGACATCATCGGGCGCTGCGACGACGGCTTTCTGGCCAAGCACGGCTGCGTCAAGGGCAGCATGCAGCTGGTGGACGAGAAGGCCATGTTCGCGCTGTACGACGCCATGGGCCCCGGCATCGAGATCTCGGGTGGCTCCGTCGCCAACACCATGGCCGGCGTCGCATCGTTTGGCGGTAAGGCCGCCTTCATCGGCAAGACGGCGAGCGATCAGGTCGGCACCATCTTCGGCCACGACATCCGCGCAGCGGGGGTCACCTTCACCACCAAGCCGGCGCCCAACGGCTCCGATCCCACCGGCCGCTGCCTCATCCTCGTGACGCCCGACGGTCAGCGCACCATGAACACCTTCCTCGGCGTCAGCCCCCAGCTCGACCACGGCGAGGTGGACGAAGCGCTGATCAAGTCCGCCCGCATCGTTTATCTCGAAGGCTACCTGTTCGACCGCCCGCAGGCCAAGGCGGCCTTCCGCCAGGCGGCGGCAATCGCGGCCAAGGCTGGCCGCCAGGTTGCGCTCAGCCTCTCGGATTCCTTTTGCGTGGACCGCCACCGGGCCGAGTTCCTCGCCCTTATCAAGGACAGCGTCGACATTCTCTTCGCCAACGAGTCCGAGATCACCTCTCTCTACGAGACGCGCTCGTTCGACGAGGCTGCGCGCAAGGCCGTCTCCGACACCAAGCTGGCGGCTCTCACGCGCTCAGAGAAAGGCAGCGTGATCCTCTCCGCCGGCCGCACCATCGAGATCCCCTGCGCTCCAGTCGCCAAGGTCGTCGACACCACGGGCGCCGGCGATCTCTACGCGGCGGGCTTCCTTTTCGGCCATGCTGCCGGACGCGATCTGGAGACATGCGGCAAGCTTGGCAGCCTCGCCGCCGCCGAGATCATCTCCCACATCGGCGCCCGCCCCGAGGTGAAGCTGGCCGATCTCGCCCGCGCCAAGGGCGTGCTGTAGGGGCCATCGTCTGCCATCAACGATCTAAGCGGCGGGGCCGGTCAGATCCGCCGCAGCGCCACGCTGTCGACGTTGTGGCCGGCGCCCTTGCGCAGGATCACGCGCGCACGCTGCCGCGTCGGCAGGATGTTCTCGTAGAGGTTCCTCTCGTTGATCGTCTTCCAGATCTCGAGCGCTTGCGTGCGCGCCTCCTCGTCCGTGAGGGACGCGTAGCGATGGAAATAGGCGGCCGGATCGCGGAACGCGGTCTGCCGTAGCCGCAGGAAACGCGTTACGTACCACGCCTCGATCATGGCGGGCTCGGCATCGATGTAGATCGACGTATTGAAGAAATCGGAGACGAAGGGAATGGCCTCGCCGTCCTTCGGCAGGCGCGCCGGCTGCAACACGTTCAGGCCTTCGACGATCAGGATGTCCGGTCGATCCACCGTGATGAACTGGTTCGGCACGATGTCGTATTGGAAGTGGGAGTACACGGGCGCCTGCACGTTCTCCCGGCCCGACTTCACCTCGTGCAGGAAGTTCAAAAGCTTTGCCGTGTCGAAGCTCTCCGGGAAGCCCTTGCGGTGCATGATACCGCGTTTCTCGAGCTCGGCGTTGGGCAGCAGGAATCCATCGGTCGTGATGAGATCGACGCGCGGATGATCGGGCCAGCGGGCCAGCAGGGCCCGCAGTGCGCGTGCCGTGGTGCTCTTGCCCACCGCCACCGAACCGGCAATGCCGATGACGTAGGGCACACGCCGATCCTTGCGGCCAAGGAACCTGTTCGTCGCCAGGTGTAACTCCTGCGAAGCCTGCACGTGTAGGTTGAGGAGGCGCGAGAGCGGCAGGTAGATCTGCTCCACCTCCACCATCGAAAGCTCTTCCATCAGGCCGGACAGCTGTTCGAGATCGCGCGGCACCAGTGTCATCGGCGTATCCGCGCGCAGCTTTGCCCACTCGTCGCGGCTGAACACGCGGTAGGGCGAGAACTGCAGTGAGGAGGGGAGTGTGAACGGCAACGGCGTGCGCCTGTCTTCGAGTGGCTCGGTGAGGATCGCGTCTGTCATTTCCCGGCCTGGCGCTGGGCCTTCTCGACGAGGCCCGACGTCCCCGTGCGCGACTTCAGCTCGCCAAGCACGTCTGCCAGCGGCACGCCCTTCTGCTCCAGCACGACCAGCAGGTGGTAGAGGAGGTCGGCCGCTTCCTTCTTCAGCGCCACCTTGTCTGAGCCCATAGCGGCGATCACGGTCTCCACCGCTTCTTCACCGAGCTTCTTGGCGCTTCGCTCGATCCCCGCGTCCAAGAGCTCCTTCGTGTAGGACTTGGAGGCACTGTCATTGCGGCGCGAGTGGATCAGCGCTGCGAGGCTGGTGAGCACGTCGTCGGTCATGCGGGCCAAGATCCTCGGGCTGCGGGCAGCGCGATCGCCTCTCGCGGAAGGGCCGCCCGGGAGCGCCACTCCAACTACGGGGACGGACAGTCGTCAAGCGGCCCGATCAAACGCGGTAACCCCGGATCATCTGCAGGCCTACTTGCCGGCGCTCTGGCGGTTGTACTTCACCGCAGCCTTGGCCACGCAGAAGGCGTTCATGGAGCGGTACATGGTGCCGTCTTTCTTCGCATACTTGGCGACACAGGCCTTACGCTCCTTATCGAAGGCCGGTTTGAGGCGCGGCGCGATCCCCGCCTCGCATTTCTCGATCACGGCAGAGCCGGTCTGCACATCGGCGCTGGAACCGAACGCGCACGCCTCCATGATCTTGTAGGCCGCCGCGCACCCTTCGGCCTTCTCGATGGTCGCGACCACGAGGTCCATCTGTGCCGGGCTCGAGGCCGGGCATTGCGGCGCCGCCGCCGCATTCATTGGCAGCAGAGTTGCCAACGTCACTAGAGCGACTGTGGCAAGGCGCGGGACCCGTAACATCAATATCCCTGCGGGCCGATCAGGCGCTGGCGGATGTAGTCCAGCTGGTCGAAGTTGCCATAGCTGATGGTAAGCACGCCGCTCTCGCCCGAGCCCTTCTTGATCTCGACCTTCAGCCCGAGGCTGTCGGAGAGATCCTTCTCGAAGGCGCGCGTATCGGGATCCTTCACAGCAGGCTCACGAGACTTTCCAGGCTTTCCGCCCGGCTTCTCCATCTCCTGCATCATGGATTCGACGGCGCGCACGCTCATCTCCTCGTCCACGATGCGCCGCGCCAGCGCCTCCGCGTCGTCGCGGCCGATCAAGGCGCGGGCATGGCCCGCCGTCAGCTTCCCCTCGCGCAGCAGCGCCTGCACGCCCACCGGCAGCTTCAGAAGACGAAGCGTGTTGGCAAGATGGCTGCGGCTCTTGCCGATCACGTCGGAGAGCTGCTCCTGCGTATAGCCGTAGCGCTCCATCAGCTCCGCATAGCCGTTCGCCTCTTCCACGGAGTTGAGGTCGGCGCGCTGAACGTTCTCGATGATGGCGGCTTCCGACACCTGCTGGTCGGAAAGCTCGCGCACGATCACCGGCACCTGGTGCAGCGCCGCCCGCTGTGCTGCCCGCCACCGCCGCTCGCCCGCGACGATCTCGTAGCCGCCGCGGACCACGTCTGGTCGCGCCAGGATCGGCTGCACCAGCCCGCGCGTGCGGATCGAGTTGGCGAGTTCGGCAAGCTCCGTCTCGTCGAAGTTCTTGCGCGGGTTGAACGCAGAAGGGTGCAGCTGGTCGATCGAAACGAGGCGCTGCTCTCCGTGTGCCGGCAGGCGCTGCTCGGCGGAAGGCACCTCGCCGATGAGCGAAGCCAGTCCGCGTCCAAGCCGGCCTTTCTGTACGGGCAGTGACATCATCGCTTATCCTGT
>JBDHTJ010000156.1:0-12152 GCA_039808585.1 Hyphomicrobiaceae bacterium | reverse complement strand
TGCAGGTCTCGGCCTCTTTGCCCGCCATGTTGCCGGGATTGTAGTGGAATTTTCCCGCTGGCTTCTCGCCGGGCTGCTTTTCCCTGGGGTTCTTGTCGTTGTCGGCCATCTGCCTCTCCCTCTCCCTAACACCACCGGCGACAACGAGTGCGTGGCGAAGGGGTTCCTGTGGGCACAGCTGAAAGCCAGGACAGTTCGTCCTAGGTGCGAACCCGGTCCTCACTATCTTTACAATTCTTGCTAAGCATAGGTTGGGGTGAGATGAGGAGCGATTCGCTTGGCCCAGCAACTCGGGCTTAAGCTGCAAGTTCGAATTCGTGGGGCGGGAATGACAAATTCACTGAGAACATTGCGGTGGCCTGAACGCAATGGAAACTCTCCGCCGGAAGCCCTATATTTCGGTGCGGAGGTCGCGCCGGATATGGCTAAGAAGTATGCCCTTTTGAAGAGGAAACAACCTAACCCTGAAGGTGGGTTCTGGGAGTCCATTGTTGTTGGCATTGTCGATCTCAATTGCTGGGGAGATCAATATTATGATGCTGCCGGATACCCATTCGCCGACGCTGCCGAATCGTTCGCTCTAGACTGGGCCATGCTTGGCGCAGACTACGAGTCAGCGGCTGGCAAAATCCTCAACGCTGATCCTGGCCTGGAGAAACAATCAAATGGCACGGGATCGGAGCCGGGGACGGCAGTCCTCGAACGGACCAAAAAATGAAATTGCGGATCCTCGCGACCGCGAGGAGGTTCGCATTCGGAGCGTTACTTGGCAGGCTCCACTGCCGCCGCCCGATACGATGCGCGGTTATGATGACGTCATTACCAATGGCGCGGAACGTGTCTTTCAACAGTTCGAGGCGGAAGCTTCGGCGAGGCGAGCGTATACCAGACGCGGGCAAACCTTTGGCTTTGTGATTCAGGTGATTGCCCGCCTGTTTGCACTTTCCTTTGCTTTGGCTGCTCTTTACGTGGCTTACTTCGCACTCGAAAAGGGACACGAGTGGGCAGCAACGATCATCGGTGGCAGCGCAATTGCTATGGTCGTAACGGCGTTCATCGGAAATCCGTTTAGACGGCATGAGGGGGACAGATAGGCGAGCCCCCGTTGGGGCTGGGAATGGCGGAGACGAGAGGATTCGAACCTCCGGTACCCCTTTCGGAGTACAACGATTTAGCAAACCGCCGCCTTCAGCCACTCGGCCACGTCTCCAGCGCCCCTGCCTATAGTTGTCATGGACGGGAAAGGCAAGGCCGCGCGCCGACTTGCTCCCGCTGTGCAAAAGCGGCACGGCGCCGGCATCTGGTCGCAAGCGCGGCGGCTGGCCTGAAAAAGTGCAAAGGCGCCGTTCAGTGCGTCCAGGACCCCTTGCGCCCGAAGCGGAAGTTGTCGGCGTAGGACTTGCGCACGGAGGCACGCGTCTGGGGCTCGGAAACCTTGTAGGCCAAGCCGTTACGCTGCGCGTAGGCGATCGCGTCATCCTTGGTTTCGAAGGTGAGGCGGATCTGGGACTTCATGTCCCGCGAGCTTGTCCAACCCATCAGCGGATCAATCTCGCGCGGCACCTCGGGCTCGAACTCCATCACCCATTCCTTGGTGCGGGCCGCGCCCGACTGCATGGCAGACTTGGCGGGTTTGAAGATGCGGGCAGCCATGGGGCGTCCTGTCTCTGCCTGGGGGTGGATCGCGATGCGCACGTTCTAAGCGAGGCCGGAACGGTTTGGCAACGCGGCACCGGTTCGCGCCCACCCCGTGCCAGGGGGTATGTGAAGCCACGGTTGCAGCCGAAACCTGCGCTTGAACACGAGCTTACTGCATAAGCGAGTGGAATTGCTGAAGCTGTGCGATTAACGTCCGCGGGTGACGAAATCAGGCTCCGGCGCCGTGCCATGGCGGTGGCCAGGACGTGCCCGGCTGGACGGGGTTGGCGGAAGCGCAAGACGGCATGCTGGGGAGCTCGCAGGCAGAGGCTACGATCGGCAGTGACGTGCTGCGCGGTTACGCGGGGCGCGTTTCCGGCTTCGACGAGCTGATGACGGGGGCGGGCGAGATGCGCCCGCATTGGACCGCCTTCTTCGAACATTGCGCCGGCTTTGATGCGAACCAGCAGCGCGGTCGTATGGAGCGGCTGAACACGCGGGTGCGCGAAACCGGCATCGCCTATGACCTGTTCGCCGATCCGCAAAGTACGGCACAGCCCTGGCGGGTCGATTTCGTGCCTCTGATCGTTTCGCCCGAGGAGTGGCGGTTCCTGGAGCAGGCGCTGCTGCAGCGGGCGCGGCTGTTCGAGCGCATTCTAGCGGATGCCTATGGGCCGCAGAGCCTGCTCGTGGATGGATCGATCCCACACGAGCTGGTTTTCAGCGATACGTCATACCTGCGGCCGTGCCAGAACCTGGTGCCGGGGCGTGGCTATATCCAGTTTTTCGCCAGCGATCTCGCGCGGGGGCCGGACGGGCGTTGGCGGGTGATCGATACGCACACCGAGACGCCTGCCGGCATCGGTTATGCGCTTGCCAATCGCATGGTCCACACAAACGTGGTGGGCGACATCTTTTCTGGCTGCAAGGCGTTGCGGCTCGCGCCGTTCTTCCAGCAGTTGCAGGCGGCGCTGGCTCAGCGGGCGAACCGCGTTGACCCGGTGATCGCGCTGCTGTCGCCGGGGCCGCATCACAACGACTTCTTCAGCCACGCGTACCTGTCGCGCTACCTTGGCTTGATGCTGGTCGAGGGCGCCGACCTGCGCGTGGCCGGCAACCGCGTGTCACTGAAGACCCTTGATGGACTGATGCCGGTCGACCTCGTCGTCAGGTGCATCTCGGGCGCGGAGGCAGATCCGCTCGAACTCGACAGCGCCAGCTTCGCCGGGGCCGTCGGCATGATGCAGGCGGTGCGGACGAACCCCGACCTCGTGACCAACGCGCTTGGCTCGGCGCTGGCCGAGAACCGGGGCCTCTCGGCCTACTTGCCCGACCTGGCGCGCAGGCTGCTGGGTGAAGATCTGCTGATTGCGGATGGCCGCCGGTGGTGGCTGGGCGACGGCCAAGCCAAGGCGCATGTGCTGGCGAACCTCGACCACATGGTGATCCGCCCGGCGCACGAGAACACGGCGCGCCCGGGCCGTGCCATTCCCGGCGTCGATCCGCAGAAACTCGGCGCAGGGGAGCGCGCCACCCTCGTCGAGCAGATCGAGATGGCGGGCGCGCGCTTCGTTGCGGAGGAAAAGATCGGCTTTGGCACCACGCCGTCGCTTACCGCGGATGGGCTGGTGCCGAAGCCCTACGCGGTGCGCCTGTTCGTGGCCGCCACGGCCAATGGCTTCACGGTGATGCCGGGCGGTCTCGCCATGACGGTCGACCCCAATGCCACTGTCGCCCTCAGCGCTACGGATGCCGAGACGCGCGACGTCTGGGTGATGTCCGACGCGCTGGTGCCGAAGCCCTACGCGAGCCTGTGGCGGCCGACCATCGAATCCGCGCATCGCGTCAGCCACGGGGCGCAGGATCTGCCGAGCCGGGCGGCGGACAACCTGTTCTGGCTCGGCCGCTATACCGAGCGCGCCGACTGGACGATGCGGGTGCTGCGCACGTGCCTCACGCGGCTGCAGGAGGACGCGGGGCCGCGGCAAGACCTCGGCGGCAGCCGCATCGCACTGCAGATCCTGCTGGCGAAGGACGAGGGCGCGGTGCCGGCACAGCGAGAGCTGACCGATGCGATGCTGATCGAGCAGCTCGCCCGCAATCTCATGAGTTCGCAGCGGTGGACCTACGGCCTGCCGCAGACACTTGATGCAATCCACCGGATCGCGAGCCTGACGCGCGACCGGCTTTCCGTAGAGGCCTGGCGCACGCTCAATGATTTCTTCGCCGGCCGGCGATGGCAGGCCGATGCCATGCCCGTCACCATGGGCGAGACATTGCAGCTGCTGGAGGACGGCCTGCGGGTGCTGGCGGCCTTCCACGGGCTCACGCACGAGAACATGACCCGCAACTTCGGCTGGTCCTTCCTCGACATGGGGCGCAGGCTGGAGCGAGCCTACAACCTGTCGGAGCTTCTCGGCGGCATTTTCGGCGCGGGCCTCGACCAGGAGGACGAGACGGGCAGCATGCTTTTTGTGCTGGACCTCGCCGACAGCTTCATCACGTACCGCTCACGCTATCGCCTGGCGCCGCTGCTGCCGCTGGTGCTCGACCTGCTTCTCGTGGACGAAAGCAATCCGCGCAGCGTGGCCTATCAGCTGGTGGCCCTGAACCGCGAGATTTCCAGCCTGCCGCAATCGCAGGAGGGTCGGTCGCGCGTGCATGAGCAGAGGCTTGCCCTGTCGCTGCTGAGTGAGCTGCAGGTGGCTGACGTGAACGACCTCGCGAAGCGGACGGCGGAAGGGCAACGTTCCCAGCTGGCCGCGCTTCTGGCACGGCAGGAAGAAGGACTGCCGGAGCTGTCCGATGCCATTGGACGGCGCTATTTCAACCTCGTGGAGAAGGGCGCGCGGTGGGTGCGGGCCCGGTCGAGGCCGGCGACATGATCTTCGATGTCAGCCACCGTACCACCTACAGTTATCGGCATCCCGTGCTGCAGTCCCAGCACCTGTTGCACCTGACGCCGCGCGACAGCCACCGGCAGACGGTGCTGCGGCACAGCCTGTTGATTGAGCCGGCGCCTTCCTCGCAAAGCGAGATCCGCGACCGCTATGGCAATGTCGTGGGGGTGCTGACCGTCGCCGATTCCCATTCAGAACTCATCGTGCACTCGCGCAGCACCGTCGACGTACGTCCGCCCGAGTTGCCGATGCTGGGATTGTCGACGCCCTGGGAGGATGTCGCCTCGCGGGCGGTGGTCGGCGAGGATGCGCTGGATCTTACCGTGCTCGAGTTCATCAGCGTGTCACGGCACACGCGGCCTACCCGGGAGGCGCTGGATTACGCCCGGCCTTCATTTCCGCCTCGGCGCCCGATATTGGAAGCGGCCTACGAACTGACCCAGCGCATGTTCCGGGACTTCGTATTCGACCCCACCGCGACGGATGTTTCCACCCCCGTGGCGCATGTCCTGAAGCATCGGCGGGGGGTGTGCCAGGACTTTGCACATGTCGCCATCACATGCCTGCGCGCCCTGAAGCTGCCGGTGCGGTACGTGAGCGGCTACCTGCTGACGCATCCGCCCGAGGGCCAGGCCAAGCTTCAGGGCGCGGACGCCTCGCATGCCTGGATCTCCGTCTGGACGCCGGAAGTGGGCTGGGTCGATTTCGACCCCACCAACGGACTCATCCCGGCCAACGAGCACATCACTGTGGCCTACGGGCGCGACTATGACGACGTCAGCCCCATCAGCGGGGTCCTGTTCGGGGGTATGGACCAGAGAATGTCAGTGGCCGTGGACGTTACGCCGGTTGGCTAATATCCTTGCAGTCCTGGAAGCTAAGTAATCAAAATTCGAAAGAAGTCCCTTGCGCATGTCGAGGGCGCATGGCAACGAGCTTTGAACTGAGCGTGGCGGCAGAACTGCGCGGTAGACAAAGGAAACGACGCTCCCCATGGGAACGCGAGGGCCGGACAGACCATGCAAGGTGACTATGTTCTCGAGACCACGGGGCTGACGAAGGATTTTCGTGGCTTCACGGCGGTCCGCAATGTCGATTTGAAGGTCAAGCGCGGCACCATCCACGCGCTCATCGGCCCGAACGGGGCCGGCAAAACCACCTGCTTCAACCTGATCACGAAGTTCCTGCAGCCGACCTCCGGCAAGATTGCCTACAACGGCCGCGACATCACAAAGGACAAGCCGCACAAGGTGGCGCGGCTGGGGCTCGTGCGCTCCTTCCAGATCTCGGCGGTGTTTCCGCATCTCACGGTGCTGGAGAACGTGCGCGTTGCGTTGCAGCGCTCGCTCGGGACGTCCTACCATTTCTGGCGGGCGGAGACGTCCGTAGAGGTGCTGAACGACAAGGCGATGCAGCTTCTGTCGGATGTGGGCGTGCAGGCCTATGCGGGTATTCCTGCAGTCGAGCTGCCCTATGGCCGCAAGCGGGCGCTCGAGATCGCGACGACGCTCGCGCTCGATCCGGCGATGCTGCTGCTCGACGAGCCGATGGCGGGTATGGGTGCGGAAGACATCGCGCGGACTTCGGCGCTCATCAAGCGCGTCGCCAAGGACCGCACGGTGCTGATGGTGGAGCACAACCTTTCCGTCGTTGCCAACCTTTCGGATCGCATCACGGTGCTGGCGCGTGGAGAGGTGCTGGCAGAAGGCACGTACGCCGAGGTCTCCAACAATCCGCAGGTGGTGGAAGCCTACATGGGAACCGGTCATGAGTGAGCCGCAACTCAGCGTCCGCGACGTTCACGCGTGGTATGGCGAAAGCCACATCCTGCACGGCATGTCGTTCGACGTGCACCAGGGCGAAGTGGTGACGCTGCTGGGCCGCAACGGCGCCGGCAAGACCACCACGATGCGTGCCATCATGGGCATGGTGGCGAACCGCAAGGGGTCGATCAAGCACAACGGGCGTGAGCTCATCAACCTGCGGTCGAACTACATCGCGCGTGACGGCCTCGCCTACTGTCCCGAGGAACGGGGCATCTTCGCAAGCCTCAACGTGTGGGAGAACCTGACGCTGCCGCCGCGGGTGAAGAAGGACGGCGGGCTCTCCATCGAGAAAATCTACGAGCTGTTCCCGAACCTGAAGGAACGCTCGAACAGCCAGGGCACCAAGCTGTCGGGCGGCGAGCAGCAAATGCTGGCCATCGCGCGCATCCTGCGCACGGGCGCACGCTTTCTTCTCCTCGACGAGCCGACCGAGGGCCTCGCGCCCGTCATCGTGCAGCAGATCGGGTCCACCATCCGTGCGCTGCGCGAGCAGGGTTTCACGATCCTGCTCGTGGAGCAGAACTTCCGTTTTGCGGCCACCGTTGCAGACCGCCATTACGTGGTGGAGCACGGCCAGGTCATCGACATGATCCCAAACTCGAGCCTCGAGGCGAACCGGGAAAAGCTGAAGACCTATCTCGGTGTCTAGAGTTCGCCAAACACAAAGGAGATTGCAATGCGTCCATACCTGAAACTAGCAACGGCCGCGGCGGCGCTCATGGCGTCTGCGGGAATTGCGAATGCGCAATTCACCGACGGCACGATCAAGATCGGCGTCATGAACGACCAGTCGGGCACCTACGCCGACCTTTCCGGCCAGGGCTCCGTGTGGGCGGCAAAGAAGGCTATCGAGGATTTCTGCAAGACCACCAAGTGCCACGACAAGATCGAGGTGGTGTTCGCGGATCACCAGAACAAGCCGGACATCGGCTCCAACATCGTGCGGCAGTGGTTCGACGTCGACAAGGTCGACGTGGTGGTGGACGTGCCGACCTCGTCGGTGGCGCTCGCCGTCAATAACATCACCAAGGACAAGAACAAGGTGTTCCTGGTTTCTGGCGCCGCAACGTCTGATCTGACGGGCAAGGCGTGCACACCGAACACGGTGCATTGGACCTATGACACCTGGTCGCTCGCCAACGGCACGGGCCAGGCCATCGTGAAGACGGGCGGCAATACCTGGTTCTTCCTTACGGCCGACTACGCGTTCGGGCACGCTCTGGAGGCCGACACCAGCGCTGTCGTCGAGAAGAACGGCGGCAAGGTGGTGGGCAAGGTGCGCCATCCCTTCCCGGCGCAGGACTTCTCTTCGTTCCTGCTGCAGGCGCAGGCTTCCAAGGCAAAGATCATCGGTCTTGCCAACGCGGGTGCCGACACGACCAACGCCATCAAGCAGGCGGCCGAGTTCGGCATCACCCAGGGCGGACAGAACCTCGCCGGCCTTCTCGTCTTCATCACCGACGTGCACGCGCTGGGGCTGAAGACGGCGCAGGGCCTGATCTTCACCGAGGCCTGGTACTGGGACCAGAACGACACCAACCGCGCTTTCGCCAAGGAATTCGGCCCGGCGAACAAGGGCAACATGCCGACGATGGTGCAGGCCGGCGTCTATTCGGCCGTGTTCCACTATCTCAAGGCCGTGCACGAGATGAAGTCCGAGGGCGACGGCGCTGCTGTCGTTGCGAAGATGAAGTCAATGCCGACGGACGACAAGCTGTTCGGCAAGGGTTCGATCCGCCAGGACGGCCGCAAGGTCCACGACATGTATCTCTTCGAGGTGAAGAAGCCCGAAGAAAGCAAAGGTCCGTGGGACTACTACAAGCAGCGCGCCGTAATCCCGGCGGCGGAAGCCTTCCGCCCCGAGAAGGACGGCAACTGCCCACTGGTGAAGTGAACATCGTTGCAAGAGTCGTGAGGGCGGGCATCGCCGCCCTCACGCTCATAGCGTAATGGACGTGGTCGAGACAGGAACCCAGAGGCGATGATTTTCGAGCTAATCGGCGTGCCGCCGCAAGCGCTCTTCGGCCAGCTTCTGCTGGGCCTCATCAACGGTGCCTTCTACGCGCTGTTGTCGCTGGGCCTCGCCGTGATCTTCGGCCTCATGAACGTCATCAACTTCACGCACGGCGCCCAGTACATGATGGGGGCGTTCGCGTCGTGGATGCTGTTGCAGTACTTCGGCATCCCCTACTGGGGCGCGCTTATCATTGCGCCGATCATCATCGGGGCAACCGGTGTCATCATCGAGCGGCTGTTCATATCAAGGCTCTATCACCTCGACCATCTGTATGGCCTGCTGTTGACGTTCGGCCTGGCGCTGATCATCGAGGGCCTGTTCCGCCAGCAGTACGGTTCGTCAGGCTTGCCCTATGCCAACCCGATCCCGGGCGGGACCAACCTTGGCTTCATGTTCCTGCCCTGGTACCGCGGTTGGGTGGTGGTGTTCTCGCTCGCTGTATGCCTTGCCACCTGGTTCATGATCGAAAAGACCAAGCTCGGCTCCTACTTGCGCGCAGCGACGGAGCGGCCTGATCTCGTGCAGGCCTTCGGCATCAACGTGCCGCGCATGATCACGCTCACCTATGGCTTCGGCGTGGCGCTTGCCGCGCTGGCGGGCGTGCTGGCTGCGCCCATCTATTCGGTGAACCCGATCATGGGTGCGAACCTTATCATCGTGGTGTTCGCGGTGGTGGTGATCGGCGGCATGGGCTCGATCATGGGTGCCATCATCACTGGTTTCGCCCTCGGCATCATCGAAGGCCTGACGAAGGTGTTCTACCCGGAAGCCTCAAATACCGTGATTTTCGTGATCATGGCGATCGTCCTGATGATCCGCCCGCAAGGCCTGTTCGGCACACCGAAGTGAGAGCGCAGCAATGACCGGATCGAAAAACAGGGATATGCAGGTCTTCGCGGCGCTGATGGCGCTGGGCCTGGTTGCGCCACTCGTGGCGTATCCCGTCTTCCTGATGAAGGTCTTGTGCTTTGCGCTGTTCGCGCTGGCCTTCAACCTGCTCGTCGGCTACGTGGGCCTGCTCTCGTTCGGCCACGCCATGTTCTTCGGCTTTGCCGCCTACATCTCGGGCCATACGGTGAAGGTTCTCGGGTGGAACCCCGAGTTCGGTATTCTCGCCGGCACCGCCTGCGCTGCGCTGATGGGGCTGGTGACGGGGCTGCTCGCCATCCGGCGGCAGGGCATCTACTTCGCCATGGTTACGCTCGCTCTGTCGCAGATGGTGTTCTTCTACTGCGTGCAGGCAAAGTTCACGGGCGGCGAGGATGGCATCCAGGCCATTCCCCGGCGGCCGCTGTTCGGCATCATCGACACGTCCAGCGACGTAAGCTTCTACTATGTGGTGCTCGCCGTGTTCGCGGTTGGCTTCCTCATCATCTACCGCACCATCCACTCGCCGTTCGGGCAGGTGATGAAGGCCATCCGCGAGAATGAGCCGCGGGCGATTTCGCTGGGCTACGCCGTGGACGCGTTCAAGCTCATCGCCTTCGTGCTGTCGGCGTCGCTGGCGGGCCTCGCCGGTGCCATGAAGTCGCTGGTGTTCCAGCTCGCCTCTCTCACGGATGTGACCTGGCAGATGTCGGGCGAAGTGGTGCTGATGACGCTCGTAGGTGGCATGGGCACGGTGTTCGGGCCAATCCTCGGCGCCGGTATCATCATCGCCATGCAGGACAAGCTTGCGAGTTTCGGCGAGTGGGTGCTCGTCATCCAGGGCGTGATCTTCGTCATCACGGTGCTGCTGTTCCGCCGGGGTATCGTGGGCGAGTTGATCGCCTTCATGAACCGCTACAACCCGCCGGCCGCGCACGATGCGCCTGCCGAGGTCAAGCCGGCCGAATAAGGTTCAAGCGCTGCGTTTGGGCCGGTCGCGATAGCGGTGGGCATACTCGTAGATCTCGACCACGACGGCCGGGGAGCCGTCCAGCGACGTGGCAATGGCGGCGCCCGTGGCGAGCGCGCGCACGTTCGATGGATCGACGGCACCTGCGTGCGGGCAGTCCGCGGTGCTCAGATCCCGTGTGGTGTCGGCTTGTGCCGGCTTGCCCTGTCGAAGCACGTCGCGCAGCTTGATGAGATTGCCGAACATGATCGCCCTCGTCTGCTGGGCCGGCAGGACAGCCGGCCTTCTCAACGACAAGTCGAGGGCGCAAGGCCGCGGTGCAATGGCCGACGCGCTCACTTCGCAACACGTGGGCGTGACCTTTTCCTCGTCCGTGGGCTGGCAAACCGGCCGCCAAAGCTCTAGAAGTCACACGAATTGAGGCGCGACTGGCAGCGCGAGGAAGGATTGTACATGGCAGAAATACTGGACGTGTCCGGCCCCAAGGTCGATCCCGCCGCGGTGTCGACGGCCATCGGTATCCTGCGCCAGCGCTTCGGCGATCGCCTGCAGACCGGGCAGGCCATGCGCGAGCAGCACGGCAACAACCTGACGTGGCTGCCGAACCAGCCGCCGGATGCGGTGCTCTTCGTCGAAAGCCAGGACGAGGTTCGGCAAGTAGTGGAAGTTGCGCGCACGCACCGGGTGCCGATCATTCCCTTCGGTGCGGGAACCTCGCTCGAAGGGCACATCAACGCGCCGCGCGGTGGCCTGTCGATGGACTTCTCGCGCATGAACCAGATCATCTCGGTGAATGACCGGGACCTCGATTGCGTGGTGCAGCCGGGCGTGTCGCGCAAGCAGCTCAACGATTACATCCGCGACATGGGGCTGTTCTTCCCGGTCGACCCGGGTGCGGAGGAAGCGACCATCGGCGGCATGGCCTCGACCCGCGCTTCCGGCACCACGGCAACCCGCTACGGCACGATGCGCGAGAACGTGCTGAACGTGACTGCAGTGATGGCTGATGGGTCTGTGATCAAGACCGGGCAGCGCGCGCGCAAATCGTCGGCGGGATACGATCTCACGAAGCTGCTGGTGGGCTCGGAAGGCACGCTCGGCATTCTCACCGAGCTGACCGTGCGCCTCTACGGCATTCCCGAGCGCATCCTTGCCGCCGTATGCACCTTCACGTCACTGGAAGGGGCGTGCAACGCGGTGATCCAGTCGATCCAGCTCGGCTTGGGCGTGGCGCGCATGGAGCTCATCGACCCGCTGTCGATCAAGGCTGTCAACCTGCATTCCAAGCTCACGCTGCGGGAAGAGCCGACGCTGTTCCTGGAGTTCCACGGCACTGAAGTTGGTGCGCGTGATCAGGTGGAACAGTTCAAGGCCATCGCGGAGGCCGAAGGCGCGACGGGGTATGATTGGGCGGAGCGGGAGGAGGATCGCAATAAGCTCTGGCGGGCCCGCCACAACGCCTATTGGGCGATCAAGAGCCTCTATCCCGGCAAGGATTACCTCGCCACCGACGTCTGCGTGCCGATCTCGCGGCTGGCCGAGTGCGTGGCGGAGACGCAAGCCGATATCGATCGTATCGGCCTCATCGCGCCCATCGTGGGGCACGTGGGAGACGGCAACTTCCACTCGCAGCCGGTGTTCGATCGCTCGAACACCGACGAGGTGGCGAAGGTCCAGGGCTACATGCAGCGCCTGTCCGAGCGCGCCATTCGCATGGAAGGCACGTGCACCGGCGAGCACGGGGTGGGCCAGGGCAAGATGAAGTATTTGAAGGCCGAACTCGGCGACGGTCTTGCCGTCATGCGCACGATCAAGAAGGCGCTTGATCCGCTAGACATCTTCAACCCGGGCAAGATCATTCCGACGGTGTGACACCAGGACAAACGAAAAATGCCTGCTTGACCGTTTGATACCAATGGTCGAACAGGCATTTG
>JBDHTJ010000155.1:0-12265 GCA_039808585.1 Hyphomicrobiaceae bacterium | reverse complement strand
GAACCGCCTCAACGAGGTGTTCGGCGAGAACCGCGCCGACGTGGGCATCGTCCTGCAGGGCGGCATGTACAATGGCGTGATCCGCGCGCTGAACCTTCTGGGCCTAGCCGACGTCAGCGGCAATACGCGCATCCCGCTCTACGTCATGAACGTCACCTATCCGCTCATCGACGACGAGATCGCAGCCTTCGCGCGTGACAAGCGTGCCCTGCTGGTGGTGGAGGAAGGTCAGCCGGCTTTCATAGAGCCCGCCATTCGCGCCGTCCTCCACAAGGCCCGGGTCGCCACGCTCGTCTACGGCAAGGAGCCGTTGCCGACGGCCGGCGAGTACACAACTGCCGTGCTGCTTGCTGGCATCCGCTCGTTCATCACGGACAACGCGCGGGAGCTCTTGCGCAATGACGCGCGCCTGCCCGATGTGAAAAGCGTGCTCGATCATCCCAAGGTGAAGGCGCTGACGGACGTTGTGCCTCCGCGTCCGCCGGGTTTCTGCACGGGCTGTCCGGAACGCCCGATCTTCTCCGCCTTGAAGCTGGTCGAGAAGGAGCTTGGCCAGCATCACATCGCAGCGGACATCGGCTGCCATCTCTTCTCGATCAATGCGCCGTTCAACATCGGCGCAACGACCATGGGCTATGGCCTTGGCCCCGCATCGGCCTCTGCCTTCAACGTGCCCGCCAAGAAGAAGGCCATCGCCATCATGGGCGACGGTGGCTTCTGGCACAACGGCCTCACCTCTGGCATCGGCAACGCGGTGTTCAACAAATCCGATGGGCTCACCATCGTCGTCGACAATCACTACTCGGCAGCGACCGGCGGCCAGGATCTCCTCTCCTCGCGCGCCCAGAACCGCACGCGTGCCACCCGCCATCCCATCACCAAGGCCGTGCAGGGCATCGGCGTGAACTGGGTGCGGCAGATCACGCGCACCTACGATGTCGCAGCCATGCGCGACGCGATAAAGGATGCGCTTACCACGCGCGAGACGGGCCCCAAGGTCATCGTCGCATCGTCCGAGTGCATGCTGAACCGTCAGCGGCGCGAACGTCCCCTGCAGCAGAAGGCGATCAAGTCCGGCAAGCGCGTCGTGCGCCCCCGTTTCGGCGTCGATGAGGATGTGTGTACCGGCGATCACGCGTGCATCCGTCTGTCGGGCTGCCCCTCGCTGACCGTGAAGCACACCGGCGACCCGCTGAAAGAGGATCCCGTCGCCTTCATCGACCAGAGCTGCGTCGGCTGTGGCAACTGTGGCGAGGTCGCGGACGCAGCCGTGTTGTGCCCCTCGTTCTATCGGGCCGACATCGTGCACAACCCCAACCCGCTCGATCGTGCCCTGGCGCGCCTGCGCGGCGCGGTGATCAGCTGGCTGCAACGGCGGCGCGAGCGTGCCCTCGTGCAGTTTCCGGCTTGAGAGCCACACTCATGGCCCACGACATCCTCCCCGATGCGACGCAGAGGCCCATTTGCCTCGCCATCGTCGCCATGGGCGGCCAGGGCGGTGGCGTGTTGAGCGATTGGATCTGTTCGGCCGCGACGGCAAGCGGCTACGTCGCGCAGGCGACTTCGGTGCCGGGCGTCGCCCAGCGCACCGGCGCCACCATCTATTACATCGAGATGATCCGGAAACCGTCCGACGGTGCCGCGCCAGTTCTCGCCCTGATGCCCACGCCCGGCGATGTCGACATCGTCATCGCGGCGGAACTCATGGAAGCCGGGCGCTCGCTGCTGCGGGGCCTCGTCACGCCCGACCGCACCACGCTCATCGCCTCCAGCCAGCGGGCCTATGCGACGGCCGAGAAGGAAAGGCCCGGCGACGGCACGGCCAACGGCAACGCTGTCTTCGAGGCCGTCGGCGTGGCGGCGCGGCGCGCCATCGTGGCAGATTTCGCGCGCATCGCACAGAGTGCCGGCAGCGTGATTTCCGCAAGCCTTCTCGGCGCTCTTGCCGCCTCCGGGTCCCTGCCTTTTCCGCGCATGTCCTTCCTCGATGCCATCCGTCAGGGTGGCGTTGGCGTGGATGCCAGCATCAAGGCCTTCGAAGCAGCATTTGCCGAGGCGCTGAGCGATCGCAAGCCGGAAGCCGCTCCGGAGAAGACCTCATCGCTTCTGCGGCCTCCCCCGCAGGCTGTCGGCGTGCCGCAGCTCGACGCCTTGCTCGCCCGGCTTCGCCTCCTGCCCGAGCCTGTGCAGGCCATGGCCTACGCCGGCGTACGCGCCCTCGTCGACTATCAGGACGCCCGGTACGCAGGCGAGTATCTCGACAAGCTCGAACCGGTGATGACCCTTGAGCGTCCCGGCAAGGAGCACGCCCTGGGCATCGAAGTTGCCCGGCACCTCGCCCGCGCCATGGCCTATGACGATGTCATTCGCGTCGCCGACCTGAAGACGCGGCGGTCGCGCCAGCTGCGCGTGGAGCGCGAGGTAGGCCATAAGCCGGCCGCGCACGTTCTGCACACCACCGAGTTTTTCCACCCGCGCATGGAGGAAGTGTGCGGCACCCTGCCTGCGGGCCTCGGCGCCTGGATCGAAGGCCGGCCCAAGCTCTTCAACGCACTCGACCGGCTCATCAACAGGGGTCGCCGCATCCGCACCGACACCGTGTGGGGCTTCGCGCAGCTTTACATCGTCGCTTCCCGCAAGTCGAAGCGCCGCGAGACCTTGCGCCACCGCCGCGAGATGACGCACGTCGAAACATGGCTTCGGCACGTGAAGGACATCGCGAAATCTGATTATGATCTCGCCGTCGAGGTTGCGAAGGCGAGACGCCTCATCAAGGGCTACTCTGACACCATGTCACGCGGGCTTTCGAAGTATGATCGCGTGCTGGCGGGTGCAGACCTCGTGAAGGGGCGGCCCGATGCCGCGCAATGGGTGCGGCGGCTCCGCCAGTCGGCTCTCCTCGATGAAGCCGGCGAGGCGCTTGATGGCGCCTTGCGCACGATCGCGACATTGGAGGCGCCCCAGCCGGGCAAGCCTCTGCAAGGTATTTCCTCATGACCCACCTCTCTCTCGTCGTCAGCAAGGTGCAAGCCGCTACGGACTTGATCCGCCGTGTGTGGCTGCAGCAAGCCGACGGCGGCCCGCTGCCGGGATTCACCGCCGGCTCGCACATCACCCTCACCATTCCGGGCGTCGGCATCCGCAAGTATTCGCTCGTCTGCTCAGACTGCGACGAAGCCGCAATGGCCGCGCCACGGGAGTATCAGATCGGCGTGCGGCTCGAAGCCAATAGCGAAGGCGGCTCGCGCTACGTCCATGCGCTGAATCCCGGCGATACTGTCGTCGTGGAGCCCCCCGCGAACAACTTCGCCCTCGTCCAGGGCGCAGGCGAGACGGTGTTGATCGGCGGTGGCATCGGCATCACCCCCATGATCTCGATGGCGGCCGAGCTGAAACGGCAAGGACGCCCATTCCGGCTCGTCTATGCCGTGCGCTCCGACCGGGACCGCGCGTTCCGCCACGAGCTGGAGGCCCTGTGCGAGCACCGCCTCCACATCCACATGGACGAGGTTGCCGGTAACGTCTTCGACATGGGCAAGCTGTTCGCAACGCTCGCCCCCGACGCAACCGTCTACGTGTGCGGGCCCAGGCCCATGATCAAGGCGGCAATGGACGCCGGCCGCAAGCTCGGCTGGCCGCCTTCCCGGGTGAAGTTCGAGCTGTTCTTCAGCGTCAAGGCGCCCGAGCCACCACCCGCCCCGAAATTGCCAGAGGGTGCGTTCGAAGTCGTGCTCAAGAGTTCCGGCAAGACGTTCCTCGTGCCGCCCGACAAGTCCATCCTGGACGTTCTCGTAGAGGCCGGCGTGGACGTCCTCTTCGACTGCAAGCGCGGCGAATGCGGCGTCTGTCAGGTCGGCGTCATCGAGGGCGTGCCCGACCACAAGGACGTCATCCTGTCCGACAGCGAGCGCGCCGCCGGCAAGATGATGCAGGTTTGCATTTCACGCTCGAAGTCACCCAAGCTCGTGCTCGATCTCTAGCTTCCGAATTGGAGGTAGCCCCATGAACCTCATGACCCGCATGCCCCGCTACACCGGCAACGCGGATGCCGTGCGCGCGCTGGTGCGCGAGACGGAGGTGCATCGCGATGTCTACATCGACCAGGAGGTCTTCGACCTCGAGATGCAGCACCTCTTCCACAACACCTGGAACTACGTGGGCCACGACAGCCAGGTGAAGAACGTCGGCGACTACTTCACCACCACCATCGGCACGCAACCCGTGATCATGGTGCGCCACACCGACAACAGCGTGAAGGTTCTGCACAACCGCTGTCCCCACAAGGGCACCAAGATCGCCATCGACGGCTGCGGCAACGCCGGCAAGTTCTTCCGCTGCCCCTATCACGCCTGGACCTTCAAGACCGACGGCAGCCTGCTCGCCATTCCGCTGAAGAAGGGATACGACCAGACGGGCTTCGAGGGCAGCGAGGCGGCCAAGGGCATGGCGCCCGTGCGCCATGTGAAGAACTATCGTGGCTTCGTCTTCGCGAAGATCAACGATGCAGGGCCCGACTTCGACGAGTTCTTCGGCGAAAGCCTGTCCAGCCTCGACAACATGATCGACCGTTCGCCGGTGGGAAAGCTGGAAGTCGCGGGCGGCGTGCTGCGCTACATGCACAAGTGCAACTGGAAGATGCTGGTCGAGAACCAGACCGACACCTGCCACCCGATGGTCGCGCATGAAAGCTCCGCCGGCACGGCCGTCGACGTCTGGAAGAAGGCTTCCAACGGCGCGGACGGCAAGCGCCCGATGGCGGTGGAGATCTTCGCGCCCTTCATGAGCCCCTATGAGTTTTTCGAGGGCATGGGCATTCGCGTCTGGCCCAACGGACATGGGCACACGGGCGTGAGCCACTCCATCCATTCCGACTATTCCGCCGTGCCGGGCTATTTCGACAAGATGGTGGCGGCCTACGGCGAGACGCGCGCCAAGGCCATCCTCGACGAGAACCGGCACAACACGGTCTATTTCCCCAACGTTATGATCAAGGGGCCGATCCAGCTGTTGCGCATCTTCCGCCCGCTCGCCCCCGACAAGACGCTGGTGGAGAGCTGGACCTATCGCCTTGTCGACGCGCCCGACATGCTGCTCGAGCGCACCTTGATGTACAATCGGCTCATCAACGCGCCCACCTCGGTCGTTGGCCACGATGATCTCGAGATGTACGAGCGGGCGCAGGAAGGCCTGCACTCAAACGGCACCAACTGGGTGAACGTGCAGCGTCTCTATGATCCGCACGAGCGCGAGCAGGGCGTCGCCGTCACCAACGGCACCACCGAATGGCAGATGCGCAATCAGTTCCGCGCATGGGCCAAGTACATGACGCTGACGATGTGAGGCCCGCGATGACCCACATCGACATTCCCACCGATACTGAGCTTGCGCAGTTCGTCTACCGGGAAGCGCGCATGCTCGACGAGCACCGCTTCGAGGAGTGGCTCGATCTCTTCGCCGAGGACGGCCGCTATTGGATGCCGCTCGAATGGGGCCAGACCGATCGCAAGCTCACCGCCTCCCTGATGGACGAGGACAAGTTGCTGCTGCGCGTCCGCGTGGAGCGCCTGAAGGGTAACCGCACCTTTTCGCAAAAGCCGAAAAGCCGTTGCCATCACGTCCTGCAAATGCCTGTCGTCGATAAGCGCGACGAAGCCGCAAACGTCTACGAGACCTACACGCCCTTCCACTACGTGGAAACGCGCCTCGACGAGCAGCAGCTTTTTGCGGGCTGGGCACGGCACACGCTCAGCGTGGACGGCGGCAGGCTCAAGATCCGCATGAAGCGCGTCGACCTCGTCAATTGCGACGCGGCCTTCGGCAACATCCAGCTGTTCATGTGAAGGTCGAGGCCATGACCGCGCCGAAGCCCACGCCGAAACCGCAGACGGTTCATCAGGCGTTCGCTGCCACGGCCGCACGCTTCGGCGCGCGCCCTTTTCTCAACGTCCTGCCGGAAACCGCGGCGGCCTACGGCATCGCATCGGGCGAGATCACATATGCGCAGATGGCCACGGCCGCCGGCACGCTCGCGGCACTCTATGCCGCGCGTGGCTACGGCCACGGCCAGCGCGTCGGCATACTCTTGCAGAACCGACCAGCTTTTTTCAGCCACTGGCTGGCGCTGAACAGCCTCGGCGTCTCGGTTGTGCCGATCAATCCGGACCTGCGCTCCTCGGAAGTCGAGTACGTCATTGCGCATTCGGAAATGGTTGGTGCCCTGGCCATCCCGGAGAGGCAGGACGACCTGCGCAAGGCTGCCACCACGGCCGGCCGCAACATTGCGGTGTTCGGCCCCGACGCAGATATTCCAGCCATCGCGGCTGGGCGCACGAACGAGGCGCCGTCGCGCGATACCGAATGCGCGCTTCTCTATACGTCCGGCACGACGAGCCGCCCCAAGGGCTGCGTGCTCACCAACACCTATTTCCTCAACAGCGGCGAATGGTACGTTGGCGCCGGCGGCCTGATGACCATGCGTGACGGCGAGGAGCGTATGCTCACCCCGCTCCCGCTCTTCCATATGAATGCCATGGCCACGTCGACAATGGCCATGATCGCAAGCGGCGGCTGCCTCACGGTGCTCGACCGCTTCCATCCCAAGACCTGGTGGGACAGCGTGCGCCGCAGCCGCGCGACCATCGTGCATTATCTCGGCGTGATGCCGCCGATGCTGATGAGCGCGCCGGAAAGCCCAGCCGACCAGCAGCACGAGGTACGCTTCGGCTTCGGCGCCGGTGTCGACAGGCGCCTGCACGCCCCCTTCGAGGCGCGCTTCGGCTTCCCGCTCATCGAGGCCTGGGCGATGACCGAAACCGGCGGCGGCGTGGTCATCGCAGCAAGCCGCGAGCCCCGCCATGTCGGCACGAACTGCTTCGGCCGGCCAGGCCCCGAGGCGGAGGTGCGCGTGGTCGACGACGAAGCGCGCGACGTTGCACCCGGCGAGAACGGCGAGTTGCTGGTTCGCCGGGCGGGCGCCGACCCGCGGCACGGCTTCGCGCGCGAGTATCTCAAGGATGCTGCCGCAACGGCAGAGGCCTGGGCCGGCGGCTGGTTCCACACCGGCGACGTGGTCCGGCGCGACGCCGCAGGCTATCTCTGCTTCGTCGACCGCAAGAAGAACGTGATCCGCCGCTCCGGCGAGAACATTTCCGCGGTCGAAGTCGAGAGCGTGCTGCAGCAGCACCCGCGCGTCGCCGCTGTGGCGGTTGCCGCCGCGCCGGACGAGGTGCGCGGCGACGAGGTTTTCGCCTGCATCGTGGCGCGCGACCTGCCGGCATCACAGCCCGAGCGGCAGGCATTGGCGCGCGACATCGTCACTTACAGTCTGGAGCGGCTCGCCTACTACAAGGCGCCTGGACTGATCGCTTTTGTCGATGTCCTCCCGCTCACCTCGACGCAGAAGATCCAGCGCGGCGCACTCAAGGATCTCGTGGCGCAGCTGCTGGCGGGCGCCGACATCATCGACACGCGCAGCATGAAGAAGCGTGCGGCATGATGCAACGCGGCACGGCAATATTCGGCGTGATAGGGCGCAACACCTGAGATGGCGGCGATCCACACCAGCCGGCGCAAGGGCTACGAGGGCGTCGCCGTGTGCGCACCCGTCACGGTTCCCTATCGCCGCTACTCGATCAACAGCGCGCACTGGTGGATCGGCCGCGCGCTGCGCGGGCTCGTCGAGAGGGCCGGCATTAAGCCCGCCGATATCGATGGCCTCTCCGTCTCGAGCTTCACGCTGGCGCCCGACACCACCATTGGCCTCACTCAGCACTATGGCCTGTCGCCCCGCTGGCTCGATCATATCCCGGTGGGCGGCGCAAGCGGCATCCTCGCGTTGCGCAAGGCTGCGCGCGCGGTACAGGCCGGCGATTGCGATATCGCTGCGTGCGTTGCTGGCGACACCAACCACGTCGACAGCTTCCGGCGCACGCTCTCCACCTTCAGCCGCTTCGCGCAGGACGCCGTCTACCCTTATGGCTCGGGCGGCCCGAATGCGAATTTCGCGCTGATCATGAACAACTATATGCGGCTGACCGGCGCAACGCGCGAGGATACCGGCAAGCTTGCCGTCGCCCAGCGGGACAATGCACTGAAGTTCCCCCACGCGCTGATGAAGAAGAAGCTGACGCTCGAAGAGTACATCGGCGCGCGCGCCATCGCCGATCCGATCCATCTCTTCGACTGCGTGATGCCGTGCGCAGGCGCCGAGGCGTTTCTCGTCATGCGCGAGGATATCGCGAAGGAGCGCGGGCTGCCGTTCGTGCGCATCCTGGGCAGCATCGAGCGTCACAACGCCTTCCCTGGCGATGCCATCCAGGAGCGCGGCGGCTGGGAGCGCGACCTTGACGAACTCTACGGCATGGCCGGGCTGAAGCGCGGCGCGGTGGATTTCGTGGAGACCTACGACGACTATCCCGTGATCTCCATGATGCAGCTAGAAGAGCTGGGCCTGTGCGAAAAAGGCGGTGCAGCCGCCTTCGTGCGGGGCAACACTTTCACCTTCGATGGGACCTGCCCGCACAACACCAGCGGCGGGCAGCTTTCCGTAGGGCAAGCCGGGTGCGCAGGTGGCTATCTGGGCCTCGTCGAGGCCGTGCGGCAGCTCACGGGCGAGACACTGGGTGGCCAGGTGCCCGACGCGAAGGTCGGCCTCGTCTCGGGTTTCGGCATGATCACGTACGACCGCGGGCTCGCGTCATGCGCCGCAATCCTCGGAAGGGCCTGAGACGATGACCGAGCCCCTCGTCCCGCCGAAACGCAAGAACCCGCTGAAGCGCACGCGCCTGCCGCTGCTGCCATCCGGCATCCGCAGCCGCTCGGCGCAAGTCCTCACCGTTGCCGCAGCAGAAGGACGCTTCGCGCTTCCCGGCTGCCTCGAGTGCGGCGCCGTGCACTATCCGCCCCGCGACGCCTGCCCGCAGTGCCTTTCAGCCCGCATCGCGCTCAAGGACGTGAGCAACGGCGGCAGGATCGCAGCACAGACCATCATCCGCACATCGACCGATCCCTATTTTCGCGAGCGCACACCCTGGCGCATCGGCACGGTGGTGCTCGATGCGGGTCCCTCCGTCATCGCCCACCTGCACGGTGATGTACGCGAGGGTGAGCGCACGCGGCTCGAATGGAAGCTCGACAAGAGCGGACAGGCAGTGGCCTTCGCGCTGCCGGAGAAGGAGACGCCGCACATGGCCGACGATCCCCAGCTGCGCGAGATGACGCTCGACCCGAAGTTCCGCCGCGTGCTTGTAACCGACGCGCGCACGGCGGTGGGCCAGGCCATGGTGGCCGCACTTGCGGGCGCCGGCGCCTCGATCATCTTCGCCGGATTGGCGGAGCCCTGGAAGCCCACGCCGGCGCGCGAGATGCTGGCCAAGATCAAGGGCGTCGAGATCGTCCCGCTCGACGTAACCGACACCGACACGGTCAGCGAGCTTGCCGGCGAGATCGGCGCCAAAGTCGACATCCTGATCAACACGGCAGAGCACATTCGCGCTGGCGGGCTTCTCGACCGCAAGGGCGTCAGCGTGGCACGCGAAGAACTCGAGTCCGGCTACTTGGGGCTGATCCGCCTCGCGCAGGCATTCGGACCGACCATGCGGTTCCGCGGCGCGGACGGCACCAACAGCGCCTGCGCCTGGGTGAACATCCTTTCCGTCTATGCGCAGGTGAACTGGCCGGCCTTCGGCGCGCATTCCGCCTCGCAGGCAGCGATGCTGTCGGCCGCGCAATCGCTGCGGGCCGAGATGCGTCCCGGCGGCGTTCGCGTCATCAACGTGTTCACCGGCCCGCTCGAGACCGAGTGGTACCAGCAGGTGCCGCCCCCGAAAGTCGCACCCTCGCAGGTCGCGAATGCCGTCGTGGATGCGCTCAAGCGAGGGCTCGAGGACGTGCACGTGGGCGACATCGCGCAGGACGTGAAGAGCCGTCTTGCGCTGAACCCCAAGGCGATCGAGCGCGAGCTCGGATGAAGGTTGTGCCATGACGAAATCCGCCACAGCAAAAAGCACACCCGCCAAAGCCGGCACGCTCGCGGCGTTTGCCGCAGCGCTGGCGAGCGGCAGGGTCGAGGTCGTCGACCTCACGCAGACCTTGTCGTCCGACATGCCGACGCTGGTGCTGCCGCCGGAACTCGGCCAATGCACGCCCTTCCGGATGGAGGAGATCTCGCGCTATGACGAGCGCGGACCGGCCTGGTACTGGAACCAGATCACGCTTTCCGAGCACACGGGCACGCACTTCGATGCGCCCATTCACTGGGTATCCGGCCGCGACCTGCCACACAACACGGTCGATGCATTCCCGGTCCAGCAGCAGGTGGCGCCCGCCTGCGTCATCGATTGCGCGGCCGCCTGTGCCAAGGATCCCGACTTCCTTCTCGAGCCGAGCCACATCGAGGCCTGGGAAGCGCAGCACGGCCGCATTCCGGCCGGCTGCTGGGTATTGATGCGCACCGACTGGTCGAAACGCGACGCGATCGGCTACGTGAACTTGCGCGAGGATGGCGCACATACGCCCGGCCCTTCGCCCGCCGCCATCAGGCTGCTCGTGGAGAAGCGCAACATTCTGGGGTTCGGAACGGAAACCATCGGCACGGACGCAGGCCAGGCCCATCATTTCGATCCGCCCTATCCCGCCCACTACATCCTGCACGGCAACGGCTGCTATGGCCTGCAGTGTCTTGCCAATCTCGACAAGCTGCCGCCAACCGGCGCGCTGGTCATCGCACCGCCGTTGAAGATCCGGCACGGATCGGGAAGTCCGCTGCGCGTGCTGGCATTGGTGGAACGCGACAAGGGGAGCGGGGCATGAGCGGCAAGAACGTCGCGGTCGTCACCGGCGGCAGCGCCGGCATCGGGGCTGAGATCGTGCAACGCATGATCGATGCAGGCTATCACGTGGTCTCGCTCGCACGGCGCACCGCAGCCCCCGTACCCAATCTCACGCAGATGAGCGTCGACCTGTTCGATGCCAAGGCCACCGAGGAAGCCGCACGCGAGATCGCGCAGAAGTTCGAGGTGACGCACGTTGTTCACAATGCTGGCATCGTGCGGGCAAATCTCATCGAGAACGCCTCGGCAACCGATCTTGCTGCGCTGAGCCAGCTGCATCTCGGCGCCGCGTTGATACTCACCCAGGCATTCCTGCCCGCAATGAAGGCCGGCAAGTTCGGGCGCGTCATCCTGATGTCTTCGCGCGCAGCCGTGGGCCTCGCCACCCGCACCGCATACGCCGCGACGAAGTCCGGCATGGTCGGCATGGCGCGCACCTGGGCGCTGGAACTGGCGCCGCACGGCATCACCGTGAACGTCGTGGCACCGGGACCGATCGAGGCAACGGAGATGTTCCACGATGTGCTGCCCAAGGGCGACCCTCGTATCGCCAAGCTCGCCGAAGCAATCCCTGTGAGGCGCCTCGGCACCCCCGCCGATGTGGCAAACGCAGTGATGTTCTTCGCGGCCCCCGAGGCCGGCTTCGTCACCGGCCAGTTGCTCTACGTGTGCGGCGGCGCGAGTGTCGGCACGATTTCGATCTAGGCGTTCTTACGGAGAGCATGCCGCATGCGCATCTGGTACCAGAGCTACGTCGACGAGCCCAACGGCCGCATCTATTGGGACCGCCTCCGCAAGCATCTCGCCAAGGTGGTAGATCCGGGCACCACCGTCGACATCCACGGCATCACGCCCCACGACAACTATGCCCACGCCATCGTGGAGTTCCGCTGTGCCCGCGAGGTGATTTGCAACGCTGTGCGCGCCGAACGCGAGGGCTACGACGCGTTCGTCATGGGCCACTTCCAGGATGCGGGCCTCTACGAGGCGCGCTCGGTGGTGGACATTCCCGTGGTGTCGCTCGGCGAAGCCTCGATGCTCTATGCCTGCCAGCTCGGCCAGCGCGCCGGTATCGTCACCATCAATCCACGCTTCATTCCCTGGTTCCATCACCAGATCCGCAAGTATGGCCTTGAGCAGCGCGTGACTGGCGTGCACGCCATGACATTCGAGCCCGGGCAGATCCTCAAGGCCTACGAGGACGCCGCACTGGCAGAGCGGGTGGTGGATCTGTTTGCCGATCAGGCCAAGCCGCTGGTCAAGCAGGGCGTGGATGTGCTGATCCCCGGCGGCGGCATTCCGATGCTGCTGTTCTCCGACATCGTCGGCCACACCGTGGACGGCGCACCCGTGATCAACGGCATCCCCATCGTGGTGAAGATGGCGGAGATGGCGGTGAAGCTGCGCCGCCTCAATGGCCTTGGCGTGGCGCGCAC
>JBDHTJ010000154.1:0-12349 GCA_039808585.1 Hyphomicrobiaceae bacterium | reverse complement strand
TTCATTCAGCTGCATCACGAACCCTTTCTTTCCCTTCCACAACCGCAATTGCTGCCTTCAGCACGTTTATGTCTGCGCTCTGCTTGGTCGCATTCTCCGACAGGAACCTGCGGAAGGCGCGGCCCCGCGGCTGGCCATGATAGAGGCCAAGCACGTGCCGCACGATGTTGTTCAGCCGCCCGCCGCGCGCAAGGTGTGCCTCGGCATAGGGGATGAGCTTCTCCAGCACATCCGCACGTGAAGAGGGCGCGATATCCAGGCCAAAAACCGCACGATCGGCTTCGCTGAGGATCCATGGTGTCTGATATGCGGCCCGGCCCAGCGCGATGCCGTCGACATGGTCGAGATGCGACAGGCTTTCCGCGATGGAGGTTAGGCCACCGTTGATGAGGATGGTGAGATCCGGGTGGGCGGCCTTCAGCCGATGCACGCGCCCATAATCGAGGGGAGGGACTTCACGGTTTTCCTTGGGCGAAAGCCCCTGCAACCAGGCCTTGCGCGCGTGCACCATGAAGCGGCTGCAGCCGCTCTGCGCAACGGTGGTGACGAAGCGCTCCAGATCCGCCTCACTGTCTTGGTCATCGATGCCGATGCGGCACTTGACGGTGACAGGCACGCGTACGCGCGCCTGCATCGCTGCCACGAGATCGGCGACGAGCTGCGGCTCCGCCATCAGGCACGCGCCGAACCGGCCGTCCTGAACGCGGTCGGACGGGCAGCCGACATTGAGATTGATCTCGTCGTAGCCGTAGTCCTCGCCGATGGCAGCAGCTTCTGCCAGCTTGCGCGGGTCGGAGCCGCCGAGCTGCAACGCCACGGGATGCTCCCTGGCGTCGAAAGCCAGCAAGCGGTCACGCGGGCCAAACAGCACGGCATCGGCCGTGACCATCTCGGTGTAGAGCAAGGCGCGCGAGGTCAGCAGGCGATGGAAGAACCGGCAATGCCGGTCCGTCCAGTCCATCATGGGGGCGACAGAAAAGCGGTAGCTGTTGTGCAAAGTGTTCGGCTCGAGGGCGTAGCGACGGCAGCGCCGGCCCATCCGGCGCTGCGACGTCTATAGCCTGCTCCGTTTCGCCGAGCCAGGGGCAGGCCTACGGTCAGAC
This sequence comes from Hyphomicrobiaceae bacterium, assembly GCA_039808585.1. Lineage (GTDB taxonomy): Bacteria > Pseudomonadota > Alphaproteobacteria > Rhizobiales > Hyphomicrobiaceae > AWTP1-13. The sequence continues at coordinate 11,246 of JBDHTJ010000154.1, read as the reverse complement.
CTTCAGACGAGCACTTGGAGCATGTCCCTTTCTGCCAGTTCCGATCCCAACTGGACAGGACGTGCTCTAACGGCGCCGGCTGCGGGTGCTGCTGCCGCCTGAACGCCTGCGGGAGCCGGCCGATGAACTCTTGCGCGAAGAGGAGCTCCGGCGCGAGGCCGCTGCGCTGCGCTTGCGGCTTGCGGAGCCCTTGCCTGTGCGGCTGCTTCCCTTGCCGCGGCGCGATGTTGCGCTGCCTTCACTGCGGGCCTTTGCCGTGCGGCCCGTGCTCTCCCGGGCTTTGGTCTTGGAAAGGCGTCGCTTGTTCTGCTTCGGGCTCTGTTTCTTCGAGGTGCCTGCCTCGCTAAGTCCGATGGCGATGGCCTGCCGGGGGTTCTTCACTTTCCGTCCGGTCCCGCTCTTGAGCTCGCCGTGTTTGAACTCGTGCATCACGCGTCCGACTGTCGCTTTCTGGCGCTTCGATTGCCGTGCCATGGGTTACCTCTTCGCTTGGCGTCGATTTTTCGGCACGCGCCTCTGCCAACGTCGGCTGCAGCGTGCCTCGACGTCAAAGCCGCAGAGGTGACGATGAGTTCCCCTCGGATCCGAGATCGGCAGCGGGAAGGCTTAGAGCCCGATCGGTCGAGATGGGCGCGCCCTCGACATGCTCTAGAAGATCAGGTGCACGACGAGGATGAGGCCAAGCACAGCAGCCAGAGCTAACACGCTCATCAGCCGCTGCCCTTCTCGCTCGGCGAAGAGATGAGATCCAACCAGCGAGGCTTTGTCCCTGTCGGCGATGTGGTGGGCCTCCTCCACCATGACATCGCGGGCATGCATGGCTTGGAAGACCTTGAGAGATTGCTGGTCGTTATACATGGCCGCGCAGGGGTTGCAGGATGACCTAGGGAGAGTATGGCATCCATTATACGCCTCTAAGCTTGCCGAAGCGCTAAGCCCCTGGCGCTCTCAGCCGGGTCTGCGCGGCACCGGACCGGCTGTCATGCCGCCGTCGATCACGAGCTCCGAACCCGTCATATAGCGCGAGGCATCGGAGGCCAGGAACAGCACACCATCCGCGACATCCCGTGGAGTGCCGATGATGCCCGCCGGCACGATGTGGGCAACCCGCTCGTGCGGGTCGATGCGCGGTGCACGATGCACGCCGTCCTCAGCGGACGTCATCTTCGACCAGATGGCGGTGTCGATGACGCCGGGATGCACAGAGTTGACGCGGATCTTGTCAGCGGCCAGCTCCAAGGCGGCCGCCTTCGCGAACAGCCGCACGCCGCCTTTCGTCGCAGCATATCCCGCCAGTCCCGGCGCACCTCGAAGGCCTGCAACCGATGACATCAGGATAATGGAGCCGCCGCCTGCTGCCCGCATCAGCGCAACCGAATGCTTCACCGCTAGGAAGACGCCATCGAGGTTGATCGACTGTTGCCGCTGCCAGTCGGCGAGCGGCATCGTCTCGATCGGGCCCGCGATCGCGATTCCCGCGTTTGCCACGGTGATGTCGAGGCGTCGGAATTCCTTGCCGATGCGCGACGCAACCTCCTGCCATTGCTCTTCGCGCCGCACGTCATGCTGGTGAAAAATGGCATTTCCGCCGGCAGCCTGGATCTGCGTGACGAGATCGGCGCCACCCTTGGCGTCGATATCGGTGGCCACGACAGTGGCGCCCGCGCCTGCCATTGCATGAGCGACGGCGGCGCCGATGCCCGTTGCGGCACCCGTCACGAGTGCAATTTTTCCCGCGAGCGACATGCTTGCTCCCCTCACCACTTTTTCGTCCGAGATCTTCGCGCAGGTGATCCGCACCATGCATTTAAGAGTTTCTCAACCATAAGGCTGGAATGTTTGCCGCGGCAACTTAATGAGCATTGGGAGTGAAAAGATGAATTTGCCGAGACGCAACTTTCTCCAGATGGCGGCCGCAACCTGTGCCTGCTGTGCGCCCTTGGTGCGCGCCGTTGCATCAGAGCCGTCCGCCAAGGGACACGCGACGCCGCACTGGGGTTATTCCGGTAGCGCCGGTCCGGAGCATTGGGGCAGCCTCCGTCCGGATTTCAAGGTCTGCCAGTTGGGCCTGGAGCAGACGCCGATCGATCTCAAGACCTCGATCAAGGGCGATGTCGGCAACGTTGAGATCAACTTCAAGCCGATTCCCCTGCGCATCCTCAACAACGGCCACACCATCCAGGTGAACGCTGATCCCGGCTGCTCCAGCACCATCGCTGGCACCCGCTACGACATGCTGCAGTTTCATTTCCATCACCCCAGCGAGCATCTGCTCTCCGGCAAGGCTTTCCAGATGGAGTGTCACTTCGTGCACAAGTCGGCCGAGGGCGGGCTTGCTGTCATCGGCGTATTCATCCAGCCAGGCGCGCGCAACAAGCAACTCGCGTCCGTGTTCGATTCGATGCCTGCCAAGGAGGGCCCGGAGATCCGCGCCTCCGGCGTGGTCGATCCCGCCGAGTTGCTGCCGCGCGACCGGTCGTTCTTCCGCTACATGGGTTCGCTGACAACGCCTCCGTGCTCCGAGGGCTTGACCTGGACGGTCTTCAAGGAGCCGATCGAGGCCGCACCCGAGCAGATCCGCCAATTCGCGATGCTGTTCGCCAACAACGCCCGCCCTGTGCAGCGGCCGAACCGCCGACTGGTCGTCGAGACGAATTAGAAAGCGAAATGGGCCGCCCGAGAAATCGGGCGGCCCAGGTGCATCGAAAGTGCTAGGTGATCCAATATGTAGGCAATTACATTTTTTCGACGAACCTGCCGCTTGGGGTGGCTGAACGCCGAAGACATGCTTTGCAAAAAAACTCGTTTCGTGCGGTTTGGGCGTCTTTCCTTTGTCGCGGTGTCCAGTCGCCCGTGCCGTCTCGCTTGGGCTAAAGCTAGCTCACAAGTATTTTCGAGTAGTTACCGAGAAAATATCAGCATACACACGGATATTCCATGGGTTATGCGTCGCTTGAAACGCAAATTGCAGCGCGAATGGGTTTGTGTCTCGTGCGAGGGGTTGAGAAAAACGCCTGTAAAATCGAGCGATCTCGATGCAATCAGTACGGAGACGATTTGGGTGTCATAAAAGAAATATGTAGGCTGATAATCGGCGCGGCGCGCGCGGCGAATAATTTTTTTTCGCGCTCGCGACCGAGAATATCGGCACGTGCGAATCGCAAGTTCAATTGAATAAAGTTATAGTCATTTGGAATTCTCGTCTGTCGCCCGGCGCCAGATTGATGATGCCGGGCTTGTCGCCCAGTTGGCCGTGGAAGCCTGCGGGCGCAGCAAAGCCATGCCACGGTTCGATGCAGATGAAAGGCGCCCCCGGCTTGGTCCAGATGCCCAGATGCGGCATGCCTGGGAAATCCACCGCGAGTTGCGGGCCTGAAGGCGTTGTGTACCGGATGCTGCGGCTGGAAGCCTGATCGAATACCAAAGCACCGCTCTCGAACAGGCTGTCGCGCAGCGGCAATTGCCGATCCACCACCGGATTGGCTTCGCCAGGCCCCAACAGTCCATCCAGCGGCCGGCGGATCGATGCCGTCTCGGCGTGCGAGAAGATGAGCGCATGGGCCTCTCGCTGCGCGCCAGGCGACAGTGGCCAGCGGAACGCCGGGTGGAACCCGAACGAGAACGGCATGGGCCGCGTGTCGGTGTTGAGCACGGTGGCAGTTACCACCAGGCACAGGCCATCGATGCCGTAATCGACCATCAGGGCGAACGCACGCGGATAGCTGCGAAGATGCGCCTCGCCGGGCCGCAGCAGCCAACGGCAGGAATGCGCCGTACTGTCCAGAAGATCGAATTCCGAGGTTCTGGCAAAGCCGTGCTGGGGCAGGCGGTAGGGCCGACCATCGACGAGCGCCGTGTCGTCGGGCAACCTCCCCACGATCGGGAAGAGGAGGGGGGAACGTCCTGCCCACCACTCGGGATCCCCGTTCCAGAGAAGGTCGCGGCCATCGTTGATGCGCAGCGTCTGCAACTCAGCCCCGCGCGACGAGATCGTCGCCTGCAACTCTGCCGAGCTGATGCTGACCTCAGGCATCGGATCGGCTCAGGCCAGCCAGCGCTTGCGGCGGCGGTAGTGCTTCACGTTGCGATAGTCGACGCGGCCGGCGCCACCCAGGTAGAATTCCTGCACGTCCGGATTGTTGCGCAGCGTCTCCGCCGTGCCGCCCATCACGATGCGCCCGTTCTCGATCAGATAGGCATGTTCCACCACCGCGAGAGCCGCCGTGGCGTTCTGTTCCACCAGCAGGATGCTCATCCCGTTCTCGCGATTGATGCGCGAGATGATCTCGAAGATTTCCTCGACGAGAAGGGGCGCAAGGCCCAGGCTCGGTTCGTCGAGCATCAGGAGCTTCGGCTCCGTCATCAGCGCCCGGCCGATGGCAAGCATTTGCTGCTCGCCTCCGGAAAGATATCCAGCCTTAGCATTGGCCCGCTGTTTCAGCCGCGGAAAGTAGTTGAGCACCTTTTCGGTGAGCTCGTTGATCTTGGCGCGGCTCCGGTGCATCGAGGTCGCCGCGATCAGGTTCTCGAGCGGCGTCAGGTGGCCGAACACGTGTCGGCCCTCCAGCACGTGCACGATACCCTCGCGCACGCGCTGGGGTGCGGCCAGGCGTTTGAAGTCCCGGCCGTTGAACAGCACCTCACCCCGTGTAACCTCTCCGCGCTCAGGCGCGAGTAGGCCGGAGATTGCCTTGAGCGTCGTGCTCTTGCCGGCGCCGTTGCCGCCCAGCAGAGCCACCGCGCCTCCCTCCGCGACCTCGAGCGATATGCCCTTGATCGCGAGGAAGACGTGGTCGTAGACGACCTCGATGTTCTCGAGCTTCAACATGCGAGGCGGCCTCCCGGCTCACACCGTCAGTTCGACTTCTTGAACTCTTCGGCGTTCTTCTTCACGAGGTCCATGACGATGTCCTGGTAGGCGGTGTACCAGTCGGTCTTGGGGGTCCATTTTGCGCCATCCCACTGCGAGATGCGGCCATGGCCGCCGCCCTGGTGGTCTGCGGCCGTGAGCGTGATCGGCGGCATCAGCCCTTGCGCGGTGAAGCCCTTGATCTCCTCCATGCCCTTCTTCAGCTTGTCGGGCGTGAGCGGCGCGCCGAACTTCTCGAGGCCGATGCGGGCGCCTTCAACGACGATGGCCATGCTCGCAACGCCGATATTGTAGTAGCTGGAGCCGACCTTCTCTGCGGGGCCCGCGCCCTTGCCCTTGGAAACGACCTCGTCGACGATGCCCTTCACCACGCCATTGTCCTTGCCCTGGGCCACGCCCTCGAAGCGCAGCACGCCTTTGGCGGCATCCTTGCCGGCGATTTCCGTGTCGGTTTCCGACAGCCAGATCACGGACAGCAGCTTGTCGAGCTTGATGCCGTTGCGAATGGCATCACGCAGCGAAACCGTCTGCCCGCCGCCGGCACCCCAGATCACCACCCAGTCGGGTGCGAAGCGGCGCACGGCCGTCCACGACGACGACTGCTCGTTGCCGGGCGAGGGGTAGAAGAACGTCTGCAACTCGAAGCCTTCCTTCGCCGCCACTGCCTGGAACACCGGCAGCGGCTCCTTGCCGAAGGGGCTGTCGATGCCGACAAGCGCAATCTTCTTGCCCTTGAGCGCGCCCTTCTCCTGGTCGGCGATGTACTTGATGATCACGGCCGCCTGCGACCAGTAGAGCGCACCGGCCGGGAAGATGGTCGGGAACGTGGTGCCGTCCGCCGCGTCGGAGCGGCCGTGGAACAGCGTCAGTACGTTCTGCCCTTCCTTGATGGCGCGCGGCACGATGGCGCGCGAGACGGGCGTGGACAGGAAGTCCATCATCACCACGCCCTCGGTCTTGAAGCGCTCGTAGGCCTCGATGCCGCGCTGCGGCTCGTTGCCCGTGTCGACCACGTTGGCCTGGAAGGTGTGGCCGGCAATGCCGCCCTTGGCGTTGATGTAGGAGAGATAGTCGCGCTGGCCCTGATTGTATTCGCTCGTCACGAAGGTGTAGACCTTCGTGAAATCCTCCGCGAAGCCGATCTTTATGGTCTTGTCCTGCGCCTGCGCGCTTGCTGTGGCAAGCGCCAGCCCCGCGCCGAGCGCGAGGGTCGAAATCAGTTTCATCATGTGATCCTCCTAGAGTGAAAGCAGATTGTTTTCGTTTTGGGCTTACCGGGCATGCCGGAATGGCCAGACCAGGAAATAGTTGCGCATGTTGTCGTAGATCTTGGCAAGGCCCAGCGGCTCGAACAGCAGGAAGCCCACGATCAGCCCGCCATAGAGCACGAGAGGGATCTGCGACAGCACGTCTGTCTGTAGTGGCAGGTTGAGCGTGGTGGCGAGCGAGGCCACGAAATTGTTGAGGAAGATGGGAGCCAGCAGCACGAGACCGGCACCGAAGTAGCTCCCCAGCACGCTGCCGAGACCACCCACGATCACCATCGCCACTACCTGGATCGATACCTCGAGATGGAACTGCTCGGGCGTTATGGCACGATAGTAGCAGAAGGCGAGAATGGCCCCCGCCACCCCTCCGATGAAGGAGGAACACCAAAAGGCCAGCAATTTGAACTTGAACGGGCTGACGCCGATGATGGCTGCGGCGAAGTCTTTTTCGCGCACCGCGATCAGCGCGCGGCCGAAGCTGGTGCGGCCTACGTTGAGCAGGAACACGGTGACGACGGCGCAGAAGCCGAGCGCATACCAGTAGCGGCCAGCATCGTTCTCGATGGCAAGCCCGAAGAAGCGCAGCGTAGGTGCCTGCAGCGTCGCCTGGCTGCCGCCGGAGATGGCCGGCACGTGCACGATTGTCCAATCTACGATCGACTGCATAGCAAGCGTGGTCACCGCCAGGTACAGGCCCTTCACGCGCAAGGCAGCTGCGCCGAACACGAGGCCGATGACCGAGCTTGCAAGTCCGCCGACGAGCAGTGCCGCTTCAAGCGGCAAGCCGAAGCGCGTGGCGTGGATCGCGGCATAGGCGCCGATGGCCATCACCGCGGCATAGCCCAGATGCACCTGGCCCGCCCAGCCCATCAGCAGGTTGAGGCCGAGGGCCGCCGTGGTCCAGATCACCCAGGGCAGCAGATAGCTGTTGAGATGCAGCGGCGAGAGATACAAGGGTGCCGTCACCCCCAGCAGCATCACGAGCACCAGAAGCCGCCTGTCGAACGGGATCGGGAACAGCGCGCGCGCCGAGCGGTAGGTGATGTGGCGGATGCCTGCGAGACGGTACAGCATCAGACGCGCTCGATCTCCTCGCGGCCGAAGAGGCCGTAAGGCTTGAAGATGACGGTTGCAAGGATGACGAGTGAGGCAACCACGTCACGTGTGCCGGAGATCCCGAAGCGCTCGAGATAGACCGGCGCCACGTTCTCCAGTACGCCGAGGATGAGCCCGGCGACGAGCACGCCCAGGATGCTGTCGAGGCCACCGAGGATGGCCACCGCCAGCGCCTTGATGAGCAGCAGCGACAAGGTCCAGTCGACCCCCTGGATCGAGCCCCACAAAACGCCGCCCGCCGCCGCTGCAATGCCGGCAAGCCCCCACGAAATGCCGATCGCACGCTCAACCGGGATGCCGACCGACCATGAAGCCGGCTGATCGTCGGACACGGCCCGCAGCATCACGCCCTGGCGCGTATTGAAGAACAGAACGGCGAGCCCGATCAGCACGAGCGCCACCACGCCACTGACCAGATAGGCGCGGTCGAGCAGCATGGGCCCCAGGATGATCGGAGCATTGTCTATGCCGATGTCGAGGCGCTTCTTCACCGGGCCGAAGAGTGCCGGCAGGAGCCCGCGCAGCATGATCTCCAGGCCGAGCGTGAGCATGATCACCATGATCACGGGCTGGCCGATCATCCGCCTCAAGGCCACCCGCTCGATGCCGCGACCGACGAAGAACATGGCGACGATGCCCGCGGGAATGGCGGCCCAGATCGGTGCCCCCGCGAGTGCCAGGCATGCCCACGTGAGATAGGCCCCCACCATTGCCATGGCGCCTTGCGCAAGATTGGCGACGCCAGAGGCCTTGAACACCAGAACGATGCCCAGCGCGATCAGCGTGTACATGAGCCCCACCAGCGCACCGCTGATCGAAAGCTCGGCCAGTTCGAAGAAGAGATCCATCACGCTTTCCCGACGTCCTTGATGGCCAGATTGCGGTCCAGGGTGCCTGTGGCGCCCGTTTCGTAGGTGATTTTTGCCAGGTGCTGCACGCGCATCGAGCCGTCGTAGAGAGCCGCGATCACCCCGGCATAGTGCTCGTCGATGACATTGCGGCGCAGCTTGCGCGTCCGCGTCACCTCGCCGTCGTCGGGGTCGAACTCCTTGGGCAGGTTCACGAAGCGGCGGATGGCGAGGCCAGGCGGCAGCAGGCTGTTGACATGCTGGATGACGCCGTCGATGAGCCCGTAGACCTCGGGCCTCTGCGAAAGCTCCGCATAGGAGGTGTAGGTGACGCCGTTCTCTTCCGCCCAATGGCCGACGGCGCCCATGTCGATGCACACGAGGGCTGCGAGATAGTCGCGTCCCGCACCCATCACGGCCGCGTCTTTCACGTACTGGCTGAATTTCAGCCGGTTCTCGATGTAGTTGGGAATGTAGCGTTCGCCGGACTTGGTGTGGACGACCTCGCCCACGCGCCCCAGCACGACCAGATGCCCGTTGGGCTCCACATATCCTGCATCGCCCGTGTGAAGCCAGCCACCCGCAAGCGCCTTCGCAGAAGCCGCCTCGTCATTGAGGTAGCCGTCGAACACGCTGTCGGCGCGCAGCAGGATCTCGCCGTCGTCCGCGATCTTGATCTCGACGCCCGGCAGCGGCTGGCCAACGGTGTTGAGCTTCACGTCGCCGGTCTTCTGCGCGGCGGTAAGCGCGCAATTCTCGGTCTGGCCGTAGAACTGCTTCAGGTTCAAGCCCAACGCGCGGAAGAACAGGAATGTGTCCTCGCCGATCGCCTCGCCGGCCGTATAGGCACGTTCGGCCCGCGACAGTCCGAGGTGGTCGCGCAGTGGCGCATAGACGAGGGCCTCGCCCATCGCGTGGAGGATGCGGTCTTTCAGGCCCGGCGCCTTGCCTTCGATGCGCGCAGCCTCGATACGCACCGCAAGCGGCATGAAGCGGTGATAGAGCCACCGCTTGAGCCGGGTCGATTCCGCAATGCCGACCTGCACGTGCGTGAGCATGGCGTCCCAGCTGCGCGGCGAGGCGAAATAGACCGTGGGGGCCACCTCGCGCAGGTTGTGCAACACCGTCTCCTGCCGCTCAGGAATGTTGGCGGTGAAGCGAAGCGCGATGCCGGCGCCGACGGTGAACACGAAGTCGCCCACCCAGGCCATGGCGAGATAGGCGACGAGTTCGTCGCCTTCGCGGAAATAGTCGGCTTTCTGCGCGTTGCGCGCAGCTGCAATGACGCGTCGGTGCTGGATCGGCACGCCCTTGGGCTTGCCCGTCGTGCCGGAGGAATGCAACAGCACGGCGACGTCGGCAGGTTGCGCGCGCGCCACGATGTCCTCGCGCAGGCCTGCGTTGGCCTTCAGCCGCGCCTGACCCTTGGCCACTGCGTCGGTCCATGCATAGAGGCCGTCCTGCGTGTAGTTCGCAAGTCCGCGCGGATCGTCATAGACGATGATCTGTGGCTGGCCCGAGCGTGCGCGCAACTCCAGCAGCTTGTCGACCTGTTCCTGGTCCTCGGCCAATGCGAAGTGGGCGCGGCTGTTGCCGGCGTAGAAGGAAAGATCGTCCGGCGGCGTATCCGGATAGACCGGCGCCGCCAGCCCCCTCAATGCGCCGGCCGCGAGCATGCCGAAGTAGAGTTGCGGGCGGTTGTCGCCGATGACGAGCAGGCCTTCGCCCGGCTTGAACCCCGCTTCGTCGAGCCACGCCGCAAACGCCAGGACTTGGTCCAGCATCTGGCTCCAGCTGAATTCCCGCCAGATGCCACGATCGCGCTCGCGCATGGCAATGCCACGCGGAAAGCCTTTGGCATTCGCAGCCAGCAGTGACAGCAGCGTACCGCCGTCGAGGCCCGCCTCGCGGCGAGGCACCGCACCCGCGTCGTGCGGGATGTCCCCGGCCGGTTGCGCAATGGCGACGGCGTCATGCGGCATGCGAGCGCCCCTTGCTGCCGAGATAGGCTTCCACAACGCGCGGGTTGGAGAGTGCGTCGGCGGGCTTGCCGCTGGCAATCTGCTCGCCATAGCTCAACACCGTCATGCGGTCGCAAAGCGCCGACACCACGTCCATGTGATGCTCGATGAGCAGTACTGTCAGCCCCCGTTCCTCGCGCGCGTCGAGGATGAAGCGGGCCATGTACTCCTTCTCCTCCTGGTTCATGCCCGCCATCGGCTCGTCCAGGATCAGCATGCGTGGCTCTGACACCAGCGCCCGCGCCAGCTCGATGCGTTTCTGCAGGCCCAGCGGCACGATCTCGATTGGCGCATCGCGCACATCCTGCAGCTGCAGGAAGTCGATTGTCTCCTCCACGATGTTGCGATGCCGCAATTCCTCCCGCTCGGCCCATACCCAATAGAAGAGCGTAGCGAGTGCGGACGGCCGCATGTGGATGTGCCGGCCCATCATGATGTTGTCGAGCACGCTCATGCCGCGGAACAGAGCAAGGTTCTGGAACGTGCGTGCGATGCCGAGATTGGCGACGCGATGCGGTTTCATGCCGGTGATCGGCTTGCCCTCGAACAGGATCTCGCCTTTGTCAGGGGGATAGAAGCCGGTCACCGAGTTCACGATCGTCGTCTTGCCCGAGCCGTTGGGGCCCACGAGGCCGAAGATCTCGCCGCGCGCGATGCTGAGCGATACCTCCTTCAAGGCGCGCAAGCCCCCGAAGGAGCGGTCGAGGTTGCGCAACTCCAGCATCGCATCAGTCACAGGCGTCCCGCCCCCTTGTCCATCAGCCAAGCATCACGCGGGAATGCGCACAGGCAGCGAGCTGTATCCGTGCACGAAGGCCGACAGCACCCGCTGCGGCTCGCCCACCACCTCCACCCGTGGATGCCGCTTCAACAATTCCTCCCACAGGATGCGCAGCTGCAGTTCACCAAGCCTGTTGCCCATGCAGCGATGGATGCCGAAGCCGAACGACATGTGCCGGCGCGCATTGGGCCTGTCGATGATGTAGCGGTCTGGCTCTTCGAAGATCGCGTCGTCGCGATTGCCCGAAATGAACCACATCGCCACCTTGTCGCCGGCCTTGATGGTCTTGCCGCCCAGTTCGAAGTCGCTCTTCGCCGTCCGCCGCATATACGACAGCGGCGT
>JBDHTJ010000153.1:0-12358 GCA_039808585.1 Hyphomicrobiaceae bacterium | reverse complement strand
AGCATCAGGATCAAGGCAAGCCCCAAAGCTCCTCGCGTTGCAGTCATTTGTTGGCCCCGCATGCTTTTCGTTTCGGAATTGCTCTAGCCATTCAATTGTGGCGAAGCAAGGCACGACAGGCTGCGACAGGCTGAATTCCACATCTGCAGGCGCGAGCCTAGGCGCTGCCGTCAGAAGCGCGCCCGCGCGTCGTGAACACCAAGGCGGGTGAGTAGATAATCAACCTCCGCCCGCGCAGCAGCGCTCATGCGTGAGGCAGGCGCTCGCTGCGCTTCGGAGGCAATCGCGCCGCGACGCATCAGCACGTACTTGCGCACGGCGAGCCCAAGGCCAGGCTGCTGCTCGTAACGCAGGAGGGGAAGGTGGGCATCGAAGATGTCGTGCGCTGAGTCGCGCTTTCCCTCGCGTTGAAGCCGCGCCACCTCCACCAGCATTTCGGGGAAGGCATAGCCAGTCATGGCGCCGTCGGCCCCGCGCTCCATCTCGAAGTCGAGGAACAGGCCGCCGTTGCCGGTAAGGATCGAGATGTGCCGCATGGAGCCATCGCGTTCCCAGCCGCGCAGGGTGGAGATCTTTTCGAGGCCCGGCCAGTCCTCGTGCTTCAGCATCTTGCAGGACGGGTGCGCCATGACGATGCGGCGGATCACCGACGGCGCCATCACAACGCCGCTCGCCAGCGGATAATCCTGGATGATGAAAGGCGAGTCTTTGCCGATGGCTGCGACGCACTGGTCGTAATAGCCGCAAAGCTGATCGTCCGTGCGCATTGTAGCAGGCGGGGCAATCATGACGCCGGCGGCGCCTGCCTGCATGGCTGCCTGGGATAGCGCACGCATGGCAGCGAACCCGGGTGCCGAGACGCCAACCACGACAGGCAAGCTGCCAGCGCAGCGAACGACCTGGGCAGTGAAAGCAATGGCCTCCGCGGTATCGAGCTTGGGCGCTTCACCCATCATCCCGAGGATGGTGATGCCAGTGACACCGGCCTTCCTATAGAACTCCACCATGCGTTGCGTGGAGGCCTCGTCGATGCGGCCGTCGTCGTGAAATGGCGTGGGCGCAATCACATAAAGGCCCTGGGCGCTCTCGGTCAGCATCGTGTCTCCCCTGCGCATGAGCAGTGCAGTCTGCTCGAATTGGCAGCAGCAATTTTGCGCTGCGCGGTATTCTGGCTGCACTCTGTTCTGTCTATAGTACCGCTGCTTTGCCTCGCAATCGATATCCAGGGGAGACGAGACGTCAAATGGCTCGAGTGCTCAACATCGCTGCCGGACAACTCGGCCCCATCCAGAAGGCGGACACGCGCGCTGCAGTGGTCAAGCGCATGATCGCGCTGATGGAGGAGGCAAAAGGCAAGGGCGCCGATTTCATCGTCTACCCTGAACTGGCGCTGACCACGTTTTTCCCACGCTGGTACTACGAGGACCGGCGGCAGGCCGATATCTGGTTCGAGTCCGAGATGCCGGGCCCCGATACGCGTCCGCTGTTCGAAAGGGCCAAGGCGCTCGGCATGGGCATGACGTTCGGCTATGCCGAACTGACGTCGGAGGGGCACCATTTCAACACTTCGATCCTGGTCGATCGCACCGGCACTATCGTCGGCAAGTATCGCAAGGTGCATCTGCCCGGCCACGACGAGTTCGACACACAGCGCACGCACCAGCATCTGGAGAAGCGCTACTTCGAGCCCGGCGACCTCGGATTTCCCGTGTGGCGGGCGATGGGCGGCATTTTCGGTATGCTGATCTGCAACGATCGGCGCTGGCCCGAGGCCTATCGCGTGCTGGGCCTGCAGGGCGTGGAGGTGGTGACGCTCGGCTTCAACACGCCGTCCGTCAATTCGCTGAAAGCGGGTGAAGGCACGGAAAAGCGCATCTTTCACCACAAGCTCTCGATGCAGGCCGGTGCCTATCAGAACTCGACGTGGGTGGTGGGTGTCGCCAAGGCTGGCGTCGAGGACGGGCATGCCCTGTTCGGCTGCAGCGTGATCATCAATCCGGATGGCGAAGTCGTCGCCGAGACACGCACGGAAGACGACGAGGTGGTGGTCCACGCCTGCGATCTCGACGCCACGATATTCGGCAAGGAAACGATCTTCGATTTCAAGCGCCATCGCCGCATCGAGCACTATGGCCTGATCAGCGCGCAAACGGGCGTGGTGCCGCCGCCAGCGGAGTGAGATCCATGCGCACCCTCATCGCAAAGCCGCTCACGGCCGAGGCCTTCGCGCCCTATGGCGACGTGCTCGAAGCGCCAATTGCCTTCGGGCGCACGTATTTCGAGCGTGCACTCGCCAACGGTCGGCGCGATGCCAAGCCCAGCCTGTCGATCTCGCTCGCCAAGCCGGTGGCGAGCCTGCCTCTCAGGGCCGTGCAGATGGAGCGGCACGAATTCTCCTCGCAGAGCTTCGTGCCGCTCGACGCGGGCCGCTGGTTCGTGATCGTGGCGCCAAAGGCTGCTACTGGCGGGCCCGATGCGGCGCGCGCGGAGGCCTTCGTGGCCGGCCCTGGGCAGGGCGTAACGTATGGCATGAATGTGTGGCACCATCCCCTGAGCGTGCTCGACGCGCCGATGCGCTTTGCCATCTTCATGTGGCTGGAGCGGAGCAAGTCCGACGAGGAGTTTGTTGATCTGGCCGAGCCCTTCCAGGTGGCCCTGTCCTGAGGAGAGCGCACGTGTCGAGCTATGATCGCGATCTTATCGGATACGGCGCCAATCCGCCCGATCCGCAATGGCCGGGAGGTGCGCGCCTCGCCGTCAACTTCGTCATGAACTACGAGGAGGGCTCGGAGCCATCCGTGCAGGACGGCGAGGGCTATTCCGAGAACGGCCTCACTGAAGCCCTCGGCATGGGCCAGGGCGTGAAAGGGCGCGATCTCGCCGCCGAGGGCATGTTCGAATACGGTAGTCGTGTCGGCTTCTGGCGGCTGATGCGGCTGTTCCAGGAGCGCGGGCTTCCACTCACCATCTTCGGCTGCGCGCTCGCCATGGAACGGCATCCGGCAGCGTGCGAGGCCATTCGCAAGGCGGGTTTCGATGTCTGCTCGCACGGCTGGCGCTGGGTGAAGCACTTCGAGCTTTCAGAGGCAGAGGAACGCACGCACATCGCCAAGGCGGTGGCTTCCATCCAGAAGACCATGGGCGAGCGGCCGCTGGGCTGGTACTGCCGCTATGGACCCAGCGTCAACACGCGGCGGCTGGTGGTGGAGGAGGGCGGCTTTCTCTACGACAGCGACTACTACGGCGACGAATTGCCGTTCTGGAAGACGGTGCAGGGCAAACCGCATCTCGTCATCCCCTACTCGCTCACACACAACGACGGTAAGTACGCCGGCTGGGTCGGCACGTCGGGGCAGTGGTTCGAGTTCGTGAAGGACGGCTTCGACATGCTTTACGCGGAGGGGGCACGGCATCCGAAGATGATGTCGGTCGGGCTGCACATGCGCCTCATCGGGCATCCCGCACGCGCTGCGGCGCTGGCGCGCCTTCTCGACTACATGATGCAGAAAAAGGACGTCTGGATCACTCGGCGCATCGACATCGCGCGCCACTGGATCGCCACGCATCCCTATCCCGGCAAAGGCCTCAACGAATAGGCGTCACACTTTCAAGAGCAGATGCTTGCGGCGATCGAGGTTGTCGAGGATCGCCGCGGTGCCTCGGATGACGCACTGCAGGGGCTCTAGCGCCGGCACCACGCGAAAGCCCAGACGTTCCGAGAGCGCTTCGCAGAGCCCACGCAGCAGGGCTCCGCCGCCGGTGAGTACGATGCCGACGTTTGCGACCTCGGCAAGTGTCGCACGCGGCAGGTCCTCCAGCGCGCGCTCGAGAAAATCGCCGATGCGCGCAATGGGTTCGGCCAATGCCTCCGCGATATCGGTCCCGGTCAGCACCACGCTTTTGTTGCGCCCGGTGCCGATCTCGCGGCCTGTGATGCGGATCTCGAGGTTCTGCGCCTCGCCCAGTGCCTCGGGCGTGGCGCAGCCCGCCTCGATCTTGATTCTCTCGGCGTTCGCCTCACCGACGAGGAGACGATGGCGGGCGCGCACGAACCCGACGATTGCCTCGTCCATGGCATTGCCAGCAACCTTGAGCGAGCGCGTCGAGAGAATACGCCCTTCGCGCATGACGGCGATGTCGCTCGTGCCACCGCCGATATCGACCACCATGAACGCCTGCGGCCGTTCCACGGGCAGGCCAGCCCCAAGCGCGGCTGCAACCGGTTCCTCCACCATCAGCACGCGCCTGGCTTTCACGGACAGGGCGGCGTCGTAGACCGCCTTGCGTTCGAGCGGCGTGGCGCCGGAGGGTACGCACACCAGAATGCGGGGGCGGAGGAAGCCCAGCGTGCGCTTGGCGCTGGAGAGAAACTGCCGCTGCATTTCCTCGGTGGCGATGAAATCGGCGATCACCCCGTCGCGGAGGGGGCGGACGAGTTCGATCGGTTCAGGCGTGCGGCCATGCATGGCCTTGGCTCGGGCCCCAACCGCGAGAATCACGCGCTCGGTTCCGTTGGTCTGCACAGCCACGACCGAGGGCTCGTCGATGATGACGCCCCGGCCTGCGACATAGACAAGCGTATTCGCCGTGCCGAGGTCGACGGCGATGTCGTCGGAGAACGCGCGGGTCACGCTTGGCAGCATGGTCTCGTCCTGGCTCGTCCAGCCTGCAGTGTATCCGTTGATTCCCCTGCCGTTCCATTAAGATGCGGCGTGCGATCTGCGATCGGCCAGCTCGGGACAATGCGAGGGGGGAGCAGTCTTTTCCACAGGCAGGGATTGTTTGACGAAGTGAACGTTCGCGAATGTTCCTTTTTTGTTCTGATTGCTGTATGAGTTTCTCATGCCGGGCCGCCCCCCGCACTCTTCCTCGTGCGAGGGCCTTGGCGTCTGGCTGCGGCTGGAAAGCGGAGCGCCCTACTCCGCGACCGGCCCCAAGGGGTCCCCGCAAGCCCCTGCGATCGCCCCGGCACCCCCGCCGGGGCGATCCGCCCTTGGGCGCGGGAGCAGCCCGTGCTCAGCTTCGTCTGTCCTGAATTTAATTCTGCCCGCACCCGGTCCAAGCGCTTGCGGCCTTTTCAGCGCCCCATACGCACACCATTTCTGCGCTTGCTACCGGGCAGTGATCCTGCCCCAGACCGGGAGAGCTTTCCTTCATGCGCAAGACCGCATCCATCCGCATCCCCACCGCAACCTCCATTGCGGCCATGGCGCTCGCCGCGATGGCATTTCCTGCGGCGGCCGGCACGCAGATCAACACCGGCGGACAAACCGGGGCCTATCACGCCAGCTTCTGTCCGGCCTTGTCACGCGAGCTGAAGGTGGCGCAGCTCGACTACCCCTGCACCACGTCGGGTGGGACACGCGAGAACATCGAACGCGTGCTCGCCGACCCGCGTCAGATCGGCTACGCGCAGTTCGACGCTTATGCCATCGAGACACAGCAACTGAAGGCCAGTACGGCGTTGACCGTCATTCGGCAGGACGACGTGCGCGAGTGCGTTTTCGCCGTCACGCGCAACAAGGCCCTGACGAGCTATGGTGATCTTGCGGGGAACGCGGCGAAGCTGCGCTTCATCCTGCCGCCGGGCGATTCCGGCAGCGCCAGCACGTTCAACTTCCTGCGCTCCGTCGATAGCGATGGGCTCGCCAAGGCCAAGAGCGTTACGAATGCCGCTTCCGCCGACGAGGCCATCCAGCAGGCGCTCTCGGCCGATGATACGGTCACGCTGTTCGTGCAGTTTCCCGATCCCGACAACGCGCGCTTTGCGATGATCAAGCGCCTCGGCGGACACATCGTGCCCGTGATCGATCGCGAGATCCTGCGCCAGGAAGTGGGTGGCAAGAAAATCTACTTCGCCCAGGAGACGCAGGTCGAGAACGCGGATTGGGTGAAGTCCGGCCGCAAGGTCGTCACGGCATGTACCCCGCTGGTGCTGTTCACCGGCGCGCCTGATCTCGTCAAGGGCGACCAGGCCCGCAAGGATCATGAGGATATGATCCGCACCGTCGCGTCGCTCAAGTCGGCGTCGCTGCTGCCGCAGGAATCCATGTTCCAGCGCATCTGGAAGCGTACGCGGGAGCTTTCGGCGGTGAGCACGGAAAAGCTGCTGGAGCTTTCCGACCAGGCACGCGAGAAGGCCAAGCCCTACACAGAGAAGGCAGGCGAGGCGATGCGCGAGACGGTGGATCAGGCCAAGCAGGCGAGCGAGCGGGCAGCCGAGGCCGCCAAGCCCTATGTCGAGAAGGGCAAGGAGGCCGCCAAGAAGGCCTATGACGACGCCCTGAAGGCCGGCAAGGACATCATGGACAAGGGCAAGAAGGAATAGCCGCGCCCGTCGGCCGTGGCGCGGTTCATCCGGGAAAGTTGCTTGCCAGGGCGCCGTGCGAACGGCTAACCCTGGCGGCATGACCGACGACACATCCGATACATCTTCCCGCGCCGGCAAGCGCCTCGAAGGCAGGCTGGCGCTCGTGACCGGGGCCACGCGCGGCATAGGCCGGGCCGTAGCCATCGCCTTCGCCAAGGAGGGCGCGCACCTCGTTCTTGTGGGCCGCACGGCGGGTGCCCTCGAGGAGGTCGACGACGAGATCCGTGCATTGGGGCGCGAGGCGACGCTGCTCACTCTCGATCTGCGCAAGATGGACAAGATCGACGCCCTTGGCCCCACGCTCTATCAGCGCTGGGACAAGCTCGACATCTTCGTCGGAAATGCCGGCGTGCTGGGCCCGCTTTCGCCGCTCGGCCACATCTCGGCCGATGCCTGGACCGAGGTGATCGACGTCAACCTCAACGCCAACTTCCGGCTCTTGCGCACGCTCGATCCGCTTCTGAAGCGCTCGGACGCGGGCCGGGTGATCATGGTTTCGTCGGGCGCCGCCAACAGCCAGCCCGCCTACTGGGGCCCCTATGCGGCCTCGAAGGCTGGGCTCGAGGCGTTGATCGGCTGCTACGCGCACGAAGTGGCGAATTCGGCGATCCGGGCCAACATCGTCAATCCGGGCCCCATCCGCACCCGCATGCGCGCCAAGGCGTTCCCTGGCGAGGATGCAAACACACTGCGTACGCCCGAGGACATCGCCGAAGCCTTCGTGCGCCTGGCAGAGCCCGGCTGCACTGACAACGGGCGCATCTTCGACCTGAAGACGGGCGCGGTGCGGTAAACTGCGCCTTCCATGCATGGCAGCGTCTGCTGCTATGGCAGCTCGATCACCATGCCGTCGTAACCCGGCTCGACGTTGGGCGGGAGTTCACGCCGCAGGGTCTCGTAGTCGAGATCGATCGTCATGTGCGTGAGGATGGCGCGCTTCACCTTCAGCTGCTCGATCCACCTGAGCGCCTGACCGACGCTGAAGTGCGAGGGATGTGGCTGCGGCCGCAGCGCATCGACGATCCACAGGTCGAGGCCTTCCAGCAGCGGCAGCGAGGCTTCCGGAAGCCCTCCGATGTCGGGCGAGTAGGCGACGTTGCCGAAGCGGAAGCCGAGCGACGTGATATCGCCATGCTCCTGCAGGATCGGCACGAATTCGATGTGTCCCCCGGGCCCTGAGATGGCGAAAGGCTTCGCGGCCTCGATGTCGTGTGCCTTCAGGATCGCGGGATAGGACGAGCCCGGCGGCTGCTGGAAGCAATAATCGAAGCGCCGCTCCAGCGTGGCGCGCGTGAGCTTGTCGGCGTAGATCGGGATGCGGCTCTTCATGGCGAAGAACACGGCGCGCAGGTCGTCGATGCCGTGGGTGTGGTCGGCATGGTCGTGTGTGTAAAGGACCGCATCGAGGCGGCCGACATCGGCATCGAGCAGCTGCTCGCGGATATCGGCAGGCGTATCCACCAGGATCGACGTTTGCCCGCCCTTGCCCTTCTGGTCGATGAGAAGGGCGCAACGGCGGCGCCGGTTGCGCGGCTCTTTGGGATTGCACGCGCCCCAGACCGGTCCGATACGCGGCACGCCGACAGAGGAGCCGGTGCCCAGGAGTGTGAGCTTCAATGTCATGGGCCGAACGCTGCGCGCGGTGTCTTGTCGTAGAGACGAAAGAAGTTTTCTGTCGTGATGTGCGCGATCTCGTCCTCGCTGATCCCCTTCACCCGCGCGAGCTCTGCTGCGGTGAGCACGACATAAGCGGGTTCGTTGCGCTTGCCGCGGTACTTTCCGGGCGCGAGGTAGGGCGCGTCCGTCTCAACCAGCAGCCTGTCGAGCGGCACGGCTGCGGCCACCTCGCGCAGTGCGTCCGACTTCTTGAACGTGAGTATGCCCGAGAACGAAACGTAGAGCCCCAGGGCTACGGCGCGGCGGGCGAGCTCCAGCCCGCCGGTATAGCAGTGGAGGACCGCCTTGAACGGCTTGCGCGCCATTTCCGCTTCGAGGATGTCGCCCGTGTCCTGGTCTGCCTCGCGCGCATGGATCACGAGTGGCAGTCCGGTTTCCTGGGCCGCCGCAATGTGCTTCAGGAAGCCCTGTCGCTGTGCTTCGCGCGGGCTCTTGTCGTAGAAGTAGTCGAGGCCTGCCTCGCCCACGGCGACGACCTTGGGATGTTTCGACAGCGCGACGATCTCGGCTACGGGGATGTCCAATTCCTCGTGCGCGTTGTGGGGATGCGTGCCAACCGAACAGAAGACGTTCGGATAGGCTTCTGCGATGGCCCGGATCTGGTCGAAGCGGCGGATGCGGGTCGAGATCGTGACCATGCCCGCTACCCCTGCCGCTGCGGCACGCGCGACGATGGCATCGCGCTCTTCGGCAAAGTCCGGAAAATCGAGATGGCAGTGGTGGTCGACCAGCATTCCTTGCCCTGTGCTATGCGGCCCTGTTCTTTGCGCCGAGGCGTACCTGCGGTGGCATGCTGCTATCACAGCCTAACCAACTCGCCCACTGCATCACGTGCCGTTCGGGCACGGAGCGCCGCGCCTGCGGCTGCCCGTCGCGGCCTGGCGGTGCGCCGTCGCGCGCAATATCGACGCTGGATCTTTGGCCTAAACGATTTTCGCCCCCAGCCGCGCCGCCAGCAGGTCGTCGGCGCCTACACGCCCAGAGGGAGCGGCAGCTGCCCCGCCTCCGCGTGCCACGTGCTGACCACTGCCGGGCTTGGCCTTCAAGGCGCCGTCGGCAACAATGACCTCGCCCCTGCGCAGCACGGTTACAGGCCAGCCTTTCACGCGCCGCCCCGCATAGGCCGTGTAGCCGGCCTTGTCGTGCATGATCTCGTCGCGCAGCACCACCTCGGCGGAAGGGTTCCACAAGGCGAGGTCGGCGTCGGCGCCAACGGCGATGGAGCCTTTGCGCGGGTGCAGGTTGTAGATCTTGGCCGGTGCCGTCGCCGAGAGGTCAACGAGCTTGTGCAGGCCCAGGCGGCCCTTCGACACCATGGCATCGAACAGCAGCGGCATGCGAACCTCGAGCCCGGGCATGCCATTGGCGACCTGCTTGAAGGTGGGGGAGGGGCCTGCCATCAGCTTGCCGGTCGCATCGTAGGCGTAGGGCGCGTGATCGGACGACACGACCTGCAAGTCCCCGAGCGAGAGCGCGTGCCAGAGGGCCTCCTGGTCTGCCGTCTCACGCGGCGGGGGCGAGCACATCCACTTGGCGCCTTCCGACCCCGGCTTGTCCATGTCGGCTGCCGAGAGAAAGAGATACTGCGGGCAAGTCTCTGCATAAACCTTGACGCCGCGCGCACGGGCTGCGCGCACGGCTGCGGCGCCTTCGGCGGTCGAGACGTGGAACACCATGATCGGCTGATCCAGCAACTCGGCGCAGATAACGAGCCGGTTGATGGCCTCCGCCTCCGAGCCACGCGGATGGCTGAGCGCGTGGAACTTCGGCGCGGTATGGCCAGCCGCAAGCAGTCGCCGCACCATCCAGGCGATCATGCCGTGGTTCTCGGCATGCACGCAGACGAGTGCGCCGGAGGTCCGCGCCGCGAGCAGCACGTCGAGCAGCTTCTCGTCGTCCACTTTCAGGCGGTCGTAGGTCATGAACACCTTGAGGGAGCCGTGTCCCTCCCGCACGAGCGCCGGCACATCCTCGGTCAAGGCGGCCTCGGTGGGGTCGGCGATGATCATGTGGAACGTGTAGTCGACGATCGCGCCCTTGCGCGCCAGCTTCATGTAGTCGTCGACGACGGTGCGCAGCCGCATGCCTACGTGCTGTGCCGCGAAGGGAATGACGGTGGTGGTCCCACCGCATGCGGCAGCGGTGGTGGCACTCTCGAAGGTATCGGCGTTCATGATGCCGGCGGCCGAAAGCTGCTCGATGTGGCAGTGGGCATCGACCCCGCCGGGCAGGATCAGCCGGTCGCGGGCGTCGATTTCCAGCTTGCCCTTGCCAAGGCCGAAGCCGATAGCAGTGATCCTGCCATCCGAGATGGCGATATCCGCGTCGTAATCATCCGTTGCCGTCGCGACACGCCCGCCACGGATCACGCAATCGTACATGAGTGCCTGCCTCGCCTTGAAAGACCTCTTCGAAGCGCCGATGATAGGCTCTGAAGCCGCGCGAGAGAAGCGCGCCAAAGGCACCCGGCCCCACCAGCGAAGCAGCATTGTGCACAAGGATCGAGCATGTCGAAGCGCCGCCCGCGAATTCTCGTCGTGAACCCGAACTCCAACGAAGTGGTCACCAAGGGGCTGGACGATGCGCTGCAGCGACTGCGGTTCGCGGACGGGCCGGAGATCGTGTGCCGTACGCTGTCGGAAGGCCCACCCGGCATCGAGACGCAGGAGCACGTTGAGAGCGTGACACTACCCATGGCGCGGCTAGTGCGCAGCGAGAACGATGCCGATGCCTTCGTCATCGCCTGCTATTCCGATCCGGGCCTCCACGTGTGCCGGGAGGCCACCGCCCGGCCGGTCTTCGGCATCAACGAGGCGGGGGTGCTGACGGCGCTTGCCCGGGGCGAGCGCTTCGGCGTCATTGCCATCAAGCAGCGCTCCATTCGTCGGCACGTGCGCTATATGCGCCAGATGGGCCTGCTCGACCGCCTGGCGGGGGAACGTCCACTCGACATGACGGTGGCCGAGACGGCGAGCGGACCGCATACGGAAGCCAAGATGATCGAGGTCGGCCGGGCGCTCCGCGACGAGGACGGGGCGGAAGTGATCGTCATGGGCTGCGCCGGCATGGCGCGCTACCGCGCAAAGCTCGAGGATACTTTGGGTGTTCCCGTCATCGATCCCACCCAAGCCGCGGTAACGATGGCCCTGGGCGCCGTTCTTTTCGGTAGCGGCTGACAGCGGCGCGAACGCCGTCCAGGGAACGGCGTTCAGAACTTATACATCAGTTAGTGGAATGACCCGGCCAATGTCCGGGGCTGCCGGGGAACGGGCGTTGTGACCCGCTCGTAACCTGGCCCATGTGTGGGATTGTAGGACGAATCCTTCTTTTAAATGCTCCTCGGGGGCTGTAGGTAAAACTTTATCCCAGATGCTTTCCGGATGTATTGCGTGATGAAAGTTTCCATCAGGAAGCGCCGCCGCCGCCGCACCCGCAAAAATGGCGCGAAATTCGTACAGGTCCGATATGTGCTCGATTATGTAGATCCAGCCCGCAATCGCCGGCGGCAATTGTTTTTCGCCACGCAAGAGGCCGCCATTGCCGCCCGTGAGCGGCTCATCATGGAATTGGAGCGTAACCCTGGTGCAAGAGACGACGTCTGCATCGCCGAGGCCTTTCAGCACTGGATGTCGGCCAAGAGGCTGATGGTGCGGGCGCCGACGCTCGCGGGCTACAGGAAGGTGGAGCGCTACATCGTCGGTCCCCTCGTGCTCGGTTCGCCACAGCATCGCCGCGCGGTGGCGATGGGACGTGTACGCGAGGCCGAGGTCTCGTCGCGGGAGATGTTGGGGGCCCGCAAGGTGGCCGACCTGACGACTTGGGAGATCCGGCGCTGGCACCAGGAGCTGTGCGAGCTTGTCAGTCCGCACACAGCGCGTATGGCCAAGGGCATTCTGCATGCCGTGCTGAAGCTAGCGGCGGAGGACTTTGGCGTCCGCACGCCCGTCATGCCGTCGGGATTGAACCGTATACGTGACAAGACGCGGAAACGGATCTTGTCGCTCGATGAGGGCAAGGCGCTCATCCAGGCAGCCGCCCAGAACCCGCACGAGGGCATTCACGTCGCGTTCTCCTTCCTGACAGGGATGCGCCCCAGCGAGCAATTGGGTCTCATGTGGAACGACATCGATCTCGTCAACGGCTCGATCGCGGTGCGGCGCGCCAGGGAGGTCCGCGGCGGTATCGTCAACGAGACCAAGACACCTGCGGGCTTCCGGCGCGTGCCCGTATGCGACACGCTGCGAGGCCTGTTGCTGTCGTGGAGAGAGCACTGGGGCGGAGCCAGCCCGGAGACGTACGTTTTCCGCTGTA
>JBDHTJ010000152.1:0-12584 GCA_039808585.1 Hyphomicrobiaceae bacterium | reverse complement strand
ATGGCGACAAGCCCTTCCGCATCGCCGGCATCCTGGAAAAGACCGGAACCCCCGTTGACCGCACTGTGCACGTCAGCCTCGCCGGCATCGAAGCCATCCACGTCGACTGGCAGAGCGGTGCACGCATCCCCGGGCAGGCTGTCTCCGCGGACGAGGTACGCCAGATGCAGCTCCAGCCGCAGGCCATCACGGCGGTGATGGTGGGCGTGAAATCCAAGCTCGCCACCTTCCGCCTTCAGCGCGCCATCAACGAGTACCGCAAGGAGCCTCTGTCGGCGATCCTGCCCGGCGCCGCCCTGCAAGAGCTGTGGGAGCTTCTCGGCACCGCAGAGACCGCCCTCAGCGCCGTCTCCGCTATGGTGGTCGCAACGGCCTTGCTCGGCATGGTCACGATGATCCTCACCACCCTCAACGAGCGCCGCCGCGAGATGGCCATCCTGCGCTCGGTTGGCGCCGGCCCGGCGACGATCCTTGGCCTCCTGGTGGCAGAGGCTGCCGCGCTCACCCTGGCCGGTGTCCTCTTGGGGCCATGCCTGCTCTATCTCGCCCTTGCCGCAGTGCAGCCTTATATAGACGCCAACTACGGCCTGCATCTCGCTATCGAGGCGCCGAACCGCACAGAGCTTGCCATGCTCGGCAGCATCCTCGTGGCGGGCCTCGTCGCGGGGTTCCTGCCCGCACTGCGCGCCTATCGTCTGTCGCTGGCCGATGGCATGACTGTGCGCACTTGACCGCTCACATTGGAGCTCGAGCTACGGACATGACCCGAAGCGCCTTGCTTGGTTTTCTCGCCACTGGGGTACTGGCTGCGGTCCTCGTCGGCACAATGGGCATGCCCCTCGCGCCGCAGGCGATCGCGCAGGCCACACGCCAGCTCAAGTGGGATGACCTTGTCCCTGTCGCCACTGCGCCAAAGCCATTGAAGCCGTTCTTCGGTCCCAGGCCCCAGCCCCAGGAAAGTGGCCGCCCCTCTGATGACGCCACGCCACAAAGCGAGGAGCGCGGTTGGATGACAGGGCTCGCCCAGCAGAGCCAAGGGCCAGCCCCCGTTGTCACGACGCTCGACGGCGAGCGTGTGAAACTCGGTGGTTACGTCGTCCCGCTCGATTTCGAGGCGACCAAGGTGAAGGAGTTTCTGCTCGTGCCGTTCGTCGGCGCATGCATTCACGTGCCACCGCCGCCGGCCAACCAGATCGTTTATGTGAAGTCCGCCCAGCCCTTCGAGGTGAAGGGCAGCTTCGACCCCGTCTGGGTCACGGGCAAGATGAGCGTGTCGACGACGTTCACGGGCCTCGCCGAGGCCGGCTACACGATCGAAGCCGATTCGGTGGATATGCGCGGGAAGCCCTGATCACTTTCGCATTGCACCTGCCAGACGTGAATTCCTGCATCTGTTGCAGTTTTGCTCCGGCCTCTGCGCAGCCGCGGCAGTGGCGCCATTAGTCTTTGCACATACTGGCTTTAGCTCTGCAATGGTTGCTGCCGGCGTTGCTCCGCATCCATGGCCCGCACCGCTCCAGGTGCCGTTCCGGCACGGTCTTTAACTCTTCGTTTACCATCTGCGCTGCCTCTTGGGTCCAAATTACTCGAGGGGATCCGTCATGCACGCCGTTGCAATTGCGCAAATCCGCAGGCAGCCCGCCCGCCTTGCACTTGCCGCGTTCACGTTCGCCCTGCTGGCGGACGCAGCGACCGGAGTATCTTCGGCGGCGGAAGGTTACATGCAGAATGCCATCGGCGCCCGCTCCAAGGCGTTGGCCGGCTCCGGCGTCGCAGACAGCGCCGATGCCACCGCGGCCAGCTTGAACCCCGCCGGCCTCACCAGCGTCGGCACGCAGATCACCACCTCCACCTCGTTCTTCAACCTGCGCGGCGGCATGTCCTCTGTCGGCTCCGGTGGCTTCACCGCCGATGGCAAGCACACCAGCGAACGCGACTGGATGATCATCCCCAATTTCGCGGCCAATTGGCGTGTCAATTGGGGGTTCGCGGATGCTGTCGCCCTCACCGTCTATGGCAATGGCGGTGTCATGTCTCGCTATGCGGATATGCCGAGTGCCACCTGTGGCGGCTACAGCTTGAGCGGCATTTTCTGCGGCGGCCAGATGGGCGCCAACATGCAGCAGACCTTCGTTTCCGTGGCGCTCGCCAAGCAGGTGACGCCTGGTTTCTCCGTCGGCATCGCACCGATCGTGGCGCGCCAGACGATGGAAGTGAACGGCCTGAGCGCTTTCTCGTCCTTCTCCAGCGACGCAGCAAACTTCACCAACCGCGGCACCGACGAAAGCTGGGGTGGCGGCGTGCGCGCCGGCATCGAATGGAAGGTCATGCCCGGCATCAAGTTCGGCCTTGCCGGCAATTCGCGCGTCTACATGGGCGCCTTCGACAAGTATCGCGGCCTCTTCGCTGACCATGGCCGCGTCGATGCGCCCGCCAGCGTCCAGGCGGGCCTCGCCTTCGACGTTCGCCCCAACCTCACGATGATGCTCGACTACAAGCACATCTGGTACAGCTCCGTCGCCGCGCTTTCCAATCCCTCGACCAACCTGCCGAGTTACACATTCGGCGATCCCCGTGGCGCTGGTTTCGGCCTGCAGGATCTCGACATCTTCAAGGTCGGTCTGGAGTGGAAGCCGTCCAAGACCCTCACCCTGCGTGGCGGCTACTCCTACAACACCGCGCCCTTCACCTCGCGTGACGCGGATCTCACCACGATGCACCTCGGCCTCGTGCAGCATCACCTCACGGCGGGCCTGAAGGTTGGCGTAACGGACCGCATGGATCTCGAGGTCTCCGGCATGTACGCCCCGCGCATGACGCTCACCGGCGAGGAGCTTCTGAACCCATCCCGCATCGTCACCACCGAGGCGAGCCAGTTCGAGATCACCATCGGCGCCATCTACCGCTTCGAGCCCGCCCGGCGCCTGGAGCCCCTCAAGTAACTTCTCGCGCGACCATTGAGACAACTTTAACCATCGCGAGTGTCTCCAATGTTCCGTTAACGCCATAGCGATGCCTAGGCCGCATCATGCACCCAACGACAAAGTTGGCGTAGCAGGGGGCCTAGATGGCAGAAGTTGGCGTAAACGGGCATGGCATCGCATCCGAAGAGTCGCTGAAGGGCAGCCTGCGCGACTACAAATCCGTGCCGGGCACCGATCTCATCGGACGCTTCGACGGCTTCTACGCCTGGCAGGACCTGCGCCGCCAGAACGGTGTTTGGCCCTATGCGAAGTCCACCACGTCGGCCCCGCGCACGCGTTGCACCGCGCTCACGGATTCGGGAGAGACTTTCTCCGGCGTCAATTTCGCCTCGCAGGATTACCTGAGCCTCGCGTCCCATCCCGAGATCAAGGCGACAGCCATCGCAGCGATCGAGGAATATGGTGTCCACAGCGCCGGTTCCGCGGCACTCCTTGGCAACACCAAGCATTCCCTGCAGCTCGAGCGCACCATTGCCGATTTCATCGGCGGCCGCGAGATCGTGCTTTACCCCACGGGTTGGTCGGCCGGTTTTGCCGCCGTCCAGGGCTTCGTGCGCCCCGATGATCACGTGGTGATGGACGTGCTCGCCCACTCCTGCTTGCAGGAAGGTGCTCGCGCCGCCACGCAGAACATCACCTACCACGGCCATCTCAACATCCGCGCCCTCGAGCGCCGGCTGCAGAAGATCCGCGCCTCGGACAAGGAGAACGGCATTCTCGTGGTCACCGAGAGCCTCTTCTCCATGCACTCCGACACGCCCGACATCCGCGCCCTGCGCGCTGTCTGCGACGAGTACGATGCCAAGCTGCTCGTCGACTGCGCGCATGATTTCGGCTGCATCGGCGAGGAAGGCCTGGGCCATCTCGGCCTGCAGAACATGGTGCACGGCCCCGACATCATCGTCGGCAGCTTCTCCAAGACGTTTGCCGCCAACGGTGGCTTCATCGCGGTGAAGAACAAGGCCGCTGCCGAATACCTCAAGTACTTCAGCGCCACGCAAACGTTCTCCAATGCCCTCTCGCCCGTACAGGCGGCCACCATCAACATGGCGTTCCGCATTGTACGCTCGGCCGAGGGCAAGGAGCGCCGCCAGCGCCTCATGAACAACATCCTCTATCTGCGCGCAGAGGTGCAGCGTGTCGGCCTCGAGGCTCTCGGCGATCCGTCGGCCATCGTGCCCGTCCGCGTCGGTGCCGAAGGCCTCGCCCGCATCGCCTCCCGCAACCTTGCCGATTTCGGGGCAATTGCGAACCTCGTCGAGTATCCGGCCGTGCCCCAGGGCGGCGCCCGCTTCCGCGTGCAGGTGATGGCCGATCACAAGCCCGAGGAGATCGACGTCCTGGTCAAGGCGATGCTGGAAGCCATGCGCGCGGCCGATCTGGAGTTCCGCGCCCATCGCGAAGGTGACCGCGCGCCCCTCATCGGCGTGCGCGTCTCTGAAAGCACCGCCACCACCAAGGCTGCGTGACGCGTCCTTAGGCGCGCGAGGCGCGGGTCTGCCCGCAATTTGCGCTTGCGCAAACATCATGGCCGCCGGATACAGCGGCCATGAAATTCGACGGCCCGCTTCCTATTGATGCTGTTCTGGCCGAGTTGCGCGCCAAGCTCGCAGCAGGCGCGGCTGCCGTGCTCGTGGCGCCTCCAGGTGCGGGCAAGACCACGCGCGTTCCCCTCGCCTTGCTGGACGAGCCGTGGCTCGAGGGTCGCAAGATCCTCGTCCTCGAGCCACGCCGCATCGCCGCGCGCGCCGCCGCTGAGCGCATGGCCCACACGTTGTCGGAAACGGTGGGAGAGCGCATCGGCTTGCGGGCCCGCCTCGTCTCCAAGTCCGGCCCGCGCACCCGCATCGAGGTCGTGACGGAAGGCGTCTTCACGCGCATGATCCTCGACGATCCGGAGCTTTCCGGCGTCGCTGCCGTGCTCTTCGACGAATTCCACGAGCGCTCGCTCGATGCAGACCTTGGCCTCGCCCTGGCACTCGACTGCCAGCAAGCGCTGCGGAGCGATCTTCGCATCCTGCCGATGTCGGCCACGCTCGATGGCGCGCGCGTCGCCGCCATCCTTGGCAATGCGCCGTTGGTGGCAAGCGAAGGCCGCGCCTTTCCTGTCGAGACACGCTACCTCGGGCGCGATCCCACAGCGCGCATCGAGGACCAGATGGCGGACGCGGTCGTGCGCGCGCTGCGTTCCGAGCAGGGCTCGATCTTGGCGTTCCTTCCCGGGCAGGGCGAGATCCGCCGCGTCGAGGAGCGCCTCAAGGAGCGGCTGGACGATCCGCGCGTGATCCTCGCGCCCCTCTATGGCGCCATGGACGTGAAGGCGCAGGATCTCGCGCTCGAACCCGCCTCTGCCGGCATGCGCAAGGTGGTTCTCGCCACCTCCATCGCCGAGACCTCCATCACCATCGAAGGCGTCCGCGTCGTGATCGACAGCGGCCTTGCCCGCGTGCCGCGTTTCGAGCCCGACGTCGGCATTACGCGCCTCGAAACCGTGCGCGTGTCGCGCGCGTCCGCCGATCAGCGCCGCGGTCGCGCCGGCCGCACCGAGCCCGGCGTCTGCTACCGCCTGTGGGACGAGCCGCAGACGCAGAGCCTCGCACCCTTCAGCGAGCCGGAAATACGTTCCGCGGACCTGTCTGGCCTCCTTCTCGACTGTGCCGAATGGGGCGCGCACGACCCCCGTACGCTGTCGTGGATCGATCCACCCGCCCCCGCCGCGCTCGATGCCGCGCGCGAGGAACTGCAGGCCATTGAGGCGCTCGACAGCGAAGGCCGCATCACGCCCGCGGGCAAGCGTTTGCGGGCGCTGCCCCTGCCTCCGCGTCTCGCGCGCATGGTCATTGCGGCCGCCGACCTCGCCCACGCGGAGGAAGCAGCCGTGATCGCTGCCGTGCTCGTCGAGCGCGGCCTTGGCGGCAATGACCCCGACCTTGCCCATCGCCTGGAAGCCTTCCGCCGCGACCGTGGCCGCCGCGCTGCCGACATGCGCCGCCTGGCGACGTCATGGGCACGCACGGCCTCCGCGCCCTCCGCACGCGTTCGCGCCTCGGAGATCTCGACATCGCGCCTTCTCGCCCTCGCGTTCCCCGAGCGCATTGCCAAGGCCCGCGGTGCCCCAGGTCAGTTCCTATTGGCGAATGGGCGCGGCGCGCTGCTCGATCCCGTCCACCCCCTGGCGCGCGAGAAATTCCTCGTCGTCGCGGAATTGACAGGCGCCGCCGCCGCCACCCGCATCCTCCTGGCAGCCGCAGCCTCGGAGGAGGACGTCCTTGCCTCGGCCGGCGCACGCATCCTGGAAACTGACGAACTCGATTTCGATCAGGCGGCCTGCGCCCTTCGCGCGCGCCGTGTCCGCCGCCTGGACGCGATCGTGCTCGCAAGCGAACCGCGCCCGGTTCCCGCTGACGAGACGGCATCGATGCGCCTCGCCCAGGGCATCGCGCGCGCCGGCATCGGCCGTCTGCCATGGAGCAAAGCGCAACTGCAGTTGCGCGACCGGGTGGGCTTCCTGCGGGCCGCTGGCGAAGCCGATTGGCCGGACCTTTCCGACGACGCGCTGGGCCGCGAAGCCGCGCAATGGCTCGCACCCTTCCTCCTCGGCAAGAGCAGGCTCTCCGACGTCACCCCCGATGATCTTGGCCAGGCCATGGACGCGCTGCTACCTTTCGCCCTCAAGCGCCGCCTGGACGAGGAAGCGCCGACACATTTCGAAGCCCCCACCGGCAATCGCCACGCCATCGACTATGAATCTGCCGGCGCGCCCGCATTGCACATCCGCGTGCAGGAGCTTTTCGGCCTCACGCAACATCCAGCCATCGCGCGCGGCCGTCTGCCGTTGACGCTGCATCTCTTGAGCCCGGCGCATCGCCCCATCCAGATCACGCGCGACCTGCCCGGCTTCTGGAAAGGGTCCTGGAGCGCCGTGAAGGCCGAGATGAAAGGGCGCTATCCTCGCCACCCCTGGCCCGATGATCCTGCCTCCGCCGCGCCCACCGCCAGGGCGAAACCCAGAGGCGGAACATCACCAACGTCCACGGCCGACAGAGGCATGAAGGCACGCAATCCATGAACGTCTCTCTCGCACAGGTTGCTCTCTTTCTCGCCGCAGCAGTGGTGGCAGCGCCGCTCGCCAAGTACCTGCGCATAGGCAACGTCCTTGGCTACCTCCTCGTGGGCGTGGCGATCGGCCCCTTCGGTCTGGGCTTCGTCTATTCCATGTACGAGGTGAGTTCCGTCCTCCACTTCGCGGAGTTCGGCGTGGTGCTGCTGCTCTTCCTCATCGGATTGGAGCTGCGGCCCAAGCGGCTGTGGGCCATGCGCATGTCGATCTTCGGGCTCGGTGGCGCGCAGGTGATCCTCACCGCCGTGGTTCTGGCGCTCGCTGCATCGCTCACCTTCCGCCTGCCCTGGCAGGCGGCGCTCTTCGCCGGCCTCGCCCTGTCGCTGTCCTCCACCGCGTTCGCCCTGCAGATCCTCGAAGAGAAGGCAGAGCTCGCACTGCGTCACGGTCGCATGGCGTTCGCCGTGCTCCTTTTCCAGGATCTGGCCGCCATTCCGCTGCTGGCCCTGCCGCCCCTCTTCGCGGTGAGCACCGAAGGCGCGCGACAAACCATGGAGCTGATGCAGGCGCTCAAGGCCATCGGCATCATCCTCGTGGTCGTGCTGGTCGGCCGCTATCTTCTCAACGGCTTCTATTACCTCATCGCGCGCACCGGCGTGAAAGAGGCCATGACCGCCTCGGCGCTGCTGACCGTTGTGGGCATCACCCTCGTCATGGAACTGGCAGGGCTTTCCGCGTCACTCGGCGCCTTCCTCGCAGGTGTTCTCCTTGCCGATTCCGACTATCGCCACGAGATCGTCGCGGATATCGCGCCATTCGAAGGGCTGCTGCTCGGCCTCTTCTTCACCGCCATCGGCATGTCGCTCAACCTCAGCCTGATCGCCACCAAGCCGCTGCTCATCCTCACCGTGGTGCTGGGCCTCCTCGCCATCAAGGCGGCGATGCTTTACGCCATCGGCCGCCGCGCCGGGCTCGAGAGCGGTCCGGCCCGACGCCTCGGCCTGGCACTCGCGCAGGGCGGCGAGTTCGCCTTCGTCCTGTTCACCGCCGGCGTCTCCGCGGGCGTGCTCAAGCAGGGAACTGCCGACGTGCTGTCCGTGGCCGTGACGTTGTCGATGGCGTTCACGCCGTTGCTGCTCCTCGTCGACGAGCGGCTGTTCCCCAAGGCCGCACCGACGCGCGAGTTCGATGCGATGCCTGATAAGGACGGCCACATCGTCATCGCCGGCTTCGGACGCGTCGGCCAGATCATCGCCCGCGTCCTGGTGGCCAAGCACATTCCCGTCACCGCGCTCGATTCCAACCCCGAGCAGGTCGACTTCGTGCGCAAGTTCGGCGCACAGATTTACTATGGCGATGCCAGTCGCCTCGAGATCCTCGAGGCGGCTCAGACCGGCAAGGCGCGTGGCTTCGTGCTCGCCATCGACAACATCGAAGCTTCGCTGCGCACCGCCGAGGTTGTCCGCAAGCATTATCCGGATCTGCCGATCTACGCGCGTGCGCGCACCCGCGCCCATTCCCACAAGCTCATGGACCTCGGCATCAAGATCATCAAGCGCGAGACCTTCCTGTCATCGCTCGACATGACGCGCGAGGTGCTGCGCGGCCTGGGCTTTGCCGAGCGCGACGTCCGCTCTGCCGTGGAGATATTCCGCGAGCAGGACGAGCGCCGCCTGATCGAGGATTACGAACACCACAAGGACCTCGACAAGCTGCAGTCGAGCGCGCGCACCTACGCCCGCGAGCTGGAAGAGCTGTTCGAGAAGGACGCGGCAGAACGCGCCCGCCAGGAGAAAGAGAAGCGCCCGGCCTGAGCCGCGCGCATCTCCCTCGCTCAGCCCTTGCCGAAAAGGCCGTTGAGATCCGCGCCCGGCATGCCGTCGCTGAAACCCGTGAACGTCCCCTTGTCGCGGATCTCCTGCGCCATGCGGCCGATGGCACCCCACGCCACCCGCGCCAGCGCGCCGCCGATGCTGATGCGCCGCCCGCCCATCGCCGCAACGTCGCTCACCGTGAACGGCAATGGCGATCCGATGAGGATGTTCACCGGCTTCGGCGCCACCGCTTCCACCACCGCCACGATCTGCTCGCGCGTCGAGAGGCCGGGTGCGTAGAGGCAGTCCGCCCCCGCTGCCGCATACGCCTTCAGCCGCGCAAGCGTCTCGGCAAGGTCCGGCCGGCCACGGATGAAGCCTTCGCTCCGCCCGGTGAGCAGCACGTCCGCCCCCGCCTTGTCGATGGCTGCCCGCGCGGCCTTGATCCGCGACACCGCCAGGTCCATCGGATACAGCGGCGCGGCCCGATCGCCCGTGAAGTCCTCGATGGAAAGCCCGCTCACGCCCGTCTCGCAGCACAGCCGCACGCTTTCCGCCACGCCTTCGGGCGTATCCGCGAAGCCGCCCTCGAAATCGGCGTTGAACGGCACATCCACACACGCCGAAAGCTCCGCAATGTGCGCGATCGCCATGTCCCGCGTGATCCCTCCATCGCCGAAGCCCTTAGACCACGCGAACCCCGCGCTTGTGGTGGCCAGCGCCGGAAAGCCCATGCTCTCGAGGTAGCGCGAGGTGCCGATGTCCCAGGGGTTGGGCATCACGAAGCAACCCGTCTCGTGCAGCTTGCGGAACGTGCTGCGCTTGTCCGCCACGCTTTTCGCCATGCCATCCTCCCTTTTCGTCTTCAGCGTTCTGCGATGATGCCTGCGCCGCGGAAGCCGCCGTCCACCGCGATCACCTCGCCCGTGATGTAGCCCGACTTGCTGCCGTCGAGCAGGAAGGCGATGGGCTTGGCGATCTCCTCCGGCGTGCCGTAGCGCTGCATCGGCACGTAGCGCTTCCACAGCGCCCGGTCGCTGTCGGTGTGCACCTGCCGCACCATTGGCGTCTCCACGGGGCCCGGCGCTATGGCGTTCACGCGGATGGAGTAGCGCGCCAGGTCGTTGGCCAGCACTTGCGTCAGCGTCACCACCGCGCCTTTCGAGGCACCATAGGCGCTGCGACCCTTGCTGCCTCGCAAGCCCGACACGGACGCGATGTTGACGATCGCCCCGCCACCGCTCTTTGCCATCACCCGCGCGGCGGCCTGCGCCACGATGAAGGTCCCTGTCACGTTCACATCCAGGATGCGGCGGAACAGATCGATGGGCGTGTCCAGCGCCGGCACATCCGCCGCGATACCGGCCGAGTTGACGACGCCGTCGAGCCGTCCCAGCCGCTCCACGCACGCTGCAACGGCCATCGCCACCGCCGCCTCATCCGTGACGTCGAGCGGCAGCACCATCACCTGCGACGGCTTCCCGAGCGCCTCGCCGGCAGCTGCCAGCGTCTGCGCATCGCGATCCGCCAGCGCCACCTTCCATCCTTCCGCCAGCAGGGATTGGGCGGCTGCAAGCCCGATGCCGGAGCCGCCACCTGTGATCAATGCCACCCGCTCCGTCATGAGCCGTCTCCTCCGATGTCTTTTTTCAAGCCGCGTCTATGCGCGAACCTTCATGCACTGCTCGCGTCACGGCAGCATCGCCCGCAGGAAACGGCGATAGATCTCCGTCAGCGCCTGAAGCTCCGAAACCGGCACGTGTTCGTCCGTCATGTGCGCGGTGGCATTGCGCAGCCCCATCTCGATCACGGGGCAATGTTTGTAGATGAACCGCGCGTCGGACGTGCCGCCGTTCGTCGTCAGCGCCGCCTCGACGCCCGTCACGGCCCGTACCGCCTGCGCCATCGCATCCACCAGCGGCCCCCGCTCGGTGAGGAACACATCGCCTGTACCCGAGAACGTCAGCGAGAACTTGGCACCCACGTCCGCCGCCGCAGCACTGCACACCTCCCGCACCCACGTCTCGATCTTTGGTCGCGACCACAGGTCGTTGTAGCGGATGTTGAAGTTGGCCTTCGCCCACGCCGGGATCACGTTCGTCGCCGTATTCGGCACCGACACGATCGTCGTCTGCAGGCTCGAAGGCTGGAAATGCCGGCTGCCGCTGTCGAGCGGCGTCGAGGAAATCCGGTCTATGATGCGCGCAAGCTTCGGCACGGGATTGTCGGCGAGGTGCGGATAGGCGGCGTGGCCCTGCTTGCCCTCCACCACCAGGAGACCGTTCACCGAGCCCCGCCGCCCGATCTTGATCTCGTCACCAAGCCGCTCCGAACTCGTCGGCTCGCCCACGATGCACGCGTCGATCTTCTCCTGGCGCTGCTCGAGCCATTCGAGCACCTTCGCCGTGCCGTTGATCGAAGGTCCTTCCTCGTCTCCCGTGATCAGGAACGAGATGGAGCCCCGCATCCCGGCGCCCCGCTCGGCCACCAGTTCCAGCGCCGCCGATACGAAGCAGGCAATCGCGCCTTTCATATCCACCGCGCCGCGCCCGTACAGCACGCCATCGGCGATGTCGGCGGCAAACGGCTTGTGCCGCCACTGCGCCTCGTCGCCCGGCGGCACCACATCCGTGTGGCCGGCAAAGCAGATGTTGGGCGCACCGTTGCCGAACCGCGCGTAGAGGTTCTCGACGTCCGGCGTGCCCGGCTCCGACATCGTCATCCGGTGGCAGGTGAAGCCGGCAGGCTCCAGTAACCCCTGCAACAGCTCCAGCGCCCCACCTTCCACAGGCGTCACGCTCGGGCAGCGCAACAGCGCCTGCGCAATGGCGATGGGATCTCGCAGATCAGGCATGTCTCGTTCTCGACGGCGAAGCCACTGTGATGGTGGCAGACGCTATGGCTGAAAGGGAGCGTTGGCCAGCCTTCGCCTTCTCAGGCTGGGCACAAGTGCTATCCCGGCGCCGGGACGCCCGGAAAATTTGCAGCAATCGCTGGATTGCCGGCAGCCGGTGCCGGTGACGGTGCAACAGTAACAGCAGCGGCAGCGCTCGCCACGCCGCCGCCTGCAGCCCCAGCCGGCCCCTGCCTTGGCCCCGCCCCGAGGTGCGGTACTTCATTGGCGACGGTCGCTGCACCAGGATGCCCGCTGCCGATGATCATGATCTTCTGCCAGATCTTCTGCGACAGGTTCGAGGCGATGCGCTCGATATCGCTCACCGCATCCGTCACCACCGGGTCCGGGAAGCTCTGCGCGAACAGCACCGCGAGCTTCGACGTCAGCGACAGCATTTCCGAGCAATAGTCGAGGTAGCGCGAGAGCTCGTAAGGGGTAAGCAGGCGCGGCGGCGAAGAGGCCGTGGCGCCGCTGATCGAGGCCACCGCACTCGGGTCCTTGGTCAGCTGGTGCATGTCGATGACATGAATGAGCGACCGAAGCTCGTGCAGCGCCCCGAGGGCACGCTGCCGTTTCGAGCGTTCCTCGCTGCGCACCAGGAAGAACATGCCCGCCCCCACGAGCACCGTCAGGTTGGCCGCAGCTTCGATGCCCTGCAGCACCGAGTAGATGCTGTCGGCCGACGTCGGCATCGAGCGCAGCAGCGACACCACCGACACCAGCGCCGAGGCCCCCACCACCAGCAGCAGGAACACCACGATCCGCAGCGGAAGATTAACCCGCGCAATGCGCCGCGCCCGCGCCGAATTCTCCTCGGCAAGGGCCTGCAG
>JBDHTJ010000151.1:0-12724 GCA_039808585.1 Hyphomicrobiaceae bacterium | reverse complement strand
CAAAGCGGTCGGGCCGCACTCCGAAACGGTGGGCAACCAGTAATGCAAGGTTGGATTGATCTTCCTGGGAACTGGTAGCGGAGGCCAGACTTGAACTGGCGACCTACGGATTATGATTCCGCCGCTCTAACCAACTGAGCTACTCCGCCCCAAGCCGTAACAGGCCGCAAGTGGGCCGCCCGTATGGGAGGCGCGATATAAGGATTGCGGCGGCGCACTGTCAAGCCGACATGCGCCGCGCCGCGCGCGCTTCGAACTATCACCCGGATAGGGCCCTTGCCGGAGCAGGCGCCGCAAGTCTCAGGCTGCCTCGCGCTGCGCCTCGGCCTTGGAAAAACGCATCATCGTGAAGAGGCCAAGTGGGCGCAATCCCCGCTTCTCGACGAGCTTGAGCTCGTCACAAACGAGAACGCGCTCGACATCGAAAACTGGGCGCCAGCCGAGCTTGTCGGCGAACGGTGCCATGCGGCGCTCCACCCAGCCGCGCATGCCTTCTTCTGACGAGAAGTGGTTGACGATCAGCACCTGCCCGCCAGGACGGCAGACGCGCGACAACTCGCGCATGACCTTCTCTGGCTCGGGCACCACGGTCATGACGTACATGGCAACGACGGTGTCGAAGGAGGCGTCGGGGAATTGCAAGTCGCCTGCGTCCATCTCGTGCAGGCCAACGACGTTCTTGAGGCCGTCCTTGGCGACGCGCTCGCGCGCCTTTTCAAGCATCTCGGGTGACAGGTCGATGCCGACGATCTCGAGATCACGCTTGTAGGTGGGGAGCGAGAGGCCGGTGCCTACGCCAACCTCCAGCACGCGCCCGGCGCTGCGGTTTATGATCTGCACCGCGTGCTTGCGTCCTTCGGCAGCGACGACGCCGAACGTGCGGTCGTAGAAGGGGGCCCACCGCCGGTACGCGCTCTTGATGCTGTGCTCGTCCATGCGGGCGGCAACGGGCGAGCGCGATCGCTTGAATGCACCCGGCACGCGCTTACCTTCCGTGCGAAGCGTGGAACTCATTGAACCCGTCTCCCTCTACTTCTTCTTGGCTTGCACTCGGCAATCAAGCATACGGCAATCCGTCTCATCGCTCATCCATCCTGAACACGGCCTGTACGGATCACGCAGACCGGGCAAGTTCCCCGCGCGGGCGAGGCGCTGGGGAGGCACGCGCGGCTTCCGCGCGCGCAATGAAGCCACCGCCGAGAACACGGGCGCGAGGCCCCGCATCGGCATAGAAAACGCAGGCCTGCCCGGCGGATACGCCATATTCGCCATCCTGCAGCAGAACTTGCGCACTATCTTCCTGGCCCGGCATCAGCCGTGCCGCGAGCAGGGCGCCCGATGAGCGGACGCGCACGCAGAGATCCAGGCCGTCATCGGCAATTGGCTCATCTCCCAGCCAGTTGACCTGGCGCAGAAGGATGGCATGCGCGGCAAGGCTTTCGCGCGGTCCGACAATGACTTGCCGGCGCGGTGCGTCGAGCCGGACGACGTAGAGAGGCTCAGAACCGGTGATGCCGAGGCCGCGCCGCTGGCCTACTGTATAATGAATGATCCCGCCATGGCGGCCGAGGACGCGCCCATCCACATGCAGGATTTCTCCGCCTTCGGAGGCTTCCGGCTTGAGCTTCTGGATCACGTCGGTGTAGCGGCCCTTCGGCACGAAGCAGATATCCTGGCTGTCGGCCTTCTCGGCCACCGCAAGGCCCAGTTCGCGGGCCAAGGCGCGGACCTCGGCCTTCGGAAGTTCTCCCA
This sequence comes from Hyphomicrobiaceae bacterium, assembly GCA_039808585.1. Classification (GTDB taxonomy): domain Bacteria; phylum Pseudomonadota; class Alphaproteobacteria; order Rhizobiales; family Hyphomicrobiaceae; genus AWTP1-13. Next base: position 10,972 of record JBDHTJ010000151.1, on the reverse strand, counting down.
ACGGAAACATCAGCTTGCCGAGCTGCGCGCGAGTGGTGGCGAAGAGAAAGTAGCTCTGATCCCGGTCAGCGTCGTGGGCGCGAAAGAGTTCCGGACCGTTCACGCCCCGACGCAACGCAATGTAGTGCCCGGTCGCCATGGCATCGGCGCCAAGCTCCTCGGCGGTCGAAAGCAGGTCGGCGAACTTGATCTGCTGATTGCATGTCACGCACGGGATCGGGGTCTCGCCCGCCAGATAGCTGTCGGCGAAGCTTTCGATGACGGCCGAGCGGAAGCGGCTTTCGTAGTCGAAAACATAGTGGGGGATGCCCAGCCTGTCGGCGACCCGCGCCGCGTCGTGGATGTCCTGGCCCGCACAGCAGGCGCCCTTGCGGCCGACGGCCTTGCCATGATCGTAAAGCTGGAGCGTCACGCCGATGACGTCATGGCCCTGGCGCTTGAGCAGGGCCGCCACGACCGAGCTGTCCACGCCTCCAGACATCGCAACGACAATGCGCTGCGCACGCGGCTTCGGCTCTTGTGGCAAAGCGAGGGGGGGAACCATATCGGCGTTTCGAGAGCCCGATGATGAGACACGAGTGATGGGCGCGCCGCGCTGTTCCTCGCGACGGGGCGCAGTATGGCTTCAGGCGCCGATGCAATCAAGACTTGCGAAATAAATATGACAACCCTGCGACGGTATCACCTGCAGCGACACCAGGACGCCTGATGTCTAGGTGTGCCAAATCGGGACAGTGGTTAAGTAAAACCCTAGACCTCTGCAAGAGGCGGGCCCAAAGCAAAAGCAATGGGCTAAATTCACCAAGCTAAGATCGAAATTGGGGCGACTGTTAGTTGTGATTTTACTGCATCACTTAGGTTGAATTTAATGCGCATCGTCTAATGTCGTCAGCGGATCGGGCAAAGTGTAAAGAGTATCATGACCGAGCAACAGTACAGGGCGCGTGTGCGTTACGTTATCGGGCCGGACGGTAGTCCGCTCACGGTGGCAGATCTTCCCCCCAAGGATACCAAGCGTTGGGTGATCCGGCGCAAGGCAGAGGTGGTGGCAGCCGTTCGCGGCGGGCTGCTGAGCCTCGAGGAGGCCTGTGAGCGTTATACGCTGACAGTCGACGAGTTCCTCTCCTGGCAGCGTTCCATCGACCGCTACGGCATGGCCGGTCTGCGGGCAACGCGCGTCCAGGACTACCGCGAGTAGTAAGTAGGCAGCGCAACACGGATGCGCCGGTGCCACCTCGGGCGTCGCCGGACATCGTGTTGCGGGATGCTGCGTCAGCGCGTGGTCTTGATGCGCGCAACCTTGGGCTGCGGGATGGGGTCCGGGACGGGCGCCAGGACCGTGCGCAATTGACAGCCTGCCTCGCCGCGCGCCCATGTTTCGACATCTCGGGTGAGCGCGGTCGCGACTGCCGGATCGACCTTGAGATGCGCGATGCCCACCTGGGTGCCTGCGCCTGCGGGCATGAAGGTCGCCCGAAAAGCCCGAATTCCACGCTGGTCGGCAAGCGACGGGTCGCGTTCCTGCAGAAGGATCTCGGCTGCGCCGCCTTTTGCCGCCGGAGCCGCCTCACCGTGAAAAACGTGGCTGCGCTTCATCGGGCCATTGGCGCCGAACCAACAATTGAGCGCGCCGCGAGCAACAGCGGCATAGGCATCCGTCGGATTGAGTGCGACGACGAACGTCGCGTTCATGGGACCGTCGTGATTTTTCCCGATCGAGCCGGTGGCAGCGGCCTCCGGCGTGGAGGCGACGGACGCAGGCGGCAATGCAACCTGCTGGCCGCAGCCGGCAACGAGTGCTGCGCAGAGCACCAGGCCCATGCCGTGCAGTCGTCCGTTCAGTCGTCCGATCGGGCGCATGCCTCGCCACTTGTCGCGAATGCTGCTTGGGGCGGATGAATCGCCCGCTCCTCTGACATCGAATGCCACGGGCAGCCAAGAAACACAAACGCAGTGGAATGCAAAAAAGGCGCGCGGTGGCCCGCACGCCCTTTTGGAAAGCTCAAAGACTATATCAGCCGATCATCGCGTTCAGGCGGTCGATACGGCGGTGCATCGGGCGCGGTTGCTCGCGCATCTCGAACTGGGGCTCGATCTTGGCGAGTTCAGCAGATGCTTCATCGAGTTCGCGGCGCGCGTTGTCGAGTTTGACGCGCAGGTCCTCGACGGAGGTGAGCAGGTTGCTGCGGCGGGTGCCAGCAGCCTTCGCGAACATGGAGTAGGCGAAGTGACCAGGATCTTTTACGCCGGTGCGATCCTCTTCCGCGGCAATCTGCCGGGCGAGATCCTGCGCCATTGTCTCGAAATCGGAAATCATGGTCTCGAGCGATGACACCTTACGTGCCTTCTCGTTGACCTCGAAACGCTTCAGCTTCAACGCCGAATCACGTGGTTTCATGTGCCTGCCCTCTCTACTCACACATACACACACTATCCAGGCATACCCTTGCCGCTCTGCTCGGGTACGGGCGGCTGGAAACGATACATCCGGCCGCGCGCAAAATTCAATTCTGCAAGGTGTGTGCCAGATCTTTCGCCGCGTCGAACCCGTCGCTGACGGTCGGCAAAACTTGGCGCGCCCTCTCGTCTTCTCTGCCTGGCTTGACGACCCGGTCTCCATCCGGATCTTCCAATCTTCTAGCACGCAGCACTTAAGTTGCCGTGAATCAACGATTTGCGAGAAGCTTTGGCTCCGCCGCCGCAGTGCCTTTTTTTTTCTCCGCACCCCTGTGCGTGAGTCGCAAATCAGTTAATAAACTTATCCAGAGTTTTCGAGGCCTGGGGACGAGGGGCTGCGGCCGAGACAACTCTTTCAGTATCTGTTCCTCGCAGTTTCTGTTCCGGCCTGCCCCGTTGCGGCAAGGCTGGCGTGCACCTTCCCACACAGTCTCGAGCGTAGCCGTGTCGCCTTCAGGTGGCGGTCGGGCGGCATGTTGACTGCCGAGCACGAGGGTGGGCTGCAAGAAAGCGGCTGCAGGGCGTAAATGGAAATTAGGGTTTGTTAACCATTCAAGCCTAACGTGGGTTGAAGGTTAAGGAAGTAGGCAGTTCCTCATTACTCTATCGGGCAGCAGGCTTTCTTGCGCGAGAGCCTGGAAGAGAGGATCAACATGCGAGTCCTTCTGATTGAGGACGATAGCGCCACCGCGCAGAGCATCGAACTGATGCTCCAGTCCGAAGGTTTTAACGTCTACACCACCGATCTCGGCGAAGAGGGCGTCGATCTCGGTAAGTTGTACGACTACGATATCATCCTGCTCGACCTCAATCTGCCGGACATGAGCGGCTATGAGGTTCTGAAGACGTTGCGGGTGAGCAAGGTCGCGACGCCAATCCTCATCCTGTCGGGGCTTGCCGGCATCGAGGATAAGGTGCGCGGTCTCGGCTTCGGCGCTGACGACTATATGACGAAGCCGTTCCACAAGGACGAACTCGTCGCGCGCATCCACGCCATCGTGCGCCGCTCCAAGGGGCATGCGCAGTCGGTCATCGAGACGGGTGACCTGCGTGTGAACCTCGACACCAAGACGGTTGAGGTCAACGGCCAGCGCGTGCATCTGACCTCTAAAGAGTACCAGATGCTGGAGCTGCTCTCGCTGCGCAAGGGCACCACACTCACCAAGGAGATGTTCCTCAACCATCTCTATGGCGGCATGGACGAGCCGGAACTGAAGATCATCGACGTGTTCATCTGCAAGCTGCGCAAGAAGCTGCAGGCGGCAACGGGCGGCGAGCACTACATCGAGACGGTGTGGGGACGCGGCTATGTGCTGCGCGACCCAGGCGGCGAGGACGTCGCGGCCTGAGCCGAACAAGTCGAAACGGACAAAAGGGGAGCCTTGCGCTCCCCTTTTTGCTTTTGGCTGCCAAGAGTGTTGCCTGCGGTGCGCGGGGAGACACTTGCAGCTGCGCCAGGGCCATGATCCTTTCCACCGACAGCAAGAACGAAGCCGGGAAGGAAGCGCGACATGAGCTGGCAGCCGGAGCTGGACGATCTGGAGCAACGCAAGAGACTTGCGCTGGAGCTGGGCGGGCCGGAGAAGGTTGCGCGCCATCGCGGCAACGGCAAGCTGACAGTCCGCGAACGCGTTTCAGGCCTTGTTGATGAGGGCTCCTTCGAGGAGGTGGGTTCCATCGCGGGCTTTCCCGAATATGACGCGGATGGGCGCTTGACGGGCTTCACCCCGGCCAATGTCGTCTGCGGGCGGGCTGCCATCGAAGGCCGCCCGGTGTTTGTGACTGGGGATGATTTCACCGTTCGCGGTGGCGCCAATGACGGCGGGTTGCGCGACAAGTTCCAGTATGCCGAAACTTACGCGCGTCGCTGGCGTGTTCCCTTCATCCGCCTCGTCGATGGCACGGGCGGCGGCGGATCGGTCAAGCATCTCGAGACGATGGGGCGGACCTACTTGCCCGATGTGCAGCAGTTCACCGAGATCCTCGATGCGATGTCGGAGGTGCCCTGCGTGTCGCTCGGTCTCGGCTCGGTGGCCGGCATGGGCGCGGCGCGCGTATGTGCAAGCCACTATTCGATCATGGTGAAGGGCACGTCGCAGCTCTTCGCGGCGGGTCCGCCCGTCGTTGCGCGCACCGGCCAGACGCTGACGAAAGAGGAACTCGGCGGCTCCTCGATCCACGCCAAGAACGGCACGATAGACGACGAGGTGGCGAGTGAGGCCGAGGGGTTCGCCCGCGCGAGACGCTTCCTGTCCTACCTGCCGTCATCTGTGCACGAGTTGCCGCCACGCGTGGCGTGCGATGATCCGGCCGACCGTGCCGAAGAGAGCTTGCTCGCCGCCGTGCCGCGTGAAACGCGCAGGGTCTATAAGATGCGGGCGATCCTGGAGGCCGTGCTCGACAAGGGTTCGTTCTTCGAGATCGGCAAGGCGTGGGGACGCTCGGTCATCACCGGGCTGGGCAGGCTCGACGGATGGCCCGTTCTCATCCTGGCGGGTGATCCCTATCACTATGGCGGCGCTTGGACGGCGGATGCGTGCCGCAAGGCAATCCGGGCAGTGGATCTCGCCCAGACCTTCCATCTGCCCGTGGTGCACTTCGTGGATATTCCGGGCTTCCTGATCGGCAAGGAGGCGGAGGAGAGCGGCGTTATGCGCTACGGCACGCAGGCGCTCGCGGCGGTGCGCCAGTCGACCGTGCCGTGGTGCGCGATCATGGTGCGCAAGGCATTCGGAATGGCGGGGCTGGCTCAACGCAACGGTTCGGATGCTTTCCTGCGCTACGCCTGGCCCTCCGCGCAATGGGGCTCGTTGCCGATTGCCGGTGGCGTGGAAGCGGCCTATCGCGCGCAGATCGAAGCGGCGGCAGATCCGGCGGCGATGCGCGCGGAGATCGAGGCGCGTCTGGAAGCCTTGCAGTCGCCGCTGCGAACGGCGGAGGCTTTCGGCGTCGAGGAGATCATCGATCCGCGGCGTACGCGCCAGGTGTTGTGTCGCTTCGCGCATATGGCAGCGCCCTTGCGGCAGGCCGGTCGTCCGGCGTACGGCCATCGTCCGTGAGCAGGCACAGCATGAGCAGCCAAGTGTCGTCCTCCCGTTCACCGGCCGAGATCGTGGAAGCGCTCGACAAGCGGGCACGAAAGCTGAAGACGCCGTCGGGTGACGGGCAGATGGTGTGGCGCGTCTGGGGGCGTGGCTTTCCGCTTCTGCTGTTTCACGGCGGTTCGGGCTCGTGGACACATTGGATCCGCAACATCGTGGCGCTGGGAGAGCACTATGAGTTGTGGGTGCCGGATCTGCCTGGTTTGGGACAGTCTGCGATGCCGCCGCAACCCTGGACACCCGCGAGCATCGCCGATGTCATCGTGGCGGGCCTCGATGAGGTCATCGACCCCGATCAGCACGTGCGCATTGCGGGCTTCTCCTTTGGCGGCCACGTTGCGGGCCTCGTTGCACAGCGCCTTGGCGCGCGTGTCCGCGACCTGACCCTGATTGGCGTGGCTGGTCTCGGCCTGCGTGCCGATCCGCGCGAGCCCTTCGCCAAGGAGCGTCCGGGCATGAGTGCGGAGGACCTCTACGAGGTGCATCGCAAGAACCTCGAGATCCTCATGATCGCCGAGCCCGAGAAGATCGATGCGCTGGCGGTGCATCTACAGACGTGGAACGCCAGAAACGCCCGCTTCCGCAGCCGCCCCTTCGCGCCGACTGATGAGCTTGCGCGTGCGCTGGCGGAAATCGGTGCGCCGGTGAAGACCATCTGGGGCACGCGCGACGTGATCGCGAAACCTAGCGTCGAGAGCCGGCTGGAGATCCTGCGCCGGCATCATCCCGAGCTTGCGGTGCGGCTCATAGAAGGCGCGGGGCACTGGGTTATGTACGAGGCGGCCGATGCGTTCAACGCCGCGTTCCTCGAACTTTCCTCGCTTTGATCCTCGGCGCGCTCGCGTCAGCGTTTGAAGAGAACGCCGAGGCCTGCGATGCTCAGCGCGAGCCACGCCAGGATAAGAATGCTCCCTCCCGTGGGTGCGGCCATGGGGAAGAGACGCGTTCCTGCGAGCGCGCGGAGTGATACGTCGCCGGAAAAGAGAAGCGCTCCGATCACCCAGCCGCACAACGCGGCCAGAAGGGCAGGGCGCCACAGCAGATCCCGATCTAGAAGAGCCGCGCCACCGACGATAGCCGCGGCGTGGAACAGCAGAAGGTAGGCGGCACTGTCGAGCCCCGCGCCGGGCGCCCCGTGGGCAGCCACTGCCGCAAGCGCCACGCCGGCTGCGCCCATCAGGCCCGCGAGCAGAACGAGAATTGTGATCGTCACGTCTTCCCCCAAAAAGTCCACGCTAGGTAAAGCGGGCCCATTTTCCATGCCAGTCGACGTGCGCCAAGACGCGCCGTTCACCACCTGGCCAGAGCGTGAGGCTCAGCTGGCACGTGTGAGGTGCTTCAGCCGCGCCCTCCATGGCGAGCCATGCGAAGGGGCGCTCCAGCGTCGCGGCGGCGCCTGCCTCTTGCAGGCACGTTCGCAACCCCTGGCGCAACTGCTGCGGAAGATACTGCATGAAGACGCTGTGGAAGAAGACGCGACAGGTGCCGCTCTCCTGCGGCATCGCGAGGCGGGCGTGAGCCCATTGCAGCGCGTCCCCCGCCTCCACCTCGAGCCCCTGCGCGGCGAACATGCCGAGTGCCGCCTCGATGCGGGTAACGCGATCCGTCTGCTCGGGCCAGATGTAGGAAAGCAAACGCTCGCGATCCTCGCCGCTGCTGGCAGAGATGGGGTTGAGGTCGACGGCGGCGCGCGATGCAACACGGATCGCTTGCTCGAGCGCGGGTGCGGCGCCACTCCAGCTGCACGGGATCAGGACCCCGGCCGCCTCTGCGCCCCAGCTTCGGCCCTCGCCAAGATCGTAGCGATAGGCGTCGAAGATGAGGTTGAGGCCGGCGCTGGCCCCCAACTCATACAGCGCAAGCGGCATGCCCGTGGCCTCGGTAATCTTGAGGAACCCCGCTAGAAGCACGCCGGATCGCGCCACTTCGTTGGTTTGTGGCGCAGAGTGCAGGAATTGCGTCATGGCCGCGTCGTGCTGCCGGATGACCGCCTCGGCGGCCGACCAGAAGGCTTGATCGGCGCCCCCGTCATTGGGCGGGTAGAAGCGGGCCAGTTCCGGTGCATTGCCCCTTCGCACGTTGAGATTGAGGGCAGCGCAGCAGCGCAACGGCACGAGATCAGCCCGCAGCGTATCCAGCGGCCACGACAGCACGCGCGCCCCGAACCCCGTGCTGTCGTCCAGATGCTGGCCCAGAATGCGGCACACGCGGCCGGTGAAAGGCGCGTTCATGTCGATGCAGGTTTTCGCCTGCCGATCGAAGGCGTCCTTGAGGTCCTGGATCTCGACGATCTGCATGGCGTCCCCCAACTCCCCGGTCGCTCGAGCGAGCGCTCAACGCCAGTTCCCGAAGCAGAGTTCCAGGTCGGAAGCGCCCAAGTCCAGTCCGGCCGGCACAAGGCTGGGCAGGGCCCTGACTGCCCCATTTTCCACTTGGTTCACGGGGCTGGATCGGCTACATGAGGGCCCTCCGGACGCGCTCCGGATTACGGACCTTACGCGCATCGGTGCCTAGAGCGCCAATGCCAATGGTACGGGCGATTAGCTCAGCGGGAGAGCACACCCTTCACACGGGTGGGGTCGTAGGTTCAATCCCTACATCGCCCACCATCCCGTTTTCAGTGCATCTGGCTGTCCCCGGTTATGGCTGCCATTGCGACGCGCAATGTCGCTGCGCGAGCAGCGGGACGTTCTCCGCAGACGGCATTCTCCTCGCAACTCCTTCGGGTGTGCACTGACCTTTGCCGGGGTCTTGGTCTCCTCATGGACGAAAGGACCAGCGGTTGGCGCTCGCGGCGTCAGCTTGAGCCACCGAAAGCCCTCCCAGTCGCATTTCGCCTTCGAAACCCTGTTTTCAGGGCGGCTTGAGCGTGGGTCTTCGCGGCTGCACAGCAGCTCCATTGCGTTGGTATATGGCATGCCGTATACCAAATGCGTCCCGAGGCCCTTCTTCAGGCGGCAGGAGACCATCGGACCCGAGGAGAGCCCGCATGCAGTGTCCCGTCTGCTCCCGTGCAGCGCGGAACCTCACCCCCAACACACTTATCGCCGTGGTCCTTGGGTGCGGCACTTGCGGCGACTATCGGATTGCCGGCGACAGTTACGCCAGTTTCGCGCGCCTGGAGGGCACCTGCGCGCGCCCGGGCCCTTGCCCATGCCAAACATGCCTCAAAATTCGGGCTGCCGATGATCGACGGCGCGAGCCTGATTGCGTGATCGCAAACGGCATGCCGCCAGCGCTAGTCACTGTTGCGTTCCCAGCGCTTGGGTGAGGCGAGCGACGCGGCTATAAGCGGCCGCGTTGCGGGAGCCCCGCATTCACCACCCCAGGGAACTCGCACCACATGCAGAAGGCCGTGACCTCCAACCTCGTTGGCTACAAGCCGCTCTGGCTCGTCGTGCTGTCTGCTGGCACGATTGTCGTTATCGCCATGGGCTTACGACAGGTGGCGGGCCTCTACCTGGCGCCCATGACGCAGGATCTCGGGATCGGCCGGGAGCCGTTTTCGAACGCCATGGCGCTCGCCAACCTGATGTGGGGCCTGGGGGCCGTGTTTGCTGGCATGGTGGCCGACAGGTTCGGGGCCGGGCGGGTGATTGTCACTGGCGCCCTGTGCACGATGCTTGGCACATATCTCATGTATACCGCTCAGAACGGCACCGACCTGCTGTGGAGCGGGCTGTTCCTCGGGATCGGCGTGAGCGGCACGGGTATCACCTCGCTGGTGGGTGCGGTGGGCCGTGCGGCACCGCCGGAAAAGCGGCTTTCTGCCATCGCATCCCTCGGCATGGCCGGCGGCATCGGCGGCTTCGTGGCTTTTCCCTACACGCACTTCCTCATGGACTTCGCGGGCTGGAAGACGAGCCTGCTAATGCTCGTTGTCACGTCCGCCATCATGATACCCCTCGCCAAGCCGTTATCCGGCAAGCCTGTCGCGACCCAGGGAGTGGGCGACGACCAGTCGCTGATGGACGCATTCAGGGAGGCTTTCAGCCACTCGAGCTACATCCTGCTCGTCATCGGCTTCTTCGTGTGCGGCTTCCACGTGGCCTTCTACAGCGTCCACCTGCCTGCCTTCGTGGTCGACAAGGGCCTCGACAACTCGGTGGCCGTGGTGGCGCTGACGATGGTGGGCCTCGCCAATCTCATCGGCACATACATCGCGGGCCAGTCCGGGCGCTTCGTGGACAAGCGTACGGGGCTCAGCATCATCTATTTCGGTCGCTCGTTCGTGTTCCTGGGCCTTCTGTTCCTGCCCATCACGCCGATGACGGTGATCGCCCTGAGCGTCGTGCTGGGCTTCCTGTGGCTGTCCACGGTGCCGCTTACGTCAGGGCTGGTCGCCACCTTTTTCGGGACCCGCTGGATGTCGATGCTGTTCGGGGTGGTGTTCCTGTCGCACCAGGTGGGATCGTTTGCAGGCCTGAGGCTTGCGGGCTATCTTTACGACGCGACGAAGTCCTACGACACGATGTGGTGGATCAACGTCGCGCTCGGCGTGTTCGCCGCGGTGGTGCACCTGCCCATCCGCGAGCGGCCCGTAGAGCGGCTCGGTGCGCCTGCAGCGGCGTGAGCGGGCGGATCTACGCGGATACACTGGACGACAGCCTATGGCCTGGGACGCAACAGACGTGCATGGGTCCGAAGGTGCGCGCGAGAGCAGCGTTGAGAGCACGCGCATGCCGAGTGGCGTGCGCATGGGGCTTGCGGCCGTGATCACCGTTCTGCTGGTCGGGGCGTTGTATCTCATCGCTGTCCGCGGCGAGGCGCTGCTCGTCGACCTCGCCAAGCTCGGCGCCGCGCTCTGCTTTTGACTGCGTCTCCCCTGTGCCGAGGTGTGCCGATGCGTCTGCGTTTTACCATCCTCGCATGTCTGTTGATGCTCGTGCTTTCACCATCAGCAGGTGCAGACGAACTGCGCAGCTACACCAAGGCCAAGCCCTTCGATGAGGTGAAATTCGAGCTGACCAACGCCATCGTCGGCAAGGGTCTCGCCATCGATAATACGGGCGCCATCGGCCGCATGCTGGATCGTACCGGGCCCGACGTCGGCTCGACGAAGCCGATCTACAAGAACGCCGAGTTCATCTCCTTCTGCTCCGCGCGCTATTCGCGGCGCATGATGGAGGCCGACCCCAGCAACATCGGCTACTGCCCCTTCGTGGTTTTCATCTACGAGCGGGCGGACAAGCCGGGCGAGACGATCGTTGGCTATCGGCGGCCGCCGCAGAATGCCGGCGACGAGGCTTCACGCAAGGCCTTCGCCGACATCGATAAGCTTCTGGACGATATCGCGCGTGAGGCGACGCAGTAGTAGCAGCGGCGTTCGGCATCGGCGTGTCCAGCATGCACAGGCTCTATGCGCAGCAATTCCAGCGATCGTGGTTGCGATTGACAATTGCCGGAGCAAAGGG
>JBDHTJ010000150.1:0-12778 GCA_039808585.1 Hyphomicrobiaceae bacterium | reverse complement strand
TCGCGCTTGCCGCTGCCCTCGTTGCCCTTCCGCTTGCTGCCGCCGGTGCGCAGGCGCAAACGGCGCTGCTCAATGTCTCCTACGATCCAACGCGCGAACTCTACCAGGATTTCAACGCAGCCTTCATCAAGCACTGGAAGGAGAAATCCGGCGAGACTTTGTCGATCCGGCAGTCGCACGGCGGCTCGGGCAAGCAGGCCCGCTCGGTCATTGATGGCCTGGAAGCCGATGTGGTCACACTTGCGTTGGCCTACGACATCGATGCGCTGCACGAGACGGGAAAGCTGATCCCCGCAGACTGGCAGAAGCGCTTGCCGCACAATTCAGCGCCCTACACCTCGACGATCGTCTTCCTCGTCCGCAAGGGCAACCCGAAGGGCATCAAGGATTGGCCGGATCTCGCCCGATCGGGCGTCGAGGTCGTCACGCCCAACCCGAAGACGTCTGGCGGGGCGCGCTGGAACTATCTAGCCGCCTGGGGCTACGCTCTCAAACAGCCAGGAGGCACCGACGACAAGGCGCGCGAGCTCGTCACGGCCATCTATCGCAATGTGAAGGTGCTCGACTCGGGTGCACGCGGATCGACGACCACCTTCACCGAGCGTGGCATCGGAGATGTCTTCATATCCTGGGAAAACGAGGCCTTCCTCGCGCTGAAGGAACTCGGTTCGGACAAGTATGAGATCGTCGTTCCCAGCATCACCATCCTCGCCGAGCCGCCGGTCACCGTGGTGGACAAGGTCGTCGACAAGCGGGGCACTCGCAAACTGGCGACCGCGTACCTCGAGTATCTCTATTCCGAGGAAGGGCAGGACATCGCGGGCAAGCACTTCTATCGCCCACGGAGCGAGAAAGCTGCGGCGAAGTACGCCAACGTATTCGTCAAGGCCAACCTGTTTACCATCGATGAGGTGTTCGGGGGATGGCAAAAGGCCCAGAAGGCCCACTTTGCCGACGGCGGGCTGTTCGATCAGATCTACGCGAAGAAATAGCTCCGCCAGAGCTTCTTTTTCGCGCCCTTGAATATCGAAATCACAAATCCATCGTTGGGGCCGGCCACCGCCGGCCCTACCGTGTTCCCGATCATCAATGGGGTTTCATGATGCGCATTCAGCGCTTGATCGGCTATGGCGTGTTCACCGCTGCCTATATTTTCGTGATGACTGTCGCAGTCCTCGCAGATACGACCATTCTGAACGTGTCCTATGACGTGTCGCGAGAGCTGTACAAGGACATCAATCCCGCCTTCGTTGCGGCCCAGAAGGCGAAGGCCGGCGGCGTCGTGACGGTGAACCAGTCCCACGGCGGCTCAAGCAAGCAGGCCCTTTCGGTCATCGGCGGTCTCGATGCGGATGTGGTGACCATGAACCAGGCGCCCGACATCGACATCCTCGTGGAGCGGGGCGGCCTGGTGGACGCCAACTGGCGCAAACGCCTGCCGCACGACGCGACGCCCTACACGACCGTCACGGTCTTTCTCGTGCGCAAGGGCAATCCCAAGGCGATCAAGGATTGGTCCGACCTGACCCGGGATGGCCTGCACGTGATCGTTCCCAACCCGAAGACCTCAGGTAATGGACGCTATACCTATCTGGCCGCGTGGGGTTACGCCCTGCGCAAAAACGCGAACGACGATGCGGCCGCACGCGCCTTTGTGGCGAAGTTGTTCGCAAACGTGCCCGTTCTCGACGGAGGCGGCCGCGGTGCCACGACGACCTTCACCCAGCGCGATACCGGTGACGTGCTCGTGACCTTCGAGAACGAGGCGTTGGCCATTCGCGTTGAACTCGGCGTCGACAAGTTCGACATCGTCTATCCGAGCGTGAGCATCGAAGCGGCGGCGCCCGTCGCGCTCGTCGACAAGGTGGTCGACAAGCGGGGGACGCGGGCTGTGGCGACCGCCTATCTCGAGTTCCTCTTTGGGCGCGAAGGCCAGACCATCATCGCCAAGCACAACTTCCGCCCGCGTGACGAGGCTGTGCTCGCCTCTGCGAAGGAGCGCTTTCCGCAGATCCCGACGTTCACCGTCGAAAGTCATCTGGGCGGCTGGAAGGCCGTACAGACCGCGCATTTTGCCGATGGCGCGATCTACGACCAGATCATGCAGAGGCGATGATGTTCGCTTCTGCTGCCAACAGGCGCGTCCTGCCGGGCTTCGGCTTGTCGCTGGGCCTAACGCTGACGTACCTGTCCCTGATTGTGCTGGTGCCGCTGTCGGCCGTGTTCCTGAAGACGGCATCGCTCGATTGGGCCGCCTTCTGGCAGGCGATCGCGTCGCCGCGCGTGGTGGCGTCGTACAGGCTGACCTTTCTCGCGTCTTTGGCGGCGGCTGCAACGAATGTGGTGTTCGGGTTCCTGCTCGCCTGGGCCATCGTTCGTTACGAATTTCCCGGTCGCAAGCTGGTGGATGCCCTGATCGACTTGCCGTTTGCACTTCCGACGGCCGTCGCCGGCATCGCTCTCACGGCGCTCTATGCCAAGAACGGCTGGCTCGGGGGATTTCTGGAGCCATTGGGCTTGAAGGTCGCGTTCACACCGATCGGCGTCTTCGTGGCCCTCGTCTTCATCGGGTTGCCGTTCGTGGTGCGCACGTTGCAGCCCGTTCTTGAAGATCTCGACACTGAGATCGAGGAGGCCGCCGCGAGCCTCGGTGCCACCCGCTGGGACACGGTCTGGCGGGTCGTCGTGCCCTATCTCTATCCTTCACTTCTGACGGGCTTTGCCCTCGCCTTCGCGCGCGCGGTGGGTGAGTACGGCTCGGTCATCTTCATCGCGGGCAATATGCCGATGATCTCCGAGATCACGCCGCTCATCATCATCACCAAGCTCGAGCAGTATGACTATGCCGGTGCGACGGCTGTTGCCGCGGTGATGCTCGTGGTGTCGTTCGCCCTGCTGCTCCTGATCAACGCCCTGCAGATCTGGACGGAGCGGCGCAGCGCGAGGCTGTCCACATGAGTACTGCCGCAGCCCTCCTGCATGCGGGCGAGGCCCGTCGCTTCGAACGCAATGCGGCCACGCGCGATCCTCCTTGGGTGCGCTGGCTCGTCCTCACGATGGCGCTGGCGTTCTTTGCAGCCTTCCTGCTGATGCCCTTGTTCGTTGTGTTCGCAGAGGCATTCCGGAAGGGCTGGCAGACCTATCTGGCTGCGCTGGTGGAACCGGACGCGCTTTCGGCCATCAAACTCACGCTGCTGGCAGCGGCCATCGCCGTCCCGCTCAACGTCGTGTTCGGCGTTGCTGCGGCCTGGGCGATCACGAAGTTCGATTTCCGCGGCAAGCAGGTTCTCATCACCCTCATCGACCTGCCGTTCTCGGTGTCGCCGGTCGTGGCAGGCTTGATCTATGTCCTGGTGTTCGGCGCGCAAGGGTGGCTCGGGCCCTGGCTCTCCGGGCATGACATCAAGATCATCTTCGCCGTGCCCGGAATCGTGCTGGCCACGGTGTTCGTCACGTTCCCCTTCGTCGCAAGAGAACTGATCCCGCTGATGACCGCGCAGGGACGGGACGAGGAGGAAGCCGCCCTGGTGCTCGGCGCATCCGGGTGGCAGATGTTCCGCCGGGTGACGCTACCAAATATCAAGTGGGCGCTGCTCTACGGCGTGATCCTCTGCAACGCACGCGCCATGGGTGAGTTCGGCGCCGTGTCTGTGGTCTCTGGCCATATTCGCGGCCAGACCAACACGATGCCGCTGCACGTCGAGATCCTCTACAACGAATACCAGTTCGCCGCTGCATTCGCAGTCGCGTCGCTCCTGGCGCTGCTCGCCTTGGTTACGCTGGGCGTGAAGAGCCTCGTCGAACTGAAAGCCCGTCACGCACAGGACCGCGCATGAGCATCAAGGTCGAACACCTCGCTAAGTCCTTCGGCGCGTTTCGCGCGATCGATGATGTCACGATCGACTTTCCAACGGGTAAGCTCATCGCCCTTCTCGGGCCTTCGGGCTGCGGGAAGACGACGCTTCTGCGCGTCATCGCGGGCCTGGAGTTCCCGGATTCAGGGCGGGTGCTCTTCAACGGAGAGGATGCGGCGCATCGTGACGTGCGCGAACGCCAGGTCGGCTTCGTATTCCAGCACTATGCCTTGTTCCGGCACATGAGCGTCTTCGAGAATGTCGCCTTCGGCCTCCGGGTGAAACCGCGCAGGGAACGCCCGGGCGAAGCCGTGATCCGCAAGCGTGTGACGGATCTTCTGGACCTTGTCCAACTTGGCTGGCTGTCGGAGCGCTATCCCTCCCAGCTCTCAGGCGGCCAGCGCCAGCGCATTGCGCTTGCGCGCGCACTCGCGGTCGAACCACGTGTCCTACTGCTCGATGAACCGTTCGGGGCCCTGGACGCGAAGGTACGCAAGGAGCTTCGGCAGTGGCTGCGCCGGCTTCACGACGAGCTGCACATCACGTCCATTTTCGTCACCCATGACCAGGACGAGGCGCTCGAAGTGGCCGACCGGGTCGTGCTGATGAACAAAGGGCGCGTCGAGCAAGAAGGCAGCACCGCGGAGCTTTACGATGCGCCGGCGAGTTCGTTCGCGTTCGGGTTCCTCGGCACCGTCAATCGCTTCGAGGGACGCGTTGAGGGGCAGCGGCTCCGGGTGGGCGACGGGGTGCTGGCAGTGACCACGCCTGCCGAGATCCAGGGTGATGCCATCGCTTACGCCCGTCCGCACGAGCTCGAGGTGATCCCGCACCTGACGGATGGAGACGGTCTCACGGCCACCGTGACGCGTATCCTCACGTCAGGCGTGACGGCGCGGGTAGAACTCGCGAGCAAGACAGGATTGAACGGGCATACGCGGCCGCAGCACTACGAAGTGGAACTGACGCGCGATGAGTTCGCTGCCTTGGGTCTTGTCGCAGGGCAGCAGGTCGTTCTGCGTGCGCGCCAGCTCAAGGTGTTCCCCAGCGGCGACAAAACTGCATAAACGAACCCGGCCCGGGCTTCAGCTGGGCCGAACGGCGCGCTTGATGGCGGCACTCGCGCTCCTCGAGGCAATGGCGCGTACCTTCAGCGGCTCTGCAGAGCGCGTCGCGTCGGCATTGACAGCGGTCTTGATGGCCTGCTCCCTCAAGGCCGGGCTGCAAAGTTCAATGAACCGGTACGCGTAAGTGCGCAGAAGGGCACCACGGCGCAGCCCGATCACCGTGGTATTCGACGCGAAGAGGTGCCCGGCATCGAGCATGCGCAGCGCCTGGTCGCGCTTCTGGTCGAACGTCATGGCGGCGATGATGCCCACGCCGAGCCCGATTTCCACGTAGGCCTTCAGCACATCCGTATCCATGGCCGACATCACAATGTCAGGCGCAAGACCCGCCTCGGCGAAGGTGCGGTCGATGTTGCCGCGGCCGGTAAAGCCCTCGTGGTAGGTGATGATCGGCCATGCCGCGAGGGCTTCCAAGGTGAGCGTGTTCTCCTTCGCCAACGCGTGGCCGGCCGGGACGACGACGCCATGGCTCCAGTTATAGAACGGGAAGGTGATCAGCGCCTCGACGTGCGAGAGCGTTTCGGTGCAGATGCCGATGTCGGCCTCTCCACTCGTGAGCATGCTCGCGATTTCGGTGGGGCTCCCCTGATGCAGGGTGAGTCGCACCTTTGGGAAGGCCGTGCGGAATGCGGCGACGACTTGCGGCAGGACGTAGCGGGCCTGCGCATGCGTGGTTGCGACCACAAGCTGCCCCTGGTCCTTGGCGGCGAACTGCTGCCCGATCTTCTTGATGTTTGCGGCATCGACCAGCATCCGGTCGACGATGGCAGCGAGTTCCTTGCCCGGGTCGGTGAGGCCGAGCAACCGCTTGCCGCGGCGCACGAAGATCTCGACGCCCAGTTCGTCCTCGAGATCCTTGATGTGCTTCGAAACACCGGACTGAGAGGTGTAGAGGGCGTTTGCAACCTCAGTCAGATTGAAGTTCTGCCGGATGGTTTCCCGAATGATGCGCAGCTGCTGCATGTTCATGGCGCTGTCTCCGCGTTCAGGTCGCTCAAATCGGCCTTCACCCCTGCAGCCGCCAGAATGTGGCTCACTTCCTCGGCCCTGCGGCGCAGTTCCCGCTTGTCGGCTGGGCTATCGCCGAGGTCGGCGCACAGCCCAGCTTGCAAAAGCTCACGCGTCAACTTGAAATGGGCTCCCCCGTCCGAGATCGTGCCTCCGATCGCATCGACGACACCACCGGCCACCGTGGCGCCCGTGGCCGCGTCGATGAGCAGGAAGCTCCCTGTGAGGGGCAACTCAGAAAAGCGATCGAGCGCAACGGCGCGCGAGAGAGTCACGCAGATGTGCGCGATATCGTTGGGTCGCACGTGGGGCGCCGGACGCCTCCCGAACGTCTCGAGATCGACGAGCGATTGCACTTCGAGCCCGGTCACGGAGACCAGGTCCGTGCTTGTCCTGAGCAGGTAACCGCGGTCGGAGTCGTAGGCATCATCGGAGAGCCAGACGATACGTCCCTCGAAACGGCGAACCGCCGAAGGGGCATTCGTCACGCCCGAGAGCACTGCGCCGCGCGAGAGATCCAGATCCGTTTCGAGCTGCAGGGTGACCGCCTGTCCAGCCTCGGCGCCTTCGAGGTCTCGGTCCATGGTGGCGATGCGCGCAACCCGCGACTGCCGACCGCTCTGCACGTCGTAGACTGTATCACCACGCGCGATTGAGCCCGAAGCGACCGTCCCCGCGAGCCCTCGGAAGTCCGCACCATCGCGCACCACAAGCTGAACGGGAAAGCGGAAGGGCTGCCCAATCGCCGCGCCCCAGCTTGGAACGGCGCGCAGCACGTCGAGCAGCACCGGGCCGTCGTACCATTCCATATTCTCGGAGGGACGCGAGACATTGTCGCCAAGCGCAGCACAGACAGGAATAGCGCTAGACTCCACGAACCCAAGCCGTGCCGCGAGCACCCGGAAGGCGGCCTCGATCGCAGCGAAGCGGTCTTGCGACCAGCCCGCAAGGTCCATCTTGTTCACGGCTAGGATGACGCGCCGCACGCCGACGAGCTGCAGAATGGCCAAATGGCGACGCGTCTGCTCCTTGACGCCCGCGCGCGCGTCCACCAGCAGCAAGGCGACATCGGCGTGGGAAGCGCCCGTTGCCATGTTGCGCGTGTACTGGACATGCCCTGGGCTGTCGATGATCACGAGGCGGCGTGCCGGCAGTTCGAAGTAGCGCCAGGCGATGTCGATCGTGATGCCCTGCTCCCTCTCGGCAGCGAGCCCATCGACGAGCAGACTGAAATCGGGGGTTCCCGCAGAGGTTCGCGCACTGCGCTCGATGGCCTCGCGCTGATCAGCGAATACGCCAGCTGAGTCCCATAGCATCCGCCCGATGAGCGTGGACTTGCCGTCGTCGACGCTTCCGCACGTGAGCACGTGCAGGCTGCTGTCGAGATCCTGTCCGATGCGGTGATCCACAGCATTCAGCGTCGAGGAGTCGGCAGGGCCTTCATCGCGCGCGGCGGCCGCCTGCCTTGCAATGCCTGCCATCAGAAATAGCCTTCCTGCTTCTTGCGCTCCATGCCGCCGGCTTCAGCGGCGTCGATCAATCGGCCCTGGCGCTCCGAATTGCGTGCAGCGAGCGTTTCCGCGATGGCCGCGTCGAGCGTTGCGGCTTCAGAGGGTTCCGCCGCCGTCAACGGCCAGCATCCCAGCGTCCTGAAGCGGACCTTGCGCAGTGTCGCCGTCTCGCCCGGAAGCAGCGGCATCCGGTCGTCATCACGCACGATGAGACGGCCGTCTCGGATCACGGTCGGCCGTTCGGCCGCGAGATAGAGCGGAACCACCTCCAGGCGTTCGCGCGCGATGTAGCGCCACACGTCGCGTTCGGTCCAATTCGAAAGCGGAAAGATGCGCGCGGTCTCACTCGGCCCCAGCCGTCCGTTGAGCAGATGCCACATCTCTGCCCGCTGCCGCCGCGGATCCCAGCGATGTCCGTCGGCACGGAAGGAGAAGACGCGCTCCTTCGCACGGGAGGCCTCCTCGTCGCGACGGGCGCCGCCGAAGGCTGCGTCGAAGCGGTGTTCGTCCAGCGCCTGCCGCAGCGCCTGCGTCTTCATGATGTCGGTGTACACGCTTGCGAACTCTCCAAACGGCGTCACGCCGCGCGCCTGACCGCTCTGGTTCGTGTGCACGAGCAGGTCCAGCCCCAGCTCTCGCGCCGTGCGGTCGCGAAAGGCGATCATGTCGCGGAACTTCCACGTCGTATCGATGTGGAGCAGCGGGAACGGCGGGCGGGCCGGAAAGAATGCCTTCCGCGCCAGATGCAAAAGAACCGTGGAGTCCTTGCCGATCGAATAGAGCAAGACGGGGCGTCGGAACTGCGCTGCCGCCTCGCGGAAGATGTGGATGCTCTCGGCCTCCAGGAGATCGAGATGCGACAGGGGCCGGTTCATACGGTGGTCTCCTCATGCACGTCAACGCGTGCGGCTTTTCTATGCGGAGAGTTGTGCAGGCCGCATTCCTTGCCGTCCTGCTGCTCCCACCACCAACGCCCAGCGCGGATATCTTCGCCCGGACGCACGGCCCGTGTGCACGGCTGGCAGCCGATCGATGGATAACCTTGCGCGTGGAGTGGATTGACCGGAACGCCGTTGGCCGTGACGTAGTCTTCCAGAACGTCCAGCGACCAATCCGCGATCGGATTGACCTTCAACACGTGGTGCTCGTCGTCCCACGCGACAAACGGGACGTCCGCGCGTCCTGCCGACTGCTCACGCCGCAACCCAGTGATCCAGGCTGCAGCGCCCTGCAGCACGCGCCGCAGGGGCGCCACCTTGCGCACGTGGCAGCAGGCCTTGCGCGCTTCGATTGAATGTCTGAAGCCGAAGACACCGTCCCGCTTCACAAGGGCCTCCACGTCGCCACGCTCCGGGGCGACCAGCGCGATGCGGCGCCCGAAGCGGCTCTCACTTGCGTCGAGAAGGGCAAGCGTTTCAGGGAAATGCCGCCCGGTATCGAGTGTGACCACGTCGATGCGTCGGGTCGGGTCGGCCATGGCGATGCCGTGCAGTACGGCTTGATCCTCCATACCGAGGCTGGTCGAAAAGACGATGCGACCGGGGACGGCCTCGATCAGGACCCGCACCTTGCTGGCAAGGTCGCGCTCGGCCTCCATAGCGGCGTTGAGCCGGGCCGATATCGCTTGAGATGCATCTGCAGGTTCCGCGAGCATGTGCGCTTCCGCCGTCTAAACATGTGCTGCGCAGCATACGCGCAGCGCAGAAAACCGGAACGCACCCCAGGAAATAAGAAGCAGATTGCAGGTAATCGGGAGACCAAGGCAATTCATGCTGCCGCGCATGAGCCGTTGAGCATGCAGTCTGGCGCACAGCGCTCCCCTTGGGAAGTTATGCCAAGGCCAAGGCGCCGGATTCCGCATTCGGAAGGCGTTCTCATGACGCCCTGACCTGACGCGGACCTGAAAAGACGGCTGCCCGAGGAGCACGGGCAGCCGCCGCAGAGGCATGGGCCTCAAGTCAGGGGTGGACGCCAGCACGGGAAGCCAGCGCCGCTTTGACGAATAGCAGAACCCCCTTCATTCCCTACGACATGTTTCCGATTTGCATATTCAGGTTTACAACTTCAGGGCCTCCGTATCGAGCGGCATTGCGTCATGACGCGATCATTCCAGCAAACGCGCATTGCTTCGCAGAATTTCTTGGTTCCTGATCGGGCCCCTCCTTGCCATGTGTTGGCGACAACGCCGGCCTTCTCGAACGCGAAGGCCGTATGATCAGCACAGACAAATTCAGGTGCTCACATGGATCGCAGAATTTTTCTCGGCTTCACTCTCGCGTCCGCTTCGGCGGCGTACCTTGCCTTCGCGCGCTCTGCCTCGGCACAGACGTTGAAGGAGATCCGTATCGGCTGGCAGAAGGCCGGAATCTTTCCCGCGGTGAAGCAGCGCCGCATTCTCGAGGATGTCTTCAAGCATCGCGGCATCGACGTGAAGTGGGTGGAGTTCCCGTTCGGCCCGCCCATGATGGAGGCCCTCAACACAGGCAACATCGACTACGGCTATGTCGGTGACAGCCCGCCGATCTTCGCGCAAGCCGCGAGTGCCAATCTCCTCTACGTCGCAGCGATCCCGTCATCGGGCCGGAACGAAGCCCTGATCGTGCCGGGAAACTCTTCCATCCGTACGCTCGCGGACCTGCGGGGCAAGAAGATCGGCGTGGGCAAGGCGTCGAGCGCGCATAACACCACCATCGCCGCGCTCGAAAAGGCCGGGCTCACCCCGAACGACGTTTCGCTCGTCTACCTCCCGCCTGCCGATGCGCTTGCCGCGTTCCAGCGCGGATCGATCGACGTCTGGACGATATGGGATCCCTTCTTCGCGCGTGCCGAGAAGACACTCGGCGCCCGCGTTCTCGCCCGCTCGGGCGAGGTGCACGCCACGAGTTCCTTCTACATCGGCAACAAGGACTTCACTGCCAAGAACCCGGAGATCGTGGCGCTTCTCAACAGCGAGTTCGCCAAGGCCACCCGTTGGGCCGATGCGAACCGGCCAGAAGTCGTGAAGGCGCTGCACGAGGC
Organism: Hyphomicrobiaceae bacterium; assembly: GCA_039808585.1. Classification (GTDB taxonomy): domain Bacteria; phylum Pseudomonadota; class Alphaproteobacteria; order Rhizobiales; family Hyphomicrobiaceae; genus AWTP1-13. The sequence goes on along the minus strand of JBDHTJ010000150.1, from coordinate 2,260 downwards.
CACGGGCGTGGAACTCGACGCGCTGACGGTCGCCATCGACCGCGCGCCGTTCAACGTCACGCCGGTAACGGACGCGGTCGCAACCAACCAGCAGATCATTGCCGACCGCTTCGCGCGCCTCGGGCTGATCCCCAAGCAGATCAAGGTCCGCGATATCGTGTGGACCTGGAAGCCTGCAGCTTAATGCCCAGCCTGGAGGCGACGACATGACGATCGTTGTGAGCGGCGCGGCGAACGCTCTGCAGCAAGGTGACAATCGGAGGCTGCGCAAGGGCCGGTTGCGCGAGCAGTTTCTCGCCTCCAACCTGACGCAGTGGCTCGTACCGGCGCTCATCGTGAGCCTGTGGCAGACGGGATCGTCGGCGGGTTTGATTTCCGCGACGGTCCTTCCAGCCCCAAGCGACGTCATCGCGGCCGGATATCGCCTCACGCTGAGCGGTGAACTGCCCACCAATATCGCGGTCAGCTTCAAGCGAGCCATTGCGGGCTTTCTGGTGGGCGGCAGCCTGGCGTTCGCCCTGGGGCTCGCCAACGGGTTGTCGAAGCTCAGCGAGAAGCTGGTCGACTCGACGCTGCAGATGGTGCGCAACATCCCGAACCTGGCGCTGATCCCGCTTGTCATCTTGTGGTTCGGCATCGACGAAAGCGCAAAGCTCTTCCTCACGTCCCTGGGCGTATTCTTCCCCATCTACATCAATACATTCCACGGCGTTCGCACGGTCGATCCGCAACTCGTGGAGATGGCACGCTCCTACGGCATGACACGCTGGGGCCTGTTCCGGCGCGTCATCTTGCCGAGTGCGCTACCGTCGATCTTCGTCGGCGTCCGATACGCGCTCGGCATTATGTGGCTCACGCTCATCGTGGCCGAAACGATCGCGGCGAACTCCGGCATTGGCTACATGGCGATGCATGCGCGCGAGTTCATGCTCGTGGACGTGGTCGTTCTGGCGATCGTGATCTATGCGCTGCTGGGCAAGCTGGCCGACAGCTCGGTCCGCCTGCTCGAACGGCAGACCCTCGGCTGGCACCCTGCGTTCCAAAAGAAGTGAGAGCTATCGATGACGACTGTCGCTCAAAGCCTGGACGTGCGCCACACGCCGCCGCCGCAACCCGGCATCGAAGCTTCGGAGGAGACGCCGGGAAAAAGCCTCACCGTTCGCGGTCTGCGCAAGAGCTTCGGCCCTGTCGCCGTGTTGCGCGGTGTCGACCTCCACATTCCAGCCGGCCAGTTCGTGGCCATCATCGGACGCAGCGGATGCGGCAAAAGCACGTTGCTGCGGTTGATCGCGGGCCTCGACGCGCCGACGGCCGGCTCGCTTCGGCTGTCGGGAACCGATCCCGCCGATCCCCTCGGGGCCGACGTGCGCGTGATGTACCAGGAGCCGCGGCTTCTGCCCTGGGCCCGTGTGATCGACAATGTGAATGTTGGTGCGGGACGGAACATCGGCACGCCGGCCACGGCACGCGCCGCTGAAGATGCGCTGTCCGCCGTCGGGCTCGAGACGCGTGGCAGCGAATGGCCGTCCGTGCTGTCGGGTGGTCAGCGCCAGCGCGTGGCCCTGGCTCGTGCGCTGGTCAGCCGGCCCAAGGTCCTCGCGCTCGACGAGCCCCTCGGTGCCCTCGACGCGCTGACCCGCATCGAGATGCAGTCGCTGCTGGAAGAGGTGTGGCAACGGGAAGGCTTCACGGCCTTGCTGGTCACACATGACGTCGCGGAAGCCATCACGCTCGCGGACCGGATCGTGCTGATCGAGGAGGGCCAGATCGCTCTTGATCTCGAAGTGACGCTTCCACGCCCGCGGAAGCGTGGATCAACGGCCTTCGCGGTCCTCGAAGGAACGGTTCTCGATAGGCTGCTCCACCGGTGACGAGGCGAGCGCTGCCCGTTCTCAAGTTTCGCGTTCGGAGGAATGGCGAGCGCGATCGTCTGAAGGCAGCACCGCTGAGCTCGTGCGTTCTCGAACTTTTGTGGGTAAAGGCCACCAAAGCGTCGCTCTCGGACATGTTGAGACTGGCTGCTCATTCTTCGGAAGCCGACATCAAAGCCGCAATGGCAGCCCGCAGCTGAAGACGTCCGCTTATAGGATCTCGCCGCCTCGTGCGCCGCAGCATTAAAATTCTGACTTGAGGCTGCTTGTGGCCCCAAGCAGGAATTTGCCCTCCGGAAGGTCCAGGAGGGAAAGCTGACAGTCGCACGTATGCCGGAATGAGTAAGGCGGATGAGCTAGCCGGGCGGATCAAGGCGGCGAGGGTGGTG
>JBDHTJ010000149.1:0-12787 GCA_039808585.1 Hyphomicrobiaceae bacterium | reverse complement strand
CAGGACGAAGCTTGACGGCCTCCACTGACCCCGATCGGTCCGGCGCTCACGCGCGGATGCTCGTGTTCCTGTCGATGGCGGCGTTCGCCAGTGCGGCCAACCTGCGCATCTGCGACAGCCTGCTGCCGCAAATGGCGGGCGAATTTGCCGTGACGGTCGGCAGTGCTGCCGGCGTGGTGACCGCCTTCGCGGTTTCCTACGGTGTTGCGCAAATCATCATGGGTCCGCTCGGGGATGCGCGTGGCAAGGTGTTCATGGTCGTGTTCGGCTCACTGTGGGCCGGCGTCTGGACTGCTCTGTGCGCGGCGATGCCGTCGATGCTGCCACTGGTGACGGCCCGGTTCATGGCAGGCGCGGGTGCAGCCGCGGTGATCCCACTAGCGATCGCCTGGGTTGGCGATGTCGTGCCCTACGACAAGCGGCAACCAGTGCTCGCGCGCTTTCTCTCCGGGCAGATCATGGGCATCGTCTTCGGGCAGGCGGCGGGCGGCATCCTGGGTGATCTCGTGGGATGGCGCGCGACGATGGTCTGCGTGAGCGCGCTGCATCTGGCAGCGGGCGCCATGCTGTTCGTGGAGATGCGCCGCTCAGGCCTTGGCGCAACGCCCGGTGGCGAAGCCCGCTGGAAGCAGGCCGCCGTGGAAACGGTGCGCACGCTTCGGTTGCCGTGGGTGCGAACGATGCTGACGACAGTGTTCCTGGAAGGCTTCGCGATGTACGGCGCCTTCGCCTACGTGGGCGCCGAATTGCATCACCGCTTCGGCCTCAGCCTTTCGGTGGCTGGCCTGATGCTGGCGGCCATGGGGCTGGGTGCCATGATCTATGTCGCGAGCGCGGAAATGCTGGTGGCGCGGCTTGGCCAGGCGGGGCTCGTTCGCTATGGATCGATCGGGCTCGCCGCCGGCTACACGGCGCTCGCGCTGATGCCGGCGGCCTGGATCGCGGTGCCTGCGATCGCGCTGATCGGCCTCAGCTTCTATATGTTTCACAACACGCTGCAGACGAACGCCACGCAGATGGCCCCGGAAGCGCGGGGCCTTGCGATGTCACTGTTCGCCTTCACCCTGTTCGTGAGCCAATCGGTGGGCGTGGCCGTGGCGGCGCCGGTGATGGACGCCTATGGCGCGCGCCCCGTGTTCCTCGTCTCGGCAGTGATGCTCGTCGGCGTGGCGCACTGGTTCCGCACACGGCTCGTGAAACGGATGGCGTGAGGCTTCAGTGCGCGTGCGGGCCGAAAAACTTCAAGGCGACGCGATCGGCAGCATCGCGCGGGGACAGGCCTTTGCTGACGGCGCGCTCGTACTGGCGCATGGCGTCAGCGCCCTCGCGTACGGCGTCCCACGCAAGCCGCACGACCTGCAGCTGCTCGCGGAGCACTTGGCCGATGCCGGTCTTCGGACCAACATCCGCGCCGACATGAAAACCCATGACTTTCTGCATTCCGGTCCCCCTGACGTCTGTCTCGCGGGGAAACTACGGGTGCACCTCTTTCGATTGGACCAACGAGCGGGTCGGGAGACGGGCGAAATGAGGAAGAGGGTTAACGCTTTCTTGCGGCCGATGCGCCTGGAGCGGTGGGCATGAACTACCGGCACGCATTTCACGCGGGGAACTTCGCGGATGTCATCAAGCACGCCGTGCTGGCGCGCGTGATCGACTACATGAAGCGGAAGGATGCGCCTTTCCGGGTGATCGATACGCATGCCGGGACAGGCCGCTACGACCTCGCGTCGGCGGAGGCCGGCAAGACCAACGAATGGCAGGACGGCATCGGGCGGCTGCTGCAGCAGGAGGCACGGCTCAGTGTGCGCGCGCGCGAACTGCTCAAGCCCTATCTCGAAGCGGTTTCGGCGGAAAACGGCGGCGGGGTGTTGAAGCGCTATCCAGGCAGCCCCCGTCTCGCGCTGCGCCTCATGCGTCCGAGCGATCGGCTCGTCGCCAACGAGTTGCATCCGGAGGACGCGAAGGCACTCAAGGCAGCAATCGGGAAAGATCGTCGCGCACGCCTTCTCACTATCGATGCCTGGGCGGCCTTGCGTGCGCAGTTGCCGCCGAAGGAGCGGCGCGGATTGATCCTCATCGATCCACCATTCGAACAGCCGGGAGAACTCGACCGCATTCGCGAGGGCCTCACGGAAGGGCTGAAGCGCTTTGCGACAGGAACGTTCGTCGCGTGGTACCCGATCAAGGACGGCCGCCAGATCGAGCGATGGCAGCGGACGCTTGCCGCGATCAAGGCGGACAAGGTGCTCGCGATAGACTTCTTCCTGCGCAAGCCTGCAGATCCAGAGCGCCTCAACGGCTGCGGACTGATCGTGGTGAACGGGCCCTATACGCTGCAGGATGAACTCGATACTCTGCTTCCGGAACTTATCGGCGTACTTGCAGAAGAGGGTCGCGGTTATTTCAAAATCACCGATGTTTTCTCGGGAAAATCTAGGGTTGAGCCCGCTTCACCACGCTAATTGAGGCGCGGGCAAGGCGGCGTGCGCTCTTTTGCCTTGCGCAAGTCTTTCCAATCGCCGATACTCCGCGCAGTCCGGGCGGCCTTCGACCCGTGGAAATCTGCTGAGACTGACCTGAGATGCCTGCGCCTACGCGTTACCTATCTCGCGCCTCACGTTCCCCGAAATCGGACAAGACTGCCTTGACTTCGCCCGCGTCGGCTCTTGCAAGCCGGCGCGAACTGCAATTGTGACCGGGGAAATGGAGACCTCGCATGCGGCAGAACGGAACAGTAAAGTTTTTCAATCAGTCGAAAGGCTTCGGCTTCATCACGCCTGACGAGGGCGGCAAGGATGTGTTCGTGCACATCACGGCGGTGGAGCGCTCGGGCATCGGCAGCCTCGATGAGGGCATGCGCGTGTCGTTCGAGACAGAGCCCGACAAGCGCGGCAAGGGCCCCAAGGCCGTCAATCTGCAGCAAGCCTGAACCTTATTCTTCCCCGGACCTTATGACGGCGCCATTGCATCTTGCGTGGCGCCGGCGGTGAACTGTGACGCTCCTGGTGGGCGTCGCCCAAGTCACCCGGCGGCCACGGCGCTGTGAAAAACAGCGCATGCGGCGGTCAAAGTACGGCAGACAGCGTGTAGAACACAGCGATCTCGGGCAATCTCGGGGTCGCTGTTTTTGTTTGCGGGAGGCGCGCTCCCTTATCGGCGGAGTGTCGCGCAAGAACCAGCGGAGTGGCGTCAGAGGCCGGGGGATGCCGCCGGCGACAACAGTCGAACGACTTCGAACGGAGAGGAGCAAACACATGCGCAAAGGCTTTTCCATCATGCTGCCCGCGCTCGCGGTGGCGGGCGTGATGTTCGCTGCAACGAGCGCCAGCGCCGGCTGCGTCAACAAGGCCGGGCAAGGCACCGGGAGTTCGGCGGACGCTGCGAAGTTCCAAGCCTGGGAGGCCGTACTGCAGGCAACCGACTGGGGTTCATGGGCAGGTTTCATGGCCGGCGGCATGAAGATCGGCACGGCGCCCGGCTACAAGGTTTCGGGCGTGAAAGCGAGCTGCAAGCCCGGTGGGCTCGGCCAGACCTGCGTGATGTCGGCGCGGCTTTGCAACTGAACGCGAAGGTGGGGCCGCGCATGATCGCTGCGGCCCTGCCTCGTGGTTAACGAATAGCGAATGCAATGATCGTATCGTTGCCGGCAGCATGGCTTGAAAGAGCGACCGGGCAACCAACAGTGGGAACGACGCGTATGACCATGAAACTCCTGGCGGCGGCAGCCGTGAGCGCGATGGCACTCTTCTCAGCACCTGCTGTGAGCCAGGCAGAGGAGGCCGGCGTTCGCACCGAGCGCAGCGCCCAAATGACCACGACGTCGGGCCGCAAGCACAATGCGCGCCGGAAAGCGGCGCGGGTCTATGGCTATATCGCGCGGCGCCGCGTCGGCGGCTATTCCTACACCTACTCGGACGTCACCAACACCTACGGCCTTACCCGCTCGCTCTATGGCAGCATCAACGCCTGGCGCGACCCCATGCTTGACCGCCAGAGCCGCTCTGGCCCGTTCGATCACGACTTCTTCTTCGACAGCGGCATGGGCCTGCGGGGCGGCAACAGCCCCTATCTGCGCTGAGCTGGGCGCAGCGGTTCGAAAACCGACTGTGCTGTGGCGGGCCTGCGCTTGCCCGAGAGAACCTGGGAGAAAAGTGCGGCGACGCTGGCAGCGTGGTTAACGCCGCGCTATAACTCCGGAAAGCCTGGGGGGCTTCAAAAACCGGAGACAGTCCAATGCATTTCTCTTCGCGGCTTGCTGTGATCGGGATCGCGAGTGCGGTCATGCTGGGCGTTGCGGTCGCACCGGCCGCCGCCAAGTGCACGCGGCTCGGCTTTTCCGTGAACGATTACGGCAAGGACGGCCCGACGAAAGACGCCAAAGCGCTGCTCGACAAGTACATCGCCGATTGGGCCAAGAGCAGAGGCATCGCGAAGTACACCACCGGCAAGAAGACGGTGAACTGCGAGCTGTTCATCGATGTGGGGCTGTTCGACGAGCACACGTGCCGGGCGGAAGCTTCCGTCTGCTGGGGTGAAGGTGCCGACAGCGACGCCAAGCCCGAGAAGACCGCAGAAAAGGCTGACGACAAGCCGAAGAAGGCCGCGAAGAAGAAGGCCAAGAAGGAAGAGTAGCCGGCATTGGCGCGGAGGCCTCGGCTTCCCTCACCTTGCGCGGCTCGAATCCAGCGTTTCGTTCGGATCACCGTCACGCAGTGCGCGGCAGGCACAGGCGGTGGCGGACGTCCGTCATCAGGAGCACGCCGCCCACGGCCGCCAACAGAGCGCCCAGCCCTGAAGCGGCAGACAGCACAAACATGATCATCACCTGATAGCGCGCTGCCTGCGAGGGGTCGGCGCCTGCCAGGATCTGGCCTGTCATCATGCCCGGAAGCGCCACCACACCCGTCACGGACATGCTGTTGAGGATCGGCGTCATCGCCGTGCGCAGGGCGCGGGCGAGGATCGTCGAGAAGGCGGTGAAGCGCGAGGCGCCGAGGGCCAGTCGGTTCTCGACGACGCCACGGTCGCGTTCGGCGCCATCGTTGAGGGTCTGCAGCACGAGGCTCGCGCTCGTGAGGGTGTTGCCCAGCACCATGCCGAGGATCGGCACGACATAGCGCGGTGCGTACCAGGGCGACGGACCAATTACCAATGCCGTCGCATAAACCGTGGCAATGGCGCCGACCAGCAATAGCGTGCCGCTACCAAGGCCGAACGTGAGCAACGTCCGCAGGCGCTTGTCCTGGCGCTGGACGAGTTCCAGCCCGGCAACCATCGCCATCACGACGGCAATGGCGAGGGTCCAGAGCGGGGAAGACTGGGCGAACACGAACCGCAGCACGAGGCCAACGGCCGAAAGCTGCACGATCATGCGCACGGCTGCGAAGGCGAGCGAGCGCTCGAGCCCGAGATGGAATGCGATCGAGATGGCGGCGTTGACGCACAAGAGCAAGGCGGCAAGCGCCATCGAGACGATGCCGAGTGGCTCGGTGCCCGTCATGCGGCGCGCTCCTGCGCGAGGGCTGCGAGGTGCACGCGGGACTGTGCCAGGCGGGCCAAGAGACCTGCATCATGCGAGACCAGAATGACCACGCGACCGGCGCGCAGCGCGATGCGGATCATGTCCTCGATGCGCGCGGCGGATGCAGCATCCAAGGCCGAAGTAGGCTCGTCGAGCAGCAGAACGGCCGGCTCGTCGGCCAGGGCCCGCACGAGCCCCAGGCGCTGGCGCTCGCCGGTCGAGAGTTGCGCGACGGGCCGGTCGAGTATCGATGGCTCGAGGCCAAGGGCCGCAACCAAAGCCTCGACATGCGGGGCGGCCGGCATATGTGCGCGCGGCGTTTCTTCCCACCAGGCAGGCTCGCTCGAGACATAACGGACGCGGCGTCGCCAGCGCGGGGCCGGCATCTCGCGGCGTTCCTCGCCTTCCAGGAACACGTAGCCTTCAGCCGCGTCGAGGTCGGCGATGGCGCGCAAGATGCGTGTCTGGCCCGAGCCCGAGGGTCCCTCGATGCCCAGGCATTCTCCGGCCGCCACCGTGAACGACAAAGGCGGGAGGCCGCCAACCTTCAGCGCGTCGATCCTGAGCACGCAGGCGCTCCGTTTGCGAGAGGTGGCAAATGCGAACGCGAACAGTAGTGCGGCCGAGGTGCTCAATCACGCTTTAGATGGACGCCCGCGACTTCGGGCTGAGCTTGCCCGGTTCGTACAAGCGAGCCGGCGCGAGGCGCCGGGTGTGACAACGGTTGAGGGCGGGGCCTTATTCTCGGCTGGTGCAGATGTCAGATGCCCTGGCCTTCGACCTCGCGCTCCAGTTCGTCTGCGGCTTGCTTTGCGCCGGGCCAATAAGGGTGCACCTCCAGCAGTTCGCGCAAGGCCTTGAGTGCCGGCTTCTTCTGGCCGATCTCGCGCAGGATCTGGGCGAGGCCGTCGAGCGCCTTGAAATGATGCGGCTCGAGCGCCAGCGTACGGCGCAGATCGCCCAAGGCGCGCCCCACATCCTCGTTCAGGAAGTGGGCGTAGGCCCGCCGGCTCCAGCCCTCGGCATAGTCGGGCGCCAATTCCACCACGTTGTCGAGGAGCTTGATGCCGAGTTCGAACTTCTTCTCGGCGATGGCGCGGCTTGCACGTTCCATTAGAAGATCGATGGTGGCGCTGCCGGAATGCTGCCAGATGCGCTCGATACCCTCAGCGATGGCCTTTGCCCCATCCTCGGTGTCGGAGGTGGCCAGCATGGCGTAGAGGTCGGACAGGGCCTTCTCCCGCTCGGCTGGGGTTTTCGGCAGCGGTGCGGTGCGGCGCCCTTGCGGGGATGCCTTGTCGGCTGTCTTGGGTTGGGCGGCAGGAGGCGCGACGTCGGGGCGATCGGCTGGCGCCGGGTCGTGCGGGGGCAGCGGTTGTTGCTTCTGCTGCGGCTGCTTCTGGACCTGCGCAAACGCAATTGGCCCCGGCAGCAGGCAGGCAATGCCGGCAGCGAGGACCAGGGTCGCGACTTTTGGAAGACGAGGCTGGAGCATGGTGTTCATGCTTGCAGCATAGCCGGGCAGGATTGGGGCGGTCAAAGCCCCTCGAGACGCAAAGGTTACGTCAGCCCTGGCGCGCCTTGAAGCGGCGGTTCGTCTTGTTGATGATGTACACGCGGCCCTTGCGGCGGACGAGGCGATTGTCGCGATGACGGCCGCGCAACGACTTGAGTGAGTTCCGGACCTTCATCGGTCAAAGCCTTTATGCTGGTCTCAGTGTCGACTGAGACATCATCCCAGGAGATGTCAGTGTCAGGGTAGCAGCGCGACCTGCGGGCCCCAGGGGCACTCGACAGCGGTCGCGAAAGCCTTCCGGGGCGCCAAAAACCAGAAATTTGCGGATTTGGCAAGGGTCTCGTGGGTTGCAGGCACCGTGCCGGGCTAGGGCGTCACTCCAAGGGGATAGGTGCGGGGCAAACGAAGAAGGCCGATGTCAGGTCATCGGCCCCATCGTCATCAAGCCTGCTACGCGCTTACCAGCACTGACGCCAGCAGTGGCGGCGCGAGGACCAGCGATGGCGGCAGAAGGTGCGGCAACGCACGTTGGTCACGGGCGAGGCCGTGCTGAGTGGCGCGAGCACGGTACCGCCAGCAGGTGCGGCAATCGAGGACGACGTGCCAAAGAATGCAAAGCCTGCAACAGCAAAACCTGCGAGAACGAGCGAACGCATCGTATCCTCCTCCATGTTGTGTAAGTGCTTACAAGAAGCGAACGCAGGTTAGCGGACATATCCGTCGCTTGCCACGAGGCGTGCCGGAATTTGATCGGAAAGATTTCGCACGCGCGCCTGCATCATTCAGGCGAGGTTCACACAGGAGCCCGCGGACCTCATCATGCAGCGGCTTCAGAGCGAGGTGATATGAACTTCGGTCCCCGGACAGGCCTTGCGGCAATGCTCTCACTCTTGCTCGCATGCAGCACTCCGGCGCGGGAAGTGCAGGCTGCGGCGGGCGAGCGACCGCGCGTGGACACGAATGAAGGCTACATCGCGGAAGTGACACGCGGGCCCACGCGCGACATGAGCGATCCGGTGGCGGTGCTGCACTTCGTGCTCGAGGCGCTGCCCGATACCGTTCGCGTGATGCCCACTGAAAACTACTATTATTTCCGCTTCGTAGAGGCCGGCGTGCCGTGGGCGGGCAGCATCAGGCTCGGTCCCGCCGAGCGCGAGATGGGCAAGGTCGAGTTGAGCTACTACAAGGATATTGCCCCGTGGGCCGAGGACATGGCGGGCGGCCGGCACGAGATCCTCGGCGCCGACCAGGGCGTGAAAGTTGCTGCCGAGGAGGCGTTGAAGTACCGCGTGACGGCGAAAGGCCGGTCCGTTCTGTTCGTCCTCAACGACATGTCCAATGTGGTGCCACCAGCGGCGCTGCTCGGCGAGCGGGAGCGGTTCATCGGCCCCGTTTTCGATGAGTCCGGTGTACGGTTCTTCCTCGTCTACAACGGGCAGGCAAAGGTGTTTCACTATCTGCTCGACGAGACCGTGCCAGTGGCCGACGAGCTTGTGCCACAGAGCGCCAGTCCGCGCATCCTCGTGGGGCGCCGCACCGGGTTTGCCTATTACCTCGATCAATTGCGGGATCGGAAGATCCTGATCGGTGTGTCCGAGGTGCAGTCGCGGCTGAACACGTATTTTGACGGTCCCTTCGACCAGCTTCCGGAAAACTTCATCAAGGGCGAGGAGTTGAGGACGGCAATCGTCGATGCGGATGCGTCCGCAAAGGGAGAAATCGACCGCTTGGGCAACTACCTGAAGGAAGAAGGGCGGTATCTCATCCACCCCTACATGCTCTACGCCAAGCCGGCAGACCTGATGCGGGTGCACACCTGCGCGGCCTCGCGCGTGAAGCGCCCCGACCTCTACGCCAAATGCTTCGTAATCGAGCCGGAAGGGGCCGCCCTGGGGCCACCTCCCGTGCCGCGCAAGTAACCTCGCTTGCGCGCGGCTTGCGCGCGGAGACGCCCGCCGTCGCGTGGCAGGGACATTGGCGCGGCTGAGCGATGCTGGCGCTCAGGAGACCATAAGCGTTGTGGGAGGAAATTGTGATGCGGGGAAGATGGTGGGCGCTAGAGGGATCGAACCTCTGACCCCTTCCATGTCAAGGAAGTGCTCTACCGCTGAGCTAAGCGCCCGCATCCGCAAGACAGGGGCACCGACGAGCAGCGCCGCTGCCATAAATGCGCGGATGGGCGGACCGTATATCGGCAATCACCGCAGGTGGCAAGCCGATCCGCTCGGACCGGCCAGCCAGCTCATCGCGGCATTCAAGCGGCCAGGATCTTGTCGATCTCCTGCACGAGGTCCTTCAGGTGGAAGGGCTTCGACAGGATGCGCGCGTCCTTCGGAGGCTTGCTCTCGGAATTGAGGGTGACGGCGGCAAAGCCCGTTATGAACATGATCTTGAGATCAGGGTCGAGCTCGCCCGCGCGGCGTGCCAGCTCGATACCATCCATCTGCGGCATCACGATATCGGTCAGGAGCAGCGTGAAGGTTTCCTCCTTCAAGCGCTCATAGGCCTCTTGGCCGTTGGCGAAAGACATGACCTCGTAACCGGCCTTGGTGAGGGCGCGATCGAGGAAGCCGCGCATGGACTCGTCGTCCTCGGCCAGGAGAATGCGCTTCTTGGGAACCTGCGAGGGCTTTGCAGTCATTGCCGGGTACGCCTTTTGCTCGACTGGTGACGCTGCCGGGACGCAATCGCAACGTCTGAATCCAGAACGCCCATCCCGTGCGGCCCAAATCTGGCGCCAATTAGGTAAATGCGCAATGAACGAGACGAAGGTTCATCGAGTTGTTCGCCGGTTGAGTAAACGCAGCGGCAGCGATGGACATGGTGCGCAACGATTGGCAAAGTGATTTCGAAGCCAGCCTGGCCGCGTATGCCTTGGACCCGATGAACGCCAACGAACGTGCCTCAATCCTCGCCGAACTGACGCCGCCGTTCGTGGTGCACGCGCCCGAGGAGCAGCTTACGCCGCTGGTATTTTGCTCGCCGCACTCGGGGCGGGTGTATCCGCAGGCCTTCCTGGCGGCCTCCCGCCTTGACCCGCATACGCTGCGCAAGTCCGAGGACTGCTATGTGGACGAGCTGTTCCAGACGGTTGTGGGGCTCGGAGCGCCGCTGATCGCCGCCCGCTTTCCGCGGGCTTATCTCGACGTCAACCGTGAGCCGTACGAACTCGACCCCGAGTTGTTCAGCGGGCGGCTGCCGGATTTCGCGAATACGCAATCTGCGCGTGTGGTTGGCGGCCTTGGCACCATCGCGCGGATCGTCGCGGACAGCGAGGAGATCTACAAGGAGCGCATGCCGATCGGCGTGGCGTTCGAACGGATCGAGCGGTTGTACCGGCCCTTCCATGCAGCCCTTGCAGAGCTTCTGGAGGTTACGCGCAAGCGCTTCGGTGTCGCGATCCTGATCGATTGTCACTCGATGCCCTCCTCTTCCATCGGGCAGCCGGGGATGCGGCCGCACTTCGTGCTAGGAGACAGGTTCGGCGCATCCTGCGATGCCAAGCTCACGCGCTTCCTGCGGGACCAGCTGCAAGGCTACGGCTATGAGGTGCAGGTGAACCGGCCATATGCGGGCGGGTTCATCACCGAGTACTATGGCAACCCGGCGCGGGGGGTTCAGACACTGCAGCTCGAGATCAACCGGGCGCTCTACCTTGACGAGGTAAGCCTCTGCAAAACAGCAAATTTCCCGCGCTTGTCGCAGGTGCTGCACGAGTTGGCGGTGAAGATGTTCGCAGCGGTGCCAATGCTGCTTGAAAGGCGCGCGGCGGCCGAGTGAGACGGCTGGGCGACGCTTAAGCCCCCTCCAAAAAGAAAAGAGGCCGCAGCGGTGTCCCGTGCGGCCCAAGTCTAGGGAGGAAACGCCCAAGGAGGGCAACAAGACGATCGCTCGTCTCGTCAGGGAAAAACCTATATGTGCGGCGCACAAAAAGCAACAGAACTTTTTTGCATTGCAGAATTAGACCTACTGCATAACTGAGCATGTGCGAGAAGGAGAGCGTGCCGGTGCGGCCAGGCTGAAGCTGCCGGGCGGGCGGTGGCGGGGTCTGCGCCGCTTCCGAGATGCCCGCCGCCTGCGTCGACGCAAAAAAAAGGCCGCTCGCTAGCGAACGGCCCAAGTCTAGGGAGGAAACGCCCAAGGAGGGCTGTGACGCTGAAAAGGACAACGTCACTGACCTAATATGCTGCGCGTCGGCCTGCATTTCAATTGGGCAGAGCTTAAATTTGTTGCTTCTGGTTGCCGCAGTGGCCTGGACAGCACAATTGCTCATTGCACTGTGTTTTAAATGCACCGGCGACGCGGTGCTTGCGTTCAAGTATTTCGAGGAAAAGACGCAGTCGTTCAGAGCGCATAGGGGCAAAGCCGTGGCCATACCGCAACGAATTACAGCATCGGGGCTCATGCTCTTCGCACATGAGCTTGCGGATCTTACCGACAAAACGGTGATGCCCTACTTTCGCAAGTCGATCTCGGTCGCCAACAAAGCGGATGCTGGCGCCTTCGACCCCGTCACTGCAGCAGACCGGGCGGCGGAAAAAATTGTGCGCAAGGCCATCCAGGCACGGTTTCCCGACCACGGCATCATCGGCGAGGAGTTCGGGAACCGCGAAGGCGACCGGTATCGCTGGGTCATCGACCCCATCGACGGCACGCGGGCATTCATCACCGGTGCCCCGATGTGGGGGAGCCTGATCGGGCTGACGTGCGATGGAACGCCCACTCTCGGGCTCATGAGCCAACCCTTCACGCGTGAGCGATATTGGGGTGACACCAAACGCAGCCGCTGGCGCGGGGCGGACGGCCGCCAGAAAGTGCTGAAAGTCCGCCCCTCACCTTCTCTGTCCGGGGCGATGCTGATGACGACGCACCCCGACCTGTTCGAGGGGAAAGAGCGGGCAGCTTTTGCGGCCGTAAAAGACGCGGTGCGCATGACGCGCTTCGGCGGGGATTGCTACAGCTATTGTCTCCTCGCCGCCGGCTTCGTGGATCTGGTCATCGAGGCCGGGCTCAAGCCCTATGACATCGTGCCGCTCATTCCGATCATCGAGGGTGCAGGCGGCATTGTCACCACCTGGGACGGCAAGCCGGCTACGGCCGGCGGGCGCATCATCGCGGCGGGCGATGCGCGGGTGCACAGGCAGGCGATGGCACTGTTGCAGGGTGCGCTTTAACTGCGATGAGGCCGCCGCATCGAGGGCCTCAGGCCACGGAAGCCTGCTGCACGCCGAGGTAGGCATCGAAGGCTGCCCAGAAGCGGGCGCGCACCGCATCCGTTTCCTGCAGGATCTCGTGCTTGGCTTCCGGGATCAGCACGTGGGTGCCGACTTTCAGCCGCATGGCGAATTCCTCGATGGCGCGGGTGGAAACGATGGTGTCCTGGCCCGCCGCGAACATCAGCACCGGCACACGTACGCGCAGGGGATATTGCGGGTTGGTGAGACGCGCGATGGAGCGCAGCGCGGCCCGCAGCCAGGCGACGGTGGGAGCGCCCAAACCCAGCTCTGGATGCGCATCGATGATCGCCGCCGAACGCAGGAAGCGCTCGCGATCGTTGGTCAACTCGTTTGCCTCGAACGGGCCGAACTCGAGCGGGATGTCGGCGCCCCCGCGCGTGAATAAGCTGCCGAAACCGCAGGCGCAGTAGGTCTCGGCATAGATGCGCGCCTTGCGATGCGAACCTCCGAGCCGTTCTGGCGCGATGTCGATCATGGGCGCCGTGAGAACCATGCGCTCGAACCAGGGCG
>JBDHTJ010000148.1:0-12926 GCA_039808585.1 Hyphomicrobiaceae bacterium | reverse complement strand
CCAAAGCACGCGCGCCATCCACAGCCTCATTGCCAGCGACGAATTCCGTTGCATGCGCGAAATGATAGTCCGACCCTGTCGCAGCCGCCAAGGGCTGCGAGACGAGCACACGAGAGTTTGACATCATCCCGTCCGGGTCTTCGAGTACGGGGGTGGAGGCAATCGCGGAGGGAAGAATGGCGCGCATTCTGGTCGCCGAAGACACGCCCGCTACGTGCGAGATGGTGCGTCGTGCCCTTGCGGGAGACGGGCATGACGTGGTGGCGACGCACGACGGGGTGGAGGCGCTGGAGCACATAGAAAGCTCGGAGCCCATCGATCTGCTCATCTCGGACGTCGACATGCCGGGGCTCGACGGCGTCGGCCTGGTGGAGAAGGCGATCGTGCTCCGGCCGGCGCTCAAGGTGATCCTGATGTCCGGCTTCGCCGGGGGCCTGGAGCGGGCGGAGCATCTCAAGGCGCGGACGGGGGGTATCCTGCCCAAGCCCTTCACCCTGGACCAGATACGGGCCGCCGTCCGGAAGGCGCTGGGCTGATTAGCGGCGTCGCCGGAATACGCACCCCTGTGGCCGAGGCGGTGTTGCAGCTGCCCGAAAAGGTTAAAGTATTGCAGTGATCTGGGGATTAGGCCCTTCGGCCACGGCTCGGGTTCCGGTGCAGCTTGCCTCAAGTCCCAATATCACCCAAATTCCCGGGCAGTAGCTGGTTCGGCTCGGTGAGGTTGGCGCCACGACTGCAGATGGCGACGGGGGACGTTGCCCGAAATGGCCGTGACACTGGACATGATGCCTGCCGGGCACTCCCGGGCGCGGGAAGAATCCGCCCTCGAGCGCGATCGCCGTCGCGCGTTCGTGGCTGCACGCAAGCACACCTTTTTCGTCAAGACGATGAAGCTGCTGTTTCCGGTGGGGGCGGCGGTGGCAACAGCGTATTACGCGCTGGCTCTCGTCGGCAACATGAGCTTCGGCGTCGGCAACCTGCGCGTGGGGCAGGTGGAGGTCACGTCGGAAGACCTGACGATGAAGAATCCGTCCTACTTCGGCACCACCAAGGACGGCGGCAAGTTCGAGGTGCGGGCGAAGAAGGCGATCCTGGAGTTCAACCAGAACGCGCCGGTGAAGCTGCTCGACATCGACGGTGACCTGACGCAGGCCAACAACGTGAAGACCGTGGTGCGCGCGCGCCGAGGGCTGTTCGACAACAACAAGAGCGAACTGACACTCTTCGAGGGTATTGAGATCGACACGTCCAGCGGCATGAAGGCCCGGCTGTCGGAGGCGACCATCTTCTCGAAAGAGAACCGCGTCCTCTCGAAGAAGCCGGTGCAGGTTTCGTCGCCGACGGGAGAGATCCGGGGCGACTCGATGACGCTCAATACGGCCACGAACCAGGCGGCTTTCATCGGGCGTGTGAACGTGCGACTGGCGCCGCCGCAACAGACGCAGGTGCCGCAGAAGCCGAACGTGGGGGCAACCCCTGCCTTCGGCAGAGATTCCAAGCAGCCCATCGACGTGCGTTCCGACCGCTTCGATCTCGACGACGGGGCGCACATCGCGCTGTTCACCGGCAATGTGGCCGCGACGCAAGGCGACAGCGTGCTGAAGGCGCCCGAACTCCGGATCGCCTACGAGGGCAAGGCCACGGAAGAATTTGCAAACGGTGCCACGGGCAATGCGGATGCGGGCGCGGCTTCTGGCGTGTCGCGGCTCTATGCATCCACGGGCGTCATCGTGACGATGGGGCCGGACCGACGCGTCGCCAGCGATATCGCCGATTTCGACGCCAAGGCGGATACGGCACTGTTCACAGGCAACGTGCTGATCACGCAGGGCAAGAACACGCTGCAGGGCAAGCGGCTGTGGCTGGAACGCAAGACCGGGCGGACGCGGCTCGACGCGCCGGCTGATCAGCGCACGCCGGCAGGGCGAATCCAGGCAACATTTTTCCCCGAACAGGCCGGCACGCAGCCGCCGGCGAAGAAGGCGGCGCCGAAGGAAGATCCGACGGCGCTGCTGTCCATGGGCACCTTCAAGACAGATCCCAACGCGCCGATGGACATCGAGGCCGAGAATCTGGAAGTGCTGGAAGCGCAGAAGCAGGCTGCATTCCGCGGCGCGGTGAAGGCGCAGCAGGGCGACTTCGTGGTGAAGGCACCGGAGATGCTGGTGTTCTTCGCCGGAGACGGCAGCTTCATGACGGGGGCCGGAAGCAGCCTCGGCGCCGACAAGAACACGCAGATCGCCCGTATCGAGGCGCGCAACAAGGTGGTGGTGACCTCCAAAGAAGGAGACAGCGCCACGGGCGACAAGGCCATCTTCGATGTGAAGGCGAACACCGTCTTGCTGCTCGGCAACGTCTCCATCGTGCGGGCCAACGAGGTGGGCGAGGTGCGACGTGTGAGCGTTAAGAGCGAGCGCATGAAGATCGATCTCACCACCGGCATGTACCGGTTCGAGAACGACGAACGGACGACCGCTGCCGCGCATGAGGCCGCACGCGTGCCACCACCGGTAACGCCGAAGGAGCCAGCGGCCAAAGGCGGGCAGGACAACAGCTTCGAGAACAGGCCCTGCCCACCCGGGCGGCAGTGCTTCCTTGCATACCCGAAGGAGATCGAGGAGAAGGCGAAGCAGATCATCAAGCAGGCGCCCGCCTTGCCTGCTGCCGGGTGGGAGCCGTCGACCAGCGCCAGCCCCGTGCAACGAGGCAATTGAGGATGAAGTTGTTTCCGTTCGCGTGGGGTAACTCGGACAAGCCCCGGAAGGGGCAGCCGCGCCAGGGTTCAGCGCCGCGCAAGGAGCGTGGCGGGGCCACCGCAATGCGACAGGAGCCGCCGTCACTTTCACAGGATCTGCATCACGCGCAGCAGCAGTGGGAGCCGGGGCCGCCGCCAACGCGCTATGGCCAGGCCGGGGCGCAGGCAGGCTATGGCAGCTACGACGCCTATGATGGTTATGGCCGCGCCCAAGCCCCGGCGTCACGCGCCCCCCAACAGCAGCCGAGCTATATGCCGCACGAAGAGCCGCATGCGGGGCATAACTGGCTGACGGCCGAAAATATCAAGAAGAGCTACGGCAGCCGGCAAGTGGTGAAGGGCGTGAGCCTGGCAACGGGCCGCGGCGAGGCGGTGGGACTGCTCGGACCCAACGGCGCCGGCAAGACGACGACCTTCTACATGATCACGGGACTGGTGCCGGTGGACTCCGGCCGCATCACCCTCGACGGGCGCGACGTGAGCCGACTGCCAATGTACCGCCGGGCACGGCTCGGCATCGGCTACCTGCCGCAGGAAGCCTCGATCTTCCGTGGCCTTACGGTCGAGCAGAACATCATGGCGGTGCTGGAACTGGTCGAGCCGAAGCGCAAGAAGCGCAAGGAGCAACTGGACAGCCTGCTCGAGGAATTCAACATCACGCGCCTGCGGAAATCACCGTCGTTGGCGCTGTCGGGTGGCGAGCGACGGCGGTGCGAGATTGCACGGGCGCTGGCTTCGCGGCCATCCTTCATGTTGCTGGACGAACCGTTCGCGGGCATCGACCCCCTGGCGGTGGGCGATATCCAGCAGCTGGTCCGGCAGCTGACGGCGCGCGGGATCGGGGTTCTGATCACAGACCACAACGTGCGCGAGACGCTGAGCCTGGTCGATCGTGCCTACATTATTTACGACGGGCAGGTTCTGACACACGGTAACCCTCAGGAAATCATCAACAACGAGGACGTCCGAAGGGTCTACCTGGGGGACATGTTCGGTTAATGCGGCGACCTTATACCTTGACCGTTGGACAAGTCCTGACGACGATCTGGGAATGGCGCTCGTACCAAAGCTAGAATTGCGGCAAGGCCAGCAGCTGGTGATGACACCCCAGCTGCAGCAAGCCATTCGGCTGCTTCAGCTCTCAAACGTCGAGCTTTGCTCGTTCGTGGAGACGGAGCTCGAGCGTAACCCTTTGCTGGAACGCGATGAAGCGGCGGTCGAACCGGCCGCTGAAACGCAAGAACGGCGGGAGCAAGCCGAGCGCGAAGGCGATGACGCCGATGGCGTCGATTGGGCGCTGGACCAGAAGCCGATCAACCTTTCCGACGATGCGCGGAACCTCGCAAGCTCGACAGAAGAGGGCGGAGCCCAGGGGAACGTCTCCGGCGGCGCGACAAGCGGCGCGGAAAACCCGGGCATGGACCTTGGAAGCTGGTCCTCCGTGCGCTCGGGCGGCGGCGGCTTCGATGTGGACGACAGCAGCATCGAGGACTACGTCGCCGCGGGCATGTCGCTTGCCGATTACCTGCACGAGCAGCTGAACCTCGTGATCACGGACCCAGCGGATCGCATCATAGGCGCGCACCTGATCCACATGGTGGACGAGGCTGGCTACTTGCAGGGCGACCTGGGCGACCTTGCCCAGAAACTCGGCACGCCGCTGTCCAGGGTGGAGAAAGTGCTGGCGACGATGCAGGGCTTCGACCCGCCCGGCGTGATGGCGCGCAGCCTTGCGGAGTGCCTGGCGCTGCAGTTGAAAGAGCAGAACCGCTTTGATCCGCAAATCGCGCTGCTGCTCGACAATCTCGAGCTGCTCGGCAGCCACAACCTCAACGCCTTGAAGCGTGCGGTGGGCGTGGACGGGCAAGAGCTCGCCGAGATGATCGCCGAGATCAAGACGCTGACGCCGAAGCCGGGCCTCAAGTTCGGATCGGTACAGATCCAGCCGGTGCTGCCCGACGTGATGGTGAAGCCCATGCGCGACGGCAGCTGGATGGTGGAGCTCAACAACGAGACGCTGCCGCGCGTGCTGGTGTCGCGCAGCTACTACGCCACGGTTTCCAAGACGGCGCGCTCCGACAAGGAAAAGGGCTACCTTCTCGAATGCCTGCAGAACGCCAACTGGCTGGTGAAGAGCCTCGACCAGCGGGCGCGGACGATCCTGCGGGTGGCGGAAGAGATCGTGCGGCAACAGGACGGCTTCCTCACGCACGGCATCGAGTATCTGAAGCCGCTGAACCTCAAGACCGTGGCCGACGCGATCTCGATGCACGAGTCGACGGTTTCGCGCGTGACCTCGAACAAATACATGGCGACGCCGCGCGGGGTGTTCGAGCTGAAGTACTTCTTCACGTCGGCGATTGCTTCGGCGGACGGCTCGAGCGACGCGCATTCCTCCGAATCGGTGCGCCACCGCATCAAGCTGCTGATCGATGCCGAGACGGCGGATACCGTGCTTTCGGACGACAAGATCGTCGAATTGCTCAAGCGTGACGGGATCGATATCGCTCGCCGTACGGTAGCAAAATACCGCGAGGCCCTTCGCATCCCTTCTTCTGTGCAGAGGCGGCGCGAGAAGCAGATGGCGGCGCGACTCGACTCGGTCGTTTAAGCATCTCAAATCATAACGAAAATTCCCATTCTCTCTCGGCTGAAGAATGGCACCGTCGCGATTTGACACACCCCCGGGCGTGATCTAGGGTCCGCGCCATTCGATGCCCGCCTCGGGATGGGGGCATCGTCATCGGTTTCGCCAATAAGTTGCGTGGTTGGCTGCTGCGTTGCGAAGGCAACGGAAGGCGGCGAAACGCATTCTACTGGCCCGGGACGAGCGGGCGGCATGCCGGTTGCATGCATCCTAGCGTGATCCTGCAATACGACACGCGGTCAACGCGGACGAGGCAAGAGGCTGATATCCTTGGGGGGATGTCGTGCACGGCGGGTCGAGGGTCGCGTAGGCTTGGCCTACGGGACAAAGATTTCGGCCGCGCGGTAACGCAGAGAACATCGTTACGTAACGGGGCGATGTTATGAGCTGCAGCCGCGGGACCGACCGGAGGGTGGGTGCGTTTCGTGTCCGCAGGCCGGCAAGCTGAAGCGTCTGCATCGGAAGTAAGAGAGCGCTCTCATGGATCTTGGTGACCTGATTACTCCGGAGGCAATCTTCGCCTCGCTGCGGGTGCAGAGCAAGAAGCAGGCGCTTCAGGATCTGGCCGAGAAGGCGGCGAGGATCACCGGGATCCCATCGCGAGACGTTCTGGAGACGCTGATGCAACGCGAGCGTCTTGGCTCCACCGGCGTGGGACGAGGCATTGCCATTCCGCACGGACGTCTGCCGAAGCTCAACCGCATCGTGAGCGTGTTTGCCCGGCTTGCCGAACCGATCGAGTTCGAGGCGCTGGACGGAGAGCCCGTCGACCTGATTTTCCTGCTGCTGGCGCCCGAGCATGCCGGTGCTGATCACCTGAAGGCGCTGGCGCGCATCTCGCGCCTCTTGCGCAACCCATCATCGGCCGAAAAACTGCGCGGCGCGCATGATCGGGCCGCGCTCTATGCCGTGCTGACGGAGCCTGCAGCTTCGCACGCAGCCTGAGCGTCAGAGAGACGATCAGACACCCAGCACGAGCAGGGCGCCGAGGCCCATGCCGCCCACAAGGATGCGCCACCAGGCAAAGGGCGCGAAGCCGTGGCGGCTGACGAAGTCGAGCAGGTAGCGGACGACGAATACGCCTGCGACGAATGCCACGGCAAAGCCGAGCGCGATGCTCATCACGTCGTCCGGGCGCAGGATCTTGTAGTTCTTCATCAGGTCGTAGGCGAAGGCGCCGGCCATGGTCGGCATGGCCAGGAAGAACGAGAACTCCGTGGCCGCGCGCTTGTCGGCCCCCAGCAGCAGCGCGCCGACGATGGTGGAGCCGGAGCGCGAGACGCCGGGGATCATCGCCAGGCACTGGCAGAAGCCGATGGCAATGGCCTTGCCGATGGGGATGTCCATGGCGTCGTGATAGCGGGGCTCGAGGCGCATCTTGTCGACGAACAGAAGGATGATGCCGCCCACCACCAGCGACACGCAGATCGTCATCGGCGAGTTGAACAGGATCTCCTTGATGAACTTGTGCAGCACCGCTCCGATCCCCGCGGCGGGAAGGAAGGCGAGGATCACGGCCAGAACGAAACGGCGCGTGCGCGCGTCGCGCGGGATGTCGAACAGGAGCCTGAAGATCTTCGCCGAATAGACGGTGAGGATGGCGAGGATGGCGCCCAGTTGGATCAGTACCTCGAATGTCTTGCCGGGAGAGTCGAACCCGAGCAGGTGCCCGGCGAGAAGGATGTGGCCCGTCGATGAAACCGGAATGAACTCTGTCAGGCCTTCGAGCAGTCCCAGCAGTATCACTTGCCATGCCGGCATGAGGGTCTCCCGAAGCGGCTATCGAAGCGGGCGGAAATGATCGGCCCGGATACCGGAGCATGCCCTAGCGGCACCGCCCTGGACGCTCAAGTGATCGGTTCCCAATGGCAGGGAATATCCGCTGGTTGTGGCGGTACTGCACCGGTATCCTTGGCGGAATGAACTGCGATTTGAAAGGTTTGGTGGCGACGCAGGCGGAGGCCGCGGGTTTCGACGTCGTGCGCGTGATGCGTACGCGCGATTTCGGCGATGTGCCGGGCGCTCGCCTGAGGGCTTTTCTGAGCGAAGGGCGGCACGGGGAGATGGCGTGGCTGCAGGAGCGGGCAGAGGCGCGGGCGCACCCCGAGGCGCTGTGGGCGCAGGCGCGCTCGGCCATCGTCCTCGGCAAGAACTATGGACCTGCCGCTGATCCCATGGCGCTCCTTGCTGACAAGGGACGCGGCGTGATCTCGGCTTATGCGCAGGGCAAGGATTACCATGACGTCGTGAAGGCCGGCCTAAAGCGCGTGGCGCGTGCGCTGGCGGAAGCGGGCGGCGTGGACGTCAAGGTGTTCGTCGATACGGCGCCGCTGATGGAGAAGCCGCTCGCGCAGGTGGCAGGCATAGGCTGGCAGGGCAAGCACACCAACCTCGTCTCCAAGGATTTCGGGTCGTGGCTGTTCCTGGGCGTCATCCTGACATCGGCAGAACTTGTTCCGGATGACGCGGAGGAGGATCACTGCGGCAGCTGCCGGCAATGCCTGGACGTTTGCCCGACGCGCGCTTTTCCCGCGCCCTATCAGCTCGATGCGCGCCGCTGCATCGCGTATCTCACGATCGAGCACAAGGGGCACATCGCGCCCGAGTTCCGGGAGGCGATCGGCAATCGTGTGTTCGGCTGCGACGACTGCCTCGCCGTGTGTCCGTGGAACAAGTTTGCGCAAACAGCGAGGGATGCACGGCTGACGGCGCGTGCACATGATGCGGCCATTCCGCTCGGCGATCTGCTACATCTTGATGATGCTGCATTCCGGGCGCGCTTTGCAGGAACGCCGGTGAAGCGGACGGGACGTGACCGTGTGGTGCGTAATGCGCTCATTGCGGCCGGCAACTCGGGCGACCCCGGCCTGCTGCCAGCGGTCACCGCCTTGTTGTGTGACCCGGCGCCGGTGGTGCGCGCGATGGCGGTGTGGGCCGCGCGCCGCCTTGTGACGGCTGCCGAGTTGGACGCGTTGCGCGCACAATTTGCAGGTCGCGAGGAAGACGCCTACGTGAAGGCGGAATGGACGAGAAATCAGGACATTTGCCCATGAAGCTTTTTTGTTTCGGGTTCGGCTACTCGGCGCAGGAGCTTGCACGCAAGCTTTCAGGCCGGGTGGACCACGTTGTCGGAACTCATACGGGTCCGCACGGGTCGCTCGGCAAGGGCATCAGCCTCCTGACCTATCGCGGCGACGGGCCCTCGACAGACGTGCGCGCAGCCCTGGCGGGGGTGACGCACGTGCTGGTGTCGATCCCGCCGGACCTCGAGGGCGATCCGGCGCTGCGACAGCACGGGTCTGATCTGGCGGCGCTGCCGGATCTCGCATGGATCGGCTACCTCTCCACCGTCGGCGTGTATGGCGATGCGAAGGGCGCCTGGATCGACGAGACGCACGCGTTGCGGCCGAAGTCGGAGCGCAGCTTGCGGCGCGTGCAGGCCGAGCAGGCTTGGCTCAGGTTTGCGGAGGAGACGGGCAAGCGCGTCGAGATCTTCCGGCTGTCCGGCATCTACGGGCCAGGACGCAGTGTCATCGACAATCTCAGGACAGGGACGGCGCGGCGCATCATCAAGCGCGACCAGGTCTTCAACCGCATCCATGTGGAAGACATTGCGCGCGTGGTGGCCAAGGCGATCGATACGCCGACCGAGCACCGCATCTACAACGTCACCGACGATGAGCCAGCGCCACCGGAAGACGTCGTGGTTTACGCCGCGCAACTGCTGGGCATGGAGCCGCCGCCGGCCATTCCCTTCGAGACTGCGGAACTATCCCCCATGGCCGCCTCTTTCTGGGCGGAGAACAAGCGGGTGCGCAACGATCGCATCCGGAAGGTGCTGCAGGCGGAGCTACTTTACCCCAGCTATCGCGAGGGACTGCAGGCGATCGTCAACAGCTGATCTCAGCAGCGGCGAGACCCGATCGTCCGGGTTGACGCCCAAATACTTCCCCGCTCCTGCCCCGCAATTTGCCGCAATGGCAAAACAAAGTCCGGCGCCATGGGACCGGTGGAGCGCCCGACGCTCCCGACCCGTCGGCACGCAATGAGCGCGCCGGAATAGCGGGAGCTGTCGACATGGTGTGGCTGGGTGGCGGAGCGCGCACGTCCGGGCTTGCGGGTGCGATGATGGCAGGGCTGATGCTGGTTTCCCCCGTCGCGCATGCCGCCGGTGAAAGCGCCCATTCGATCGCCGACAAGTTCGCCAAC
Source organism: Hyphomicrobiaceae bacterium (assembly GCA_039808585.1). GTDB lineage: Bacteria > Pseudomonadota > Alphaproteobacteria > Rhizobiales > Hyphomicrobiaceae > AWTP1-13. The sequence goes on along the minus strand of JBDHTJ010000148.1, from coordinate 3,315 downwards.
GACGGCAAGGCGCAGGCCTCACCGGACGAACTGCGCAAGGCGGAGGAAGCGCGCAAAAAGGACGCCGAACGAAAGGCCGAAGAGGCGCGCCGGGAGGCTGCGCGGAAGGCTGCGGAAGCGGCGTTGAAGGCGGATCGCGAGAAGCAGAAGGCTGCCGGCAAGATCTCGCCGCAGCAACCGCCGAAGCCCGCCGACACGAAGGCCGAGGAAACCGACATGCTGACGCGCGCGCGCCTCGAGGAAGAGACGCGAAGGGCGGCCGAGGACAAGGCCCGCGCCGAGGCCGAGGCGCGGCGGCGGATCGAAGAAATCATCGCCGGACAAGGCGCGGAGAAGGATCCCGGCGCGCTTGCCAATCAGAACATCGGCGGGAACGAACAGGCGCGTGCGCGCGAGATCGCGGCTGCCAAGCGCGCCTATCGCGACAGCATCGAACGCATTGCCATCGCGGCGCGCTACGAGGCCGGCGAGAAGGCTGCCGTTGCCGCAGCGGGTGCGCGGGCAGACGAAATTGCGGCTGCCCGTCGGGTATGGCGAAAGGCTTCGGAGCGCGTGGCACTTGCCCTGCGCCAGGAGGCAGAGGAGAAGCAAAAGGCGTTCGCCGCCGCGCAAGTCGCTGCGGCCTTGGCCGAAGCAAAAGCGCGAGAAGAAACGCGCGGCCGGGAAATCGCCCAGGCGCGGCGGGTCTGGCGCAGTGCCGATGCGCGGCAGGCCGAGGCGGCGCGCATTGCCGAGGCCGCTCGCAAGGACGCTGAGGCGCGGGCCCTGGCAGAGGCCAGCGTGGCGGCGCCACCAAACACAATCGGTGCGCGCGAGACAGACAGGCAACCGGCTTCTGCAGTGCCAGCCAAGGAACTTCCAGCGGACAAGCCCTCCACTTCCGAGAGCGCCCCACGTGCTGCGGAAAAACCGGCGGAGAAGCAGAGGGAGATGGCGCAGGTTTCAGCGCCGCACGTCCCTGAGGCGCTGGAAAGCCGCGTGGCCATCCTGATCGTGCTTTCGCCGGGCAACAGGGGCATTCGGCGCCACAACAAGACGGCCGACCCCGTGCTATGCGGCAACGACGGCTGCTATGTGAGCGGGGGTGCCGATGCTCCCGCCCGCCTGATGCCGGTGCGGCGCGTGCTGGGCTTTGCCAATACCTTCGGCGAGCGCGCGGGCGCCTGCCGCAGTCATTTGGGATGCGTGTTCCGCGGCATCGCGGTGAGTGAAAGGCCGCTGGTGCTGCAGCCTATCGACATGCAGGTGATCCGGCACGACAGGCGCGAAACGCAGGCAATCACAGCGGATTCGCAATGTCGCTTCGACGGCGCGCGGCTGTCTTGTGCACGCGGTATCTATGCCGACGACTATGTGATGTGGGTGGTGCCCGAGAGCCTTGCCCGCATTGCGGGGCCCGCCGCGCTCGAGCGGGCGCTGGCAGAAGGCCTCGGGCCACGTTCTGCCGGCCTGATCGAGCCGCGGCGCTGAGGCGAGAGACTGATCAACGCTTTCGACGGACGCGCAAGCGCGTCCATCTCAAGCGATCAGGCTCTTCAATGAGAGGCTGATTCACGCTTTCGACGGACGCGCGAGCGCGTCCATCTCAAGCGATCAGGCTCTAGGATTTCACCTTCACGTAGCTTCCTGGCGCATCCTCGATGGTGCCGAGCGTGGCGCCGGGTGTGCGTGCTCGCACCATGGAGCCCGACTGCTTGGACAGCCACTGGGCCCAGTGTGGCCACCACGAGCCCTTGTGCTCGGTGGCCCCATCCATCCACGCCTCGTACGTGGGCGCCTTCTTGTCGTTCACCCAGTACTGGTATTTCTGCTTTTCGCCCACCGGATTGATGACGCCGGCGATGTGGCCGGATCCACCGACCACCAGTGTGACCGGCCCGCCGAACAGCTTCGAGCCGATGAACACCGATTTCGCGGGCGCGATGTGGTCTTCCTTGGCGCACAGCTCGTAGATCGGGATGCTCACCTTGGAGAGGTCGAGCTTGACGCCGCCGATCGAGAGCTGGCCGCGCGCGAGCTTGTTCTGCTGGTAGAATTCGCGAAGGTAGAAGTTGTGATTGGCGGGCGACATCCGCGTCGAGTCCTGGTTCCAGTAGAGCAGGTCGAACGGGAACGGCTTCTTGCCCAAGAGGTAGTTGTTCACGACGTAAGGCCAGATCAGGTCCTTCGGCCGCAGCATGTTGAACACCGTGGCCATGCGTGAACCGTCGAGATAGCCGCGTTCGGCCATCATCTCCTCCAGCGCCTTCAGCTGCGCATCGTCGATAAAGAGTAGGAGGTCGCCAGCCTTGCTGAAGTCCACCTGCGCCGCGAAGAAGGTGGCAGAGGAGAACACTTCCTCGCCGCGCGCAGCGAGATAGGCGAGCGTCGTCGCGAGCAGCGTGCCACCGACGCAATAGCCGATGACGTTGATCTTCTCGGTGCCGGTTTCGCGCTTCACCGCGTCGGCTGCGGCCAGGATGCCCTCGTTCATGTAGTCTTCGAAGGTCTTGTGTCCCAGCCGCTCGTCCGGATTGACCCAGGAGAGCACGAACACCGTGAAGCCCTTCGACACGGCGAAGCGGATGAAGGACTTCTGCGGCCCAAGATCGAGAATGTAGAACTTGTTGATCCAGGGCGGCACGATGAGCAGCGGCCGCTCGTGCACCGTGTCGGTCGAAGGCGCGTACTGGATGAGCTGCAGCAGCTCGTTCTGGAAGACCACCTTGCCGGGGGCGGTGGCGACGTTGACGCCGACCTCGAAAGCCTCGGTGTCGGTCTGGCTGATCTTGAGAAGCTCGCCCGAACCTTCAAGGTCGTGCGCCAGATTGGCGACGCCCTGGAGAAGATTGCGGCCGTTGCTGGCGAAGGTCTCGCGCAGCACCTCGGGGTTCGTCACCGGGAAATTCGACGGCGCCAGCGCACTCGACAACTGCTTGAGGTAGAATTCGGCGCGCGCACGCGTGCGATCGTCGAGACCATCGGTGCGCTTGAGAACTTCATCGAGCCAGCGCGTGGCTATGAGATAGGACTGCTTCCAAAAATCGAAGTAGGGGTTCTTCTCCCACTCGGCATCCTTGAAGCGATTGTCGCCCGGCTCGGGCTTTGCAACGGCCGGCGCCTCGATGCCCATGGCTCGCTGCGCCGTGGTGGTGGCCAGCTGCATCATGTCACGTGCAAACTCGCCCTGCGTCTCGACGAGCTTGCCGGGGTGTGCGAGCCAGGAGTTGGCAACCTCGGCAAAGAGCTTCGTGGCTTCGGTGAACTCCGTCGCCATGGCGTAAGGGCCGTTCTTGGCATCCGCCCGCTCGAGGAAGCCGGTCAGAACCTTGCTGC